>DKEY01000024.1 GCA_002469305.1 Sulfurospirillum sp. UBA6810
AGAGATAGCATCGTATCCAACGATGAAGCTAGAGTATGAAGAGATGGGCAATGGCTATTTAGTCACAATAAGCTATGAAAAGCAAAAAATATCTTTTGATGAAACTACCCAAGAAACTACCCAAGAAACTACCCAAGAAACTACCCAAGAAACTA
This sequence comes from Sulfurospirillum sp. UBA6810, assembly GCA_002469305.1. Taxonomy (GTDB): domain Bacteria; phylum Campylobacterota; class Campylobacteria; order Campylobacterales; family Sulfurospirillaceae; genus UBA6810. The sequence goes on from DKEY01000024.1 coordinate 156, forward strand.
CCCAAGAAACAAAGAAGTTTTCTACAAAAGAGAGAGTTTTAGAAGAGTTGCAAAAAAATAGTAGCCTCACAAGAGATGATTTGTCGCAAATCATAGGAGTTAGTACAGAGGCAATAAAACAGCATCTTTCAAAACTAAAAAAAGAAGGCAAACTTGAAAGAGTAGGTAGTACAAAATCTGGATACTGGGCAGTAAAAGAATGACTAAAATAAAAGGCAAAAAAAATGACTAACATAATTTTATGTGGTGGAAGTGGTACAAGACTTTGGCCTATAAGCCGTACACTTATGCCAAAGCAGTTTGTGAAACTTTTTAACAACAAATCGCTTTTTCAACTGACAGTCGAGAGAAATAGCAAAGTTTGTGATAGTCAATTTATAGTATCAAATGCCGAGCAGTATTTTTTGGCGATTGACCAGCTTGAAGAGCTAAACAAAATGAACAATAAATATTTGCTAGAACCAGTTGGGAGAAACACTGCACCTGCTATTGCTTTGGCTTGCATGGCACTTAATGAAGAGGAGATAGTTCTTGTAACGCCATCCGACCACCTTATTAAAAATGAAACAGAGTATCAGAAAGTAATCCAAAGAGCAAAAGAGTTGGCATCTCAAGACTTTCTTGTAACATTTGGCATTAAGCCTACATTTGCCGAAACAGGCTTTGGATATATAGAAGCGGAAGCTTCGAGCAATAAGCAAGTAGGGTTAAGCGTTAAGAGATTTCACGAAAAACCTGAATTGGAAGTAGCTGAACAATATTTAAAAGAAAACTTAGCACTTAACGCTGAACGCCTAGCGCCAAAGTTTCTCTGGAACTCAGGCATGTTTATGTTTAAAGCAGGTCTATTTTTAGAAGAACTTAAAAAATACTCTCCTGAAATATATAAGGCTTCAGAAATTGCTTTTGAAAACAGACAACTAATAGCCGATAATCAATTGCGAATTACTCACGAATTTATGAGTGCTATCCCAGAGGATAGTATAGACTACGCTGTTATGGAAAAATCTGATAAAGTAAAAGTTGTGCCTTCGGATATAGATTGGTCGGACGTCGGAAGCTTTGACGCGCTTGCCATAGAGTTGCCAAAAGATGAGAATAATAATTTAATACTCTCAAATAAAAGAGTCGAGACGATAGATATGCAAGATTGCATAATAATCGATACTGATGATGCATTGCTTGTATGTAAAAAGGGTTCATCCCAAAAAGTCAAAGAGATTGTCTCAAAGCTTAAAAAAGAGAACTCAGATCTTCCAAATATTCATTTAACAGGACACAGACCTTGGGGAACTTACACTATTTTAGAAGATTCACAAGGCTATAAAATAAAACGAATAGAAGTCAAACCTGCTAAAAGACTAAGCCTACAAAAACACAAGCATAGAAATGAACATTGGGTAGTGGTGTCTGGTCGTGCAACTGTAACCATAAATGATAAAACTTTTGCACTAAATCAAAATGAATCGACCTATATAAAAGCAGGTGACGTTCATAGACTTTCAAACAATACAGATGAACTGCTTGTTATAATAGAAGCTCAGGTTGGAGAATATACCGGCGAAGATGATATAGTAAGAATTGATGATGATTTTAACAGAGAAGGAAAAAAATAATGCAAGAAAATAAAAAAGTAGCACTAATCACAGGTATAACAGGACAAGACGGAAGTTATTTGGCAGAGTTTTTACTAAAAAAAGGGTATATCGTTCACGGTATCAAAAGAAGAGCGTCACTCTTTAACACGGATAGAATAGACCACTTATATCAAGACCCACATGAAAAAGATGTCAAGTTGTTTCTTCACCATGGTGATATGACGGACAGTATGAACCTCACTCGTATCATTCAAGAGACACAGCCAGATGAGATTTATAATCTTGCTGCGATGAGCCATGTGGCAGTATCTTTTGAAACACCGGAATATGTAGCAAATGCAGATGGCACGGGAACTCTTAGACTTTTAGAAGCCGTAAAACTTTTAGGCTTGTCAAAAAAGACAAAGATTTATCAAGCTTCGACATCCGAGCTTTATGGAAAAGTGCAAGAAACTCCTCAGAGCGAAACTACTCCTTTTTACCCACGAAGCCCTTATGCCGTAGCTAAGATGTATGCGTACTGGATAACAGTGAATTATAGAGAAGCTTATGGGATGTTTGCATGCAACGGCATACTTTTCAACCATGAATCACCAGTTAGAGGCGAGACTTTTGTTACGAGAAAAATCACCCGTGCGGCTTCAAAAATAGCTTTGGGACTTCAAGATAAACTTTTCCTTGGTAACCTTGATGCAAAAAGAGACTGGGGACATGCCAAAGATTATGTAAAAATGATGTGGATGATATTGCAAACCGAAGTTGCTGAGGACTGGGTTATCGCAACGGGACAAACAACAACAGTTAGAGATTTTGTAAAAATGGCATTTGGATACTGTGGTATCAATCTGCGCTTTGAAGGTATCGGAGTGGACGAAAAAGGTATAATAGACTCACTTGATGAAGAGAGAATAAGATCTTTAAACCTTAACGCTTCAGACTTAATGCTTAACGCTGTAGTTGTTGCGGTTGATCCAAGATATTTCCGTCCTACAGAGGTTGATTTGCTTCTAGGAGATCCAACAAAAGCAGAACAAAAGCTAGGATGGAAAAGAGAGTTTAACCTTCAAGACTTAGTAAATGATATGATGAAATCGGACCTAAAACTTATGACAAAAGATGTTTACCTCAAAGAGGGTGGATATAAAACTATGAGTTATTTTGAGTAAAGATGATAAAAATTTTAAAACAAAAAGGAGTCAACGATGTTAGCAATCAAAATAGATAATCCTGAAATAGAAAACAAATTTAAGCAGTATGCAAAACAGCAAAAAAAAGCTGTGGAAGATTTGGTAAACGATGCATTAAAAATGTTTTTAGATATGCATAAAAAAGATGATGAATTGGTTTATGTTAAAAAAGACCCTATGAAACATATTCATAAAGTAGAGTATGAAGATGACGGGGAAGACTTAAGTGATGTAAAGCTTTACAGTCATGTAGAAGATAGTGCTTTATATGTTCATAATCTAAGAAGAGAAAGAGAAAAATGATATTTTTAGATACCTGCATATTGATAGATTGTTCTAAAGATAAAATAGCTTTAGATCTTAAACAAAACTATTGTATTAGCTCTATCGTAAGACTGGAGTTTAAAGCAGGCGCTCTAAACAAAAGAGAACTAAAAAAGATAAACAGAATATTATCGCAAATAAAGCTTGTAGATACAGACCAGTCAATTTTAAACCTATCAGATTTGCTTATGGAAAAATATACACTCTCTCATGGTATGAGCATCTATGATTCTATCATTGCTGCTACTTGTCTAGTGTATGATTTGCCACTATGGACATACAATAAAAAAGACTTTAAATATATTGAAGAGCTGGAGCTGATAGATGAACAAAAATAGCAAAATATTAATAACTGGCTCAAATGGAATGGTTGGAAAAAATATAGTTGAGTTTGAAAAATCGAAGAACTATACCCTTCTAACTCCAGCAAGTTCTGAACTTAATCTATTAGATAGAAATTCTGTTGATACTTATATCAAAGCAAATCAACCAGACATAGTTATTCACTGTGCAGGAAGAGTTGGGGGCATTCAAGCTAATATGGCTAATCCTGTTGCTTTTTTGGTTGAAAATACTCAAATTGGACTTAATATCATTATGGGTTCATTTGAAGCTGGGATTAAAAAGTTTATAAATATGAGTAGTTCTTGTATGTATCCAAGAGATGCAATAAATCCACTTGGAGAGGAACTAATACTAAAGGGTGAACTTGAACCAACAAATGAAGGTTATGCAATAGCAAAAGTAACATCAACTAGACTTTGCGAATATATCAATAAAGAAAATAAAGAGTTTCAATATAAAACAATAATTCCGTGCAACCTTTATGGAAGATACGATAAATTTGACCCAAAACACTCTCATATGCTTCCAGCGGTTATCAAAAAAATTCATGAAGCAAAAATAAATAATCAAACTACATTAGATATTTGGGGCGATGGAGAAGCAAGACGTGAGTTTATGTATGCTGAAGATTTGGCAGATTTTACATACTACGCCATAGAAAACTTTGACTTAATGCCTCAAAATATAAATGTTGGATTAGGTCATGACTACACCATAAATGAATACTATAAGGCTATAGCAGAAGTGATAGGATATGAAGGTAACTTTGTACATGATTTATCAAAACCAGTAGGTATGAAACAAAAATTAATAGATGATGCTAAGCTTCAAGAATTTGGTTGGAAATATAAAACATCATTAAAAGATGGAATTCAAAAAACATATAAATATTATTTAGAAGAGGTATTAAATGACAAATAGCTATTCATTAGCAACATCAACTTGGGATGACAAAGAGTTACAGGCGATACAGTCTGTTATAAATAGAGATATGTACACTATGGGTGAAAGTGTAGCTTCTTTTGAAAAAGATTTTTGTAAATTTACTGGTAGTAGATACTCTGTAATGGTCAGTTCTGGTTCGACTGCAAATCTAATAGCAACTGCTGCACTTTTTTATACAAAAAATCCAAAGCTTAAAAGAGGTGATGAAGTAATAGTTCCTGCTGTTTCTTGGTCAACAACATATTATCCACTACACCAATATGGGTTAAAATTAAAGTTTGTTGATATTGATTTAGAGACTTTAAATTATGATTTGGATGCTTTAAAAGAAGCGATTACAGAAAATACAAAAATGATAATGGTAGTAAATCTTTTAGGTAATCCAAATGATTTTGATGAAATCTTTGAGATGACAAAAGATAAAGAGATTATCGTTTTAGAAGATAACTGTGAATCTATGGGAGCAGAATACAAAGGTAAACAAGCAGGTACTTTTGGAATAATGGGAACATTTTCTACTTTCTTTTCTCATCATATGGCAACTATGGAAGGTGGATTTGTGGTAACAGATGATGAAGAACTTTATCATATATTACTTTCTTTAAGAGCTCATGGATGGACTAGAAATCTTCCAAAAGAAAATAAAGTATGTACTAAAAGTGATGATTGGTTCACTGAATCATTTAGATTTGTACTTCCAGGATACAATGTACGACCAGTTGAAATGAGTGGAGCGATAGGGATAGAACAACTTAAAAAACTTCCAAATTTCTTGGCTACAAGACGAGAAAATGCAAAACTTTTTGTAGAGTTATTTTCAAATCATCCTGATTTTATTATCCAAAAAGATATTTGTAATAGTTCATGGTTTGGATTTTCGCTTATTATTAAACCTACATCAACACTTAAACGAGTAGATGTAGTAAAAAAATTAATGGATGCAAAGATAGATTGCAGACCAATAGTTACAGGAAATTTTGTCAGAAATGATGTTATGAAATATTTTGATTATGAGATACATTGTGAACTTAAAAATGCAGATTATTTACATGAAAATGGTTTGTTTGTTGGAAATAGTCAGATTGGGCTAGTGGATGAGATTAAGTATCTAGCAGAGGTTTTGAAATGAAAGTATTATTATTGGCAGGTGGATTTGGGACTCGTCTTTCAGAAGAGACAGATATTCGTCCAAAACCGATGGTAGAAATTGGTGGGAAGCCGATTCTTTGGCATATTATGAAAATTTATAGCAAATATGGCTTCAATGAATTTGTTGTTCTTCTTGGATATAAAGGTTACTATATCAAAGAATACTTCGCAAACTATTTTCTCCATCAAAGTGATGTGACTATTGATATGCAAACTGGCAAAATGGAAGTTTTAAATAATTCTAGTGAGCCTTGGAAGATAACACTTTTAGATACAGGACTTCACAGTATGACAGGTGGAAGAATCAAACGAGCCCAACAAATAGTTGGAGATGAATCTTTTATGCTCACTTATGGGGATGGTGTCAGTGATATAAATATAGATGAACTTGTTGCATTTCATAAATCTCATGGAAAAGCGATGACATTAACTTCACATTTGCCAGATGGGAGATTTGGTGCATTAAATATCAATGAAAACAATCAAGTAGAAGAGTTTAAAGAGAAACCAAAAGGTGATGGGCATTGGATCAATGCCGGATATTTTGTATGTGAGCCAAAAGTATTTGACTATATCACTGAAGGCGATAGTACAGTTTTTGAACAAGCACCTTTGAAAAATCTAGCACTTGATGGTGAGCTTTTTACTTATAAACATGAGGGGTTTTGGTCGCCAATGGATAGTTTAAAAGATAAAAACGATCTCAATAAACTGTGGGACAGCGGGAAAGCTCCATGGAAAACTTGGTAATGCAAAATCTTTTCTCAGGTATTTATAAAAATAAAACGGTTTTAGTTACAGGGCATACTGGATTCAAGGGCTCATGGCTTGTGTATTGGCTATCACAAATGGGAGCCAAAGTTATTGGATATTCCCTTGAAGCACCAACCAAACCAAATCATATAGAGCTACTAAAACTAGATATTATTTCTATGGTAGGTGATATAAGAGACTTAGAAAAATTAAATCAAACCTTTGAAACTTACAAACCAGATATCGTTTTTCATCTAGCTGCTCAACCACTTGTAAGACTTTCGTATGAAAACCCTATAGAAACCTATGAAACAAATGTGATAGGAACTCTTAAAGTCTTTGAAGCTTGCAGAAAAAACAATGTAAAAGCGATAGTAAACATCACAAGTGACAAAGCCTACGAAAACAGAGAATGGATCTGGGGATATAGAGAAAATGACCCAATGGGTGGATATGACCCATATAGTTCATCAAAAGGGTGTGCTGATTTACTGGCAAATTCATATAGAAATTCTTATTTTAATCCAAAAGAGTATAAGAAAACTCACAACACTTTACTAGCATCTTGCAGAGCCGGAAATGTCATAGGTGGTGGGGACTGGGCACAAGACAGGCTCATGACGGACATCATGCTTTCAGTATCACAAAGTAAAAAAGTAAGAATAAGAAATCCAAAAGCAACTCGTCCTTGGCAACATGTTCTTGAACCTTTGAGTGGATATTTGCACATAGGACAAAAACTTCTTGAAGAAAAAGTTGAATTCGGTGAAGCGTGGAATTTTGGACCATCTGATGAGGGAAGTATCACGGTAGAAGAAGTCGTGAAAAATGTCAAAAAACATTGGGATAAAATAGACTATGAAATAAGTAGTGACCCACACCAACTTCATGAAGCAAATCTTTTGAAGCTTGACTGTTCAAAAGCACATATTCTTTTAAAGTGGAAAGATGTATGGGATAGTGAAACAACTTTTGAAAAAACTGTAAAGTGGTATAAGTCTTATTATGAAAATGATAAAGTATTTTTAACACAAGAGGATTTATCAAGTTATATACATGATGCAAAAGAAAAAAATATAGAGTGGAGTAAATAATGAAAAGTTTATCTAACGTAGCATATCAAATTGATGGCCAACCAATGTTTAAAATACTTGATTTAGCTCAAAAACTTGAGAGAGAAGGAAAAAAAATTCTTCATTTTGAATTAGGTGAACCTGATTTTGATACACCTGCAAATATAGTGAATGTAGCTTGTGATGCTTTAAAAGCAGGTGATACACATTATACAAGTTCAATGGGATTGTATGATTTTAGAGAAGTCGCACAAAAAGCCACACTTCATAGTAGAGGATTTTTACCAACTATAGAGCAGGTTTTAGTTGCTCCTGGAGCAAATTCTATTATATATTTGGCTATTAAATGTTTGGTTAATCCTGATGAAGAAGTTATTGTTCCAGATCCAGGTTTTCCAACATATTACTCAGCTATTAAAGCTTGTGGAGCAAAACCAGTAACCGTAAAATTAAAAGAAGAAAATCAGTTTAGATTAGACCCGAATGATTTAGAAAATGCAATAACTAATAAAACAAGACTTATTATTTTAAATACACCTAGTAATCCAACAGGTTCGGTTATGCTTCCTGACGAGATTAGACAAGTCGCAGAAATTGCAAGAAAACATGATATTTATCTATTAAGTGATGAAATATATGGAAGATTGATTTTTAATAATGAAAAATCATTTTTAAGTCCTTCATATATTGATCATTGCAAAGAAAGAACTATTATCTTAAATGGTTTCAGTAAAGCTTTTGCAATGACAGGATGGAGACTTGGAGTAGCAATTGGACCAGAAGAAGTGATTGAAAAAATGGGTTTATTGGTTTCAACAATTGTATCTTGTGTTCCCCCTTTTATTCAAAGAGCTGGGATAGAAGCTATTACTGGTGATCAAAGTGCATTAGTAAAAATGAAAAATGAATATGATAACAGAAGAAAAATATTAGTAGATGGACTAAATACAATTGATGGTATTAGCTGTATTGAACCTGATGGAGCTATTTATGCATTTCCTAATATTTCAGGGACAGGAATGACTAGTGATGAATTTGCAAATTTTGCTTTAGAAAAAGCTGGTGTTGCTCTTTTACCTGGTAATAATTTTGGAGAAGCTGGAGAAGGATTTGTTAGAATTTGTTATGTAAATACTTCTGAGAATATAAAAAAAGCTATAGAAAATATCAAAAAAGCACTAAAGGATAGATAAATGAAAATGAGAGTTACGGATTATATTGCTAATTACATATATGATGAATTAAATGTACCAGAGGTATTTATGTTAACTGGCGGAGGAGCTATGTTTTTAAATGATGGTGTTGCAAAGCATGAAAAATTAGATGTTATATGTAATCATCATGAACAAGCTTGTGCTATGGGTGCAGTTGCTTATTCAAAGTATACAAATAAAATAGGTGTCGCTTATGTAACAACTGGTTGTGGTGGAACAAATGCTGTAACAGGGGTTTTAGATGCTTGGCAAGATAGTACACAATGCCTTTTTATTTCAGGACAGGTGAAGAAAAAAGAAACATGTTATAACACAAATTTGCCATTAAGACAGTTTGGAGTACAAGAAGCTGATATAGTTGCTGTAGTAAAATCAATTACAAAATATTCTGTTATGGTTAATGAACCAAATGAAATAGCGTATCATTTAGAAAAAGCTACATATTTAGCAAAGAGCGGAAGACCTGGTCCTGTATGGATTGATATACCACTTGATGTTCAGGGGGCAATTATTGATACAGATAATCTTAAACATTTTGATATTGAAGAATTAACAAAAGAATATAAAGAAGATATGAATGATGCTGATATTAATGAAATAATAGAAATTTTAAATAATGCACAAAGACCTATGATAATTGCTGGAAATGGTATTAGATTATCAGATACTGTTAAAGAATTTAGACAATTTATTAATAATATAAATATTCCAGTGACAACATCTTATTTAGCAATTGATTTAATGCCTACTAGTGATGAGAAGTTCATAGGAAGATTAGGAACAAAAGGAGATAGAGCAGGAAATTTTGCTGTACAAAATGCAGATGTAGTATTGGTTTTAGGTTCAAGGCTAAGTGTTGCTTTAACTGGCTTTGAATATGATTTATTTATGAGAGATGCAAAAGTAATAGTCGTAGATATTGATTCGCAAGAACATAAGAAAAATACAGTGAAAATAGATAAGTTTGTAAATGCTAATTTAAAGAATTTTTTTGAAAAAATAAATAAAAAAGAAATAAAATTAGATACAAAAGAGTGGATACAAAAATGTAATCATTGGAAAAATAAATGGCCTATAGCTTTAGAAAGATATGAGAATGAAGAAAAAATTAATAAATACACATTTATAGACCATTTATGTAAATTTTTAAAAGAAGATACAGCAGTTGTTTCTGATGCTGGTTCATCATATTATGTAACTTCTCAAGCATTAAGAATTAGAGCAAATCAAAGATATATTACTTCAGGTGCACAAGCTGATATGGGATTTACCCTTCCAGCTGCAATTGGAACTTGTTTTGCAAAAAAAGGTGAGGTTGTTGGAATTACTGGTGATGGTTCATTTCAAATGAATATTCAAGAAATACAAACAATGAAGCACTATAACTTACCTTTAAAACTTTTTGTCTGGAACAATAATGGGTATCTTTCAATAAGAGCAACGCAAAGAAAATTTTTTGATGGAAGAGCAATAGGAACAGATAAGGACTCTGGTATTTCATTTCCAGAAGTTGAAAAAATAGCTAATGCATATGGAATTCAATACTTTATTGCAAAAGAAGTTTCAGAATTAGATAATGTTCTTAATGATGTCATGAATTATAATGGGCCAGTAATTTGTGAAATAATTTGTCCTGAAAATCAAGAAATCATACCGACAACTGCTTCTATGAGAAAAGAGGATGGGACTATGGTATCAAAACCACTTGAAGATATGTATCCATTCTTAGATAGAGAAGAGTTTACGGAAGAAATGATAAATAAACCAGTTACAGAATAATACAATAATGAACATCTTCATCACAGGTTCAAATGGCTTCGTAGGTTCTCATCTTAAAGAGTATTTGAGTCAAAATTATTCACGATACACTTTATTTGTTCCATCTAGTTATGAACTAGATTTAGCAAATGAACGTGCAGTCGATGACTACATACTATCAAATAAAATAGATATTATCATCCATTTAGCAAATCGTGGTGGTGGAAGAGATACTATAGATATGAAAAATGTTACAGAGTACAATCTGAGAATATTTTTCAATATCGCTAAACATGAAAAAAATGTAAAAAAAATCATCTCCTTTGGAAGTGGCGCAGAGTATGGCAAACATAAGCCTATTATTGATGCGAAAGAGGAAGATTATTTGTTGTTTCAACCTTTGGATGAGTACGGTTTTTATAAATCAATAACTTCAAAATACATAGAAAGATGTAAAAATATTGTGCAGTTAAGAATTTTTGGAGCATATGGTAAGTATGAAAATTATAGATTTAAATTTATATCTAATGCCATAGTGAAAAATCTCTTGCATCTTCCGATAATTATCAATAAAAATGTTTATTTTGATTATATTTATATTGATGATTTAGTGAAGATGATAGACTGGTTTGTCCATAATGATGCCAAAGAGAAAATCTATAATGTAACAACCGGTAAAAAAATTGATTTGATAACTTTAGCAAACTTAGTAAATGAAGTAAGTGATTTCAAATCAGAGATAAAAGTCTTAAATGATGGGCTTAACAACGAGTATACATCAAGTAATGACAGATTAATGAATGAATTAGTCAATTTTAAATATACTTCACATGAAGATGCAATAGCTAATATGAGAAAATATTTTAGCGATAATCTTGAGACTTTAGATAAAGAGATTATTATGAATGACCCATATCTAAAAGAAATAAACAACATATGGAAAGGTAAATGAAATGACACAAGCACAGCAGTTAAAACAGGAAATTTTACAAAAAACCAAAGAGTATTATGAACTTGTACATAAACCACAGCAGACTAAAGAGTTTGTAGCCGGCAAATCAAGAGTAAATTACGCTGGTCGTGTATTTGATGAAAAAGAGATGATAAATCTTGTCGATAGCAGTCTTGACTTTTGGCTTACATATGGGGACTATT
>DKEY01000149.1:0-9292 GCA_002469305.1 Sulfurospirillum sp. UBA6810
GTGCTGGTGTTGGCATCTTTATGAGTTCATACGGAGGGATATCTTCTGCTTTTGGTTTTATCTGTACGAGTTCTTCATCTATCTTGACTCTATCAAAATCTGTGTTGAAATTGCCTGCTTCGATACGACTCATCGCTTCAATACCTTCAAATGCATCTTTACAGTAAAACACAGGTCCATCGTAGTTAGTACGACAATACTCTTCTACAAATCTATCCGTAAGAGCCGCTCCACCTAGGATAACAGGTACTTTTATACCCATCTCTTTGAGTGTTTCTAAGTTTTCTTTCATCACAGCGGTTGATTTTACCAAAAGTCCACTCATCCCGATAGCATCACCATCATGCTCTTTGAGTGCTTTGAGAAAATCTTGTAAATCTGCCTTTATGCCTATGTTGACTACTTTGAAGCCATTGTTTGAGAGGATGATATCAACAAGGTTTTTACCAACATCATGTACATCTCCTTTGACAGTTCCAAGGATAAGCGTTGTTTTACTCTCTTTTTCTTTTTTTGGTAAGTATGGGTTGAGATAATCCACACTTGCTTTCATCACTTCAGCGCTTTGCAAGACAAAAGGAAGTTGCATCTTTCCACTTCCAAAAAGTTCCCCTACTACTTTCATGGCATCTATGAGGATTTTATTTACTATTGCTTCAGCTGCTATCTCATCTTTTGCAGTTGCTAAGAGTGGAAGCATCCTCTCTTTATCTCCATCTATAAGAAGCTTTGCAAGTTTTTCTTCGGTACTAAGCGCGTTGTAGGCTTCATCATCTTCCACTTTCTGCTCACTTACATCAGAAAAATACTCTATAAATTTAAAGAGTGGATCACCATTTTCTCTGCGATTAAAAAGTAAATCTTCACAAATTTTTATCTGCTCGTCACTTATCTTGTGCATAGGAAGTGTGTTTTTGACATTGACTATCGCCATGCTAAGTCCAGCCTCCACACAATGGTGTAAAAAGACAGAGTTGAGATACTCCCTTGCATGTTTAGCCAAGCCAAAAGAGATATTTGAAATCCCTAACACAAATCCAACTTCAGGATGTCTTTGCCCAAACTCTCGTATCGCTTCGATAGTCTCGATGGCTGCAGTATGGTACTCAGCATCTCCACTACCTACTGTAAAAGTGAGAAGATCAAAAACTAAATCACTTGGATTGAGCTGGTGTTTTTGGGTTGCAAGTTCATAGATACGCTGTGCTATGTCTATCTTTTCTTGTTTTGTTTTAGCCATTCCCTTTTCATCTATCGTTAAACAAACAAGTGAACAACCATATCTTTTAGCTAAGATACATACCTTATCAAACTTCTCTATCCCATCTTCTAGGTTGACTGAGTTGATGATAGGTTTACCACCTATATTTTTAAGCGCTACTTCAAGAGCATTCAGCTGTGTAGTATCTGGCATAAGAGGTAAAAGTATCTTTTGCGTATATCTAGAAACAACTTCTTGCATGTCTTTACTCTCATCACGACCAGCAAATCCAACACTCACGTCAATCCCATGAGCCCCACTTCTGACTTGCTGTTGGGCTACTGAGAGAGTTCCCTCATAATCCTCTGCCAAAAGTAACTCACGAAAGGCTTTTGAACCTGTGGCATTGGAGCGTTCGCCTATGAGAAATGGTGCAGGGTCTTGTTTGAGCGCTCTTGTTTCAAACAAAGAGGCGATAGAAGTTGCAACATCTCCTTTTGGAGGTAGTGGCACTTTGCCCACTACTCTTTTTGAAAGTTCTAAGATATGCTGTGGCGTTGTTCCACAACATCCTCCCAAGATGCAAACTCCATTTATCTCTAAAAACTTCTCTTGCAAGTTTGAAAACTCATCTGGTCCCATAGGATAAAAGGTATGCCCTCCTCTGTTTTGAGGCAGACCTGCATTTGCATGAACACTGATAGGAAATTTACACACTTCACTAAGCGTTTTGATATGTTTTGCTACTTGTTCAGGTCCTGTTCCACAGTTAAAACCTAAAGATAAGATATCAAATGGCTCTAAGATAGTTGCTATCGTCGTAGCATCTGTTCCTATAAGCATAGTACCACTAAGTTCTATGGTAACAGAAACCATGATAGGAATTTCTTTGTTTTTTTCTTTGCTTGCATCACTCATCGCATGTAAAGCTGCTTTTATCTGTAAAGGGTCTTGTGCCGTTTCGATTAAAAAAGCATCAATACCTCCATCAATAAGTCCTCTTGAAGTTTGAAGATAGCCTTCATACATCTCATCATAACTGATATGACCTAGTGAGGGAAGTTTTGTTCCAGGTCCTACCGCACCAGCTGCAAACCTTGGTTTCTCAGCACTTGAGAACTCTACACACAACTCTTTAACTAGTTTTGCACCCTCATAGGAAAGTTCATACGCTCTTTCACCTATATCATAATCATCCAGTACCCAAGGCAATGCTCCAAAGGTATTTGTCTTTATGATATCCGCTCCAGCTTTGAGATAGCCTCTATGAATTTTTGATATAACTTCTTTACATGTAACATTTAAAAGTTCATTACAACCCTCATTATTTTCCCAAGCAGCTTGGGGTATAGTTGCAGCTTGTATCTGCGTACCCATGGCGCCATCGATGATTAAAATTTTTTGTTTGATTAACTCTTTGATGTTTGTCACAATATTTCCTATACATATATATAGGACTTATATTATCCAAATAGTTATAAAAAACTTCTAAATACTTTTACATGTAAAGAGAAAAAAATGAGGATGAATAAATTTTAATTTTCAAACTGATTATTTTTTAATCAATAAAAAGAGTATTATCATTTCATTTTGTTGTTACAATTTCATCAGTTAATTTAAACGGAGGTCGAAAATGGAAAATTTCGCAGATGTCAAGTATATACTTGATGGTTTCTTACTGGTTATGTCAGGCGCACTTGTTATGTGGATGGCAGCAGGTTTCGCTATGCTTGAAGCAGGTCTTACAAGAACAAAGAACAACGTTGTTATTTTAAGCAAAAACGTTCTTTTGTTTGCAATCTCTTGTATCATGTACTACTTTGTAGGATACAATTTGATGTATGGTGAGGGCAATGCTTTCATAGGTAGCGGTTTCGCTCTTAGTGGTATGAGTAATGGTGATCACTCACTTATGGCAGATTTCTTCTTCCAAGTAGTGTTTGTTGCAACTGCAGCATCTGTTATCTCTGGTGTTGTTGCTGAGAGAATGAAGCTTTGGCCATTCTTGATCTTTGTTGTGTTTTTATCAGCGGTTATCTATCCAATCCAAGGTCACTGGACATGGGGTGGTACAGCTTTAGGTGGTGTGATAGATGGTTTCTCTGACTTTGCTGGATCTACGATAGTTCACTCTGTTGGTGGTTGGGCTGCGTTAGCAGGTGTTTTACTACTAGGTGCTAGAAAAGGTAAGTATAGTGCAGATGGAAAAGTGAGACCAATCCCTGGTTCAAATCTACCACTTGCAACTTTAGGTACATTTATCCTTTGGATGGGTTGGTTTGGATTTAACGGTGGTAGCCAACTTGCTCTTGGAAGTAAAGATGATATCGATGCAATCGGCTTAGTATTTGCTGATACAAATATGGCTGCTGCTGCTGGTGCTATAACAGCTGCAATAGTTACACAAATCATCTATAAAAAAGTTGATTTGACTATGGTGTTAAATGGTGCTCTTTCAGGTCTTGTTGCGGTTACAGCTGGTCCAAACTTGGGTATGGGTGTATCTTTCATCGAAGGTGTTGTTGGTGGTATCTTAGTTGTTCTAGCAATTCCATTTTGGGATAAGTTAAAGATAGATGATCCAGTTGGTGCTCTTTCTGTTCACTTGGTAAATGGTATCTGGGGAACACTAGCAG
This sequence comes from Sulfurospirillum sp. UBA6810, assembly GCA_002469305.1. Taxonomy (GTDB): domain Bacteria; phylum Campylobacterota; class Campylobacteria; order Campylobacterales; family Sulfurospirillaceae; genus UBA6810. Next base: position 3,838 of record DKEY01000149.1, read on the forward strand.
TAGGTATCTTTAGTCCAGATGTAACTTTTATGGCGCAACTTAAAGGTGTAGTTGTTATCGGTGCGTTTGTTTTCGTAGCATCATTTATTGTTTGGTTTGCTCTTAAAGTTATCATGGGTATCAGAGTAGGTGAAGAAGAAGAGTATGATGGAGAAGATTTACACGAGTGTGGATTGGAAGCATATCCAGAATTTAACAAACAATCAATGTAAGAGGATAAAACAATGAAAAAAATTGAAGCAATTATCAAACCTTTTAAACTTGAAGATGTAAAAGATGCTCTCTCTACACTTGAGTTAACAGGTATGACGGTGAGTGAAGTAAGAGGATATGGAAGACAACAAGGCCACTCTGAGTTATACAGAGGGGCTGAGTATGTGGTTGACTTTTTACCAAAAATCAAAATTGAAATCGTTGTAAAAGATGAAATGGTTGATGAAGTACTTAAAGTTATAACAGAAAATGCAAAAACTGGTAAAATTGGTGATGGTAAGATATTTGTCTCTTCGATAGAGAGATCTATCCGTATCAGAACTGGTGAGACTGACGACGAAGCATTATAATCTTTTGGGAGAGTTACGACTCTCCCTTTTTTTAAAACTCTTTTTGACTAAAAACTCTATAAATCGTTACCAAATTAAAGCAAAGCTCACTCAACATAATAAGCTCCCAATGAGAGATAATCTTTAGAAACTCCATATCTTCACTTAAATCTTCAAAATCTATAGAACAAGAGAAACCATAGTCCAAACTTGGAGAGCCAATTTCAGGTAAATCTCTTGAATAAACAAGGTCAAAGGATATATGAGTATCTCTTTGCATCCTTCTAATTCGTTTTAGTGTTCCTGCAAAGTCTTTTTCACTCAGCTTGATTTGAGCATGTATATTGTGTGAGAGAACATTTCTGACAAAAGAGAGGATATCAAAAAAGTTTTCAAACTGGTCTGCGAGTTTGACTTGCATGAAACTTCTAAAAGGTGACTCCAACCTCAGGGCTTCAACCATAGCCATACAAATACCACGATAAGAGTTAAAATCCACAAAATACTCATAAAGAGTTATCTCACTGTTTTCTTTGCCAAAAGAGTCTTGTAGTAGTTCTTTTACTATATGAGAGTTAAATCTGTAAACTTGTGCGCTATCTAACTCTTTTTTTATCTCTAAATCATAAGAGGACAAATCCTCTTTTTTAGAAAGCCTATCAAAAAAATTTCCTACATGTAAGAAATAAAAATTTTGTTCAACAAGTAAAAGTGCATCTTCTAGGAGTATCTCATTTTTCACTAGCTTAGCCAATCCTTACTTTTGTTTCTTGATATATAGCACTTAATCCCTCTTGAGAAACTCTATGAGGTGTCAGCATATTTGCATCTTTATGTCCTGAGTACAGCATCAAACAATCATCTCTAAGTCTGTCATCATTTTTGACTATATACTCACACTCATACGCATCAGTACAAAGCTTTATACTTTGATTATCTATAAGCCCCAAGCTTGGTGGTACATGTAAGTATTGGTTTGGTTCAAACTGCGAATTTAAAGACTTTAGATACTTTACATGTAAAAGATAAAAACCCTCACACTCTTCCTCTTCATCGTAAAACTCATCAAAAAATTCAAACTTTTTACTTGGGGTATAAAACTCTTTTTCATAAGGGATATGTTCATATGTCTTGGAGATAAGCATATCCTCTTTTTGCATCGAGTTTGAAGCAACTATCTCTTGTATATACTCACTTGGTTTTTTAAGTTCACCATAGCCAAAACTTTGCATCAAGTAAGCACAAAAATCATACTCACTGATGCCTATATCATTTTCTACAATTTGTGGCATATAGCCTATATACTCGTGTCCATAAGAGAGTTTTAAATCCTCTTTTTCTAAAAATGTTTTAGCTGGTATCACCAAATCTGCTACTTTTGATGTTTCGTTTACATGTAAGCCAAAGTAAACAACAAATCCAGCATTTTCTAGCCCCTCTTTTACCTTTGGAGTACAAGGCATTTGATTTAGAGGATTTCCACCTTGAACAACGACTAAAGCATACTTTGAAAAATCAACAGTAGGGAGTAAAACACTATTTACTTTTGCACTAAATGGAGACTTAAATCCATAAGCACTATCAGAGATATAACCAACACCACAGCCCTCTTTTCCAAAGAGCCCAAGCATGGCAGCAAAACTATCAATGGCACGCAATACACTATGCCCATGTGCGTACTTTTGCACACCTAGTCCTACTAAAAATGAGACTTTTTTCCCTTTTATCAAAGAGAGTATTTTTCCTACTACATCTAAATCAACGCCTGATTTATCCATCAGTTTTCTTATCGGTATAGCATTTATAAAATCTATATAATACTCAAAATTTTCAGTTCTCTCTTTTATGAAAGTTTCATCTTCTAACTGTTCCATATAGGCACTTCTAGCAAGCAACATCGCTAGATAGATATCTCCACGTGGTCGAATTTGTACATGTAAGGCTGCATTTTTTGCCAAATCTATCTTCATAGGATCTATCACTATAAGTGTTTTCCCTTTAAGTGCACCTAGCATATGAGAATTTGTTGTACTTGGATTTCGCCCCCAGATGATAACAACTTCACTTTTTGCAACTTGTGTTGGAGAGAGTGACAGATTTGCCCCTCGTCCCTCTTCTATCCCGTAAGCACCCGCTTCTTCACATAAAGAGCCTTTTGCTATATGTGCATTGTGCGCTGCAAAAAAAAGTCTTGGGATGGATTGCAATGAGCCTAGATTGCCACTGCCTTTAAAGTAGAGCGTATCTTTTGCCTGTGTTTGTTGTAACTTCGTTTTTAAAACTTCAAGAGCTTCCTCTAAAGTAATCTCTTTGCCATGAAGTGTTGGTTTTTGGATTCTCTCAAACTTATGATAGTTATTGAGATGAGGGCAGAGATAGCCTTGTGTGATTGGGTGACTTTTATCCCCTTTAAGCTTTAAATTTTCATCAACAATTATGCTACAACCATCAAAACAATCAAGTGGACAAGTTGTCTTTTGCATACTACTTAAACTCTATCTTTAAAAGTTCAGAAAAACGCTTAGGCGCTGGGATAAGTATCTCTGCTTTATATGCTGAAATATTTTGCGTATCAACAACATCCCAAATCTTATCTACTTTGTAATCTGTCGCTATATCATTGATATACATCACACCACTTGTTGCTAAAGCGACATCTTCTTTTGAAAGATATATCGTAAGCTTTCCTTTTGAGATATCATAAGCATCAACTAAAGAAGCTCCAACATTTACATAATCACCCTTGTCAACATAAGTTTTATATATCAAAAAGCCTTTTTGTACTGCAACACTCTTTTTTTCTATCTTATCTTCTAGCGTTGCTATCTTGTACTCCATATCACTTATCTGGATAATCAAATTTTGAACAGAATTTTCTAAAGAGATAGTTTGATTTTGAGCATTAAGAAGGTTTATAAGTTCATTATCTTTATCTACTCGTGATTTGGTTTTCAAATCTTTGATACGTTCATAATTTGCCTGTTTTATCTGTGTCACTTCTTGTGAATTTTGAAGATTGAGCTTTGTCATCTCTAAAGTTTTATGCAACGCTTCTAACTTTTTTTGTGAGCTTAACAACTCTTTTTTATCGAGTGCATCATCTAGTTGGATAAGAACCCCACCGTTTGAGACTTTTCCCTCAGCTTCTTTAAATAAGCTTTTCACTTCTCCACTTGTACTAGCTTTTATGCTATACATCGCTAAAGGCTCTACCTTCGCATAATACACACTAGCACTCAATTGTAAAACGGCCAAACAAACAACCACAAGATACTTCATTTTTTTACCCTCTATAAATTAATGAGTAATTATACATTAGTTTATGTAAACAATTTTTAATACACTGCCAAATAGAAAAAATTTTAACTTTTATCCTCTTATAATACAAATTTTAGTATTATAAATACTTATTATAAGTATCAAAAGGTGTGTGATGAGTATAAAACAAAAGCTTTTGCTTTTAACCGTAGGTATCATAGTTGCATGTATAGGTTCTATCTCTGCACTCAGTTATATAGAACTTCAAAAAAGTAAGATAGATGCTTTATTGGAGAAAGAGAAAAATACAGTTTCAAACATAGCAAACTCATACGATAGACAATTTGAACATCTTAAATCTATCCTCTATGTAGCAGGTGAAGACCTCTCGTTTTTAGACCCAGATGAATTTGAAGACAGGGAAGCTTTTAAAAATGCAGCTTGGTTCAAACTCTCCTTTATACGAGAGGCTTTAAAGTTTGAAGATAGTGCCATCATTGATATCAATGGATATGGTATCTACTCTGGAACGGCTGAAGATGAAAGTGTAGTCAATAAAACATGGTTCAAAGAGGGCTTAAAAAGTGAAAAAATCCAAATCCTCGGTCCTGTTTGGGAAAAAAACAAAGAAGAAGAAAATGTAAAATACCTCTATTTTGTGAAAAAAACTTCTTTGGCAAGTAAAGATGCTGTTTTATATGCAAAATTCAATATGCAAAACCTCGCGAAGATGATAAAAGATGCAAAAGTCTTTGGTTCTGGCTATGTTTTTGTTATCAAAAACGATGGCACTATCGTAAATCATCCCCAACAAGAGTATCTAGGTAAAAACATCCTCCAAACACATGGTGCAAATTTTCAAGAATTGCTTACAAAGATAAATAGCAATGATGAGGGATTATTGGAATTAGAATCTGAGGGTGAGAATATAGAGTTGATTTTCTATAAAACAAAAGAGTTTGATAGAACTATCATCAGTAAAATCCACTACAATGAGATAACAAACTATGTCTTAAAAAATATGATAAGTATCCTTCTAGTAAGTCTTGTCATCTTTATCATCTCTCTTATACTTATCTTTATCCTCGTAAACTCTATCGTAAAAACAATTAACACTCTAAGAGACCATGCAAAAGAACTCTCTAGTGGAGATGGTGACTTGACAAAAGTCTTAGATGTAAGTGGAAAAAATGAACTCTCAGAAGTAAGCTATGAAATTAACAAATTTATAGAAAAAGTGAAAGAACTTATCAACAGTGCTAAAGAGTTATCAAAGGACAATTCTTCCATCTCTCATGAACTCTCTAAAACTTCAAATGAAGTTGGTAAATTGGTTGAAAATTCTACATTGATAGTCAATGATACAACGATGAGAGCTTCTGAAGTAAAAGAAAAAATGAGTTCACAAATCTCTGAAGCACAACAAAGCAAAGAGGATATTCAAAATGCAAATAATCACCTCAAAGAGGCAAATGAAATTATCTTAAATCTTACAAAAGACATACAACATACTGCCCACGATGAAATGCAACTTGCACAAAGAATAAGCCAGCTTAGTACAGATGCAGAGCAAGTTAAAGGCGTTCTTCTAGTCATAGGAGACATTGCAGATCAAACTAACTTACTCGCCCTTAATGCTGCCATAGAAGCAGCAC
>DKEY01000149.1:9347-28720 GCA_002469305.1 Sulfurospirillum sp. UBA6810
ATAAATGCTACTATAAACGTTATCGTCCAATCAGTCATGGATGCTAGTGAACAGATGAGTACAAACTCAAAAGTAGTACAAGAGTTGGCAAATACAGCAACAAAAGTAGAAGCTAAAATCGACGAGCTTTCACATACGATGAGTAAGGCTACAAATATGGCTGATATGACTGTAAACAACTATATAACAGCTGGAAGTGACTTGGAAAAAATCATAGGTGACATAGGACAAATCAACGAACTTTCAGCTCAAAACACAAAAAGAGTTGAACAAATCTCAACGTCTGCACAACATATGAATAAGATGACAGAAGTACTGAGTAATAAACTAGCAGAGTTCAAAAGCTAATATGGTATAAATTATGCTTACCTTATAGTAGTTTTAAAATAAGGTGAGCATATGAAGATACTAATCGTAGGCGCTGGTGGTGTTGGCTGTTATCTAGGTGCAAAACTCATAAAATACAAAAATGATGTATTGCTATTAGGCAGAGGTGCTCATCTTGAAGCTATTATGTCCGAAGGTTTACATGTAGAAGATGAAAATGCCAAGTTTTCTATCTCTGCGAAGTACTTTGCTACCAAAGCTCCTCTTGGAGTTACATATGACTTAGTTATCCTCGCAACAAAATCTTACGATATAGAACAAGCTTGTCATGATATCAAAGGATTTTTACATGCTGATAGTATCCTTATGTGTGTATCCAATGGAGTAGCACATATTGATATCATAAAATCTGTGTTGCCATATACAAAAGTTTGTGAAGCGTGCATATACATCCTCTCCAATATAAAAAAGCCAAGCACTATCAAAAAATATGGTGGTGTATTTCAACTTTTCATAGGCTCTCAGGAGATAGAACCACTCATTTTAGAAAAACTTTTTCATCTTTTTAATGATGCCAATTTAAAAACAAAAATTTCACAAAATATTACTTTGGAATGTTGGAGAAAATACCTTTTTATAAGCTCATTTGCTATCATGACAAGTTTTTATGATGTAAGCATGGGAGAGATTGTTGAAAAGCATGAAGAAGAGTTGAGGGAAGTTCTGCGTGAGATTATCTTACTTGCGAATAAAAAAGGAATTGCCTTAGGAGAAAAAAACCTGGAACAGGCTATTTATCAAGCTAAAAATAATATCCCTTACAATTCAACAACATCTATGCAGCTTGATTTTAGAAATAAAAAGAAACCAGAACTCGAAGCTTTATGTGGATATCTACTAAAAGAAGCAACCAAACTCCATATTGAGCTTAAAGTCATTTTCTCTTTATACAAGTGGTTGTTGATTAAAGAGTCCCAAAATGCTTAAAGTCACTGTTTAAGAGTTTATCCTCTAACTCTTCAATAGTATGGATATTTGCTTCTTTTAAGTCAATGTGATTGTATCTTATCTTTAATCTCTCAGCACAAAGAATGTACTTTAAAATATCTGGTGTCATTTCTACGTGTTCTTTGAGATGGATGATTAAAAAATTATCCCCAAAAACTCTCACGACTATGCCCTCTTTAAACTTATCCATGAAAGTTGTTGCCATATGTTTTAAAAGGATATCACCATTTTTCCAGCCATATTTTTTGTTATATCCTGTAAAATCTGCACAATTAATATGATATGTACAAATCTTAGTATAGTCGTTTTTATGTGCAAATAAAAATTTGAGATAATTTATATTGTAGCAGTTAGTAAGTTGGTCTTTGAAATAGTAAGAGAATTTCATCTCTTCCATAATGTTTTTAGGCATTTGCGTAGTGTTTTCTGGAATGATGATATCTTCAAGTACATCCCTTGCTACTTTTACGATATCTGGATTAAACTGTGTACCACTAGCTTCTTCTATCTTTTCTATGGCTTCTTTTATACTAAAACTTTTTCTATAAGCCCTGTTTGTTGTCATAGCATCAAAAGCATCTGCAACGGAGATTATTTGAGAAAGAAGCGGTATCTGTGCTCCACTTAAGCCATATGGATAGCCAGTTCCATCATATCTTTCATGATGATGTAGCACTATCACAGATAAGTTTTTAAATGGCTCTTTACATAAAAGCTCAAATCCAAACTTTGAGTGTGTTTTGATGAGGTTGTACTCTTCTGGGGTGAGGATATCTGGCTTTAAAAGCAAAGCATCTGGAATTTCAATCTTTCCTATATCATGAAGCATCCCTGCTTGAAAGATAAGGTCTATGTCATCTTTACTGCAATCAAGTTTTGCAGCAAGTAATGAAGAGTAATAAGCAACCCTTTTACTATGACCTGCTGTATAACTATCACGCTTTTCCATCATATCCACAAGCGAATAGATACTCTCTTCATAGCTTTTTACACGTTGATCAAAAAAAGTTCTATTTTTATATCTAATCCACCAAATAACTACAATCCCAATCATCCAAGTTATACTATAAGAAAAGAGTAAAAACATATAGCTTGATTGATTAAACTCATAAAAGGTAGGTATCTTCATCCTAAGATTGATATTGCCTATCAAATCACCAGCTTTTTTGTCATCATGGATATGACATCTTGAACAACTACCATCATCTAGCAGAGGTTTAGCATAAAAAAGTTGCGTTTGCTCTCCTAAATCATAAATACTAAACTGGTCTTTCTTGCTCTCTTGCATCTTTTTGATTGTAACTATTATATTTTCATCAAGATTTCTAAAATCACTCTGTATATAGTTACTCTCTATAACCGTTTTAGCACCTCTCTCTTCACTCATTTTATATATCAAATCTCTAAGAGAAAAATCTGTTTTAAGCTCTAATTTTGAGTCTTTATCTAGGTTTTTAGCTTTTTGATCAAATGCCCAATGGATCAAATACTCCGTTTGCTGCGCAATATCTTTGGCATTTGAGACTGTATGATTGATGATGTGCTTTTGTTCACTATGAAGTTGGAAAAAAAAGAATATAGTTGTAATTACTGTCCAAATCACAGTAAGAAAGATAGCAATTTGTTTAAAAAAAAGAATTCTATTGGTAGTTGGCATTCACATAACTTAGTTAAAAATTTTTTACCTTGCAAGCATATCAAAACTTTATTAAAGAAAAGTTAAACAACTGGTTTAAAAAACTCATTTTAAGCCAGCTCATAAATACTGGCTTAAAATGTTATATACTTATCTCTTTTATGTCAGCAACTGACTTAAATTCTTTATAGATTGTTGCGATAAGACTTAGTCTATTATGCTTTACCTTTTCGTTCTCTGAATTTACCATAACGTTGTCAAAAAATCCATCAATTTCAGCTTTTAATGAAAACAGCGCATCAAGTTTTTCTTCATATGTCTCATATGATTTGCTTATTACTTTTTTATACGCATTATAGAGATTTTTTTCATACTCTGATTCAAAAAGTTTTACATCTACAACTATCTCTGTATCAACATCTAGTCCTTTGATGATATTTGCGACACGCTTAAATGTAGAAAAAACTTCTTTGAAATCACTCGAATCTACTATCTTTTTTAAAGCTTCGATTTTTTGGTAAATCTTAAGTATATCTCTCTCGCCACTCTCTAAAACTGCTTTTATCACAGAGATATTTGCATCAAAAAACTGATATATACGCTCTAAGAAAAACTTTTCTAACTCACTTATATCAAATCTCTGATAATTTTTACTCAAAGTTTTCAAATCTTCTTTTATATCAAATGCCAGTTTTTTATCAAGAACTATCTTGATGATACCATTTACTGCTCTACGAAGAGCAAATGGGTCTTTCGTTCCTGTTGGAATTTTACCAATACTAAAAAGAGCCAACAGTGAATCTAGCTTTGCACTTAAAGCTATGATTGAACTGAAAACATTGCTTGGTAATTCGCTATCTTCTGAATTTGGTAAATACTGCTCTTTGATAGCAAGTGAAACCAACGCATCTTCACCCTGTGCTTTTGCATAGTAGTATCCCATCAAGCCTTGAAGCTCGGTAAATTCATAAACCATTTCACTCAGTAAATCCGCTTTAGAAAGCATGATAGCACGATTGAGGTGTAAGCCCAGCTCTTTTTCACTTTTATAATCTATCTCGATACCTAGATTCCTTTTATACTTTGCTTGTAAAAAATCTACTATACCTTTTTCTCTGATAACTTTATCAAACACTGATCCAAGTCCATCTAAATAGACAATGTCTTTTAGCCCATGTATGCTAAGACCATTTTTCAAGTCATTATCTAAGAAAAACAAGCCATCACTCAGTCTTGCACGTAAAACTTTTTCATTTCCTTTGACAATCAAATCATAATCATCACTGATAGCATTTGAAACGACTATAAATCTGTTTGTAATTTTCCCATCTTTAAACACAGGAAAATATCTTTGGTGTTCTTTCATAGAAGTGATGATAACCTCAGCAGGCAATCTCAAAAATTCCTTATCAAAACTACCTATCAAAGCTGTTGGAGCTTCAGTTATCGCCACAACTTCTGCAAGTAAATCTGCATCAACCTCTATCTTGATACCATGTTCTTTTTCTAAAGCTTTAAACTGCTCTAAAATCATCTCTTCTCTTTTGTTTGGGAAAAGAACAACACCGCCACGCTCTAACTTCTCGAAAAAATCGCCTGCAAAATCATATGCAAATGGCTCATAAGAGATAGTTCTATGAGGATAGGAGAAGTATTTTGATTCTACACCATATACACTAAAAGGAACATGCTCATCTCCAAGCATTGAACCCACCCAACGAATAGGTCTTATAAAACTCTCTTTGTTTGAGCCCCATCTCATAGACTTTCCAAAGTTAAGTCCATCTAAAAACTCTTGTAACATTTCGCCTATAAGGTTTTTTGAGTTTTGCCCTTTTATCGTCTTTTTAAAGTATAAAACTTCTTTTCCATCTTTTTGTATCGAGCCTAGCTCTTCTACTTCTACGCCACATTTTTTTGCAAAACCAATCGCTGCGGGTGTCGCTTTGCCATCAACATAAGCTACATGTAAAGGTGCTCCAAAAAACTCTTCTTCTCTATCAGCCTGTTCTAACAAAAACTCGCTATGCCATAAAACTAATCTTCTAGGTGTATAGTAAAACTCAAATCCACATAAAAGTGCATTTTTTTCTAAGATATCTGCCCATTTTTTTTCTATACTTGGTAACTCTTTTAAAAACGGTACTGCTGGTAATTCTTCAACACCTATTTCTATCAAAAGTGGCTTGATCATATATTGACCTTTATATTAAACTTATTCATAACTGATTATTTTATCCAATGAGTAGTTAAACTCGACTTATTTTAAACTATCAAATAAAATTTAAAATGTAAAATCTCCATATATCGCTAAATGGTCTGAAAAACCCTCTCCTTGATGTTTCCCTTTCCCTCTTTTACTTATCTGCCATCTTTTAGGGTTTTCATATTTGTCTAAAAGGTATGGTTTTATAAAAATATTAAAACTTTTTTCTTTGTAGTCTATACCTTTTTTATCAAACATACTTTTAGAAATGATGATATGGTCAAGTGCCTTTTTCTCTTTAAAAAAAACATAGGAGTACCTCTTTTTTGCGGGTACTTCAAACCAAAGGTTATAGTTTTTTCTATCACTAGAGAGTTTTTTTACAGCTTCTCCCCACTCCTCTTTTTCGATTTCAAAAGGAGAGTTAAAATCCCCCAAGAGGATGTACTCTTTTTTTCTTTCATAGAGTTTTTTAAGAGCTTTTGCATATGCAATTCTACTAGCATTTCCATGTTTATAAGAGGGCCAGTGATTGAGATAAACAGCCAGTTCGTGAGTATCTATATCCAAAATTACTTCACTGATAGCCCTTGAATTGTTTTTTACATGTAACTCTTTAGAACTAAGGATTTTATATCTTGAGAGAAGTGCATTTTTGACAGGAGAATTACTTTGCTGGATATAGATATATCTGTATTTTTTCTCTTTTAAAACACTGTTGAGATACTCTAAGGCTTCTTTGCTCTCAACTTCTTGCAATGCCAATATATCAGCATCTAAGTCAAGAATAACTTTTGCTAGATTTTCTACTTTTTTGATATACATCCTAGAGTTCCAACCACTTTTGGCGTTGGGAATATACTCATTGTATTCGCTTCCACTAAAATGCATATCAAATAAATTTTCTACATTGTAAGTTGCAACTCTAAAATCTTTAGCACTTAGAGTGAGACTAAGGAAAAGAAAGAGCGCTAAAATCTTTAGAGCATAGGACAAAACTCACCACTTTTATCATCAAAATATTCTAATTCTCCATCTTCAAGACTATAATACCACCCTCTTAAAAAGAGTTTTCCCTCATCGACTCTTTTTTGTACATCAGGATATGTCAAAAGATTTTCCAACTGAAAGATAACTGATATCCTCTCAGTAAGTGCAAGCCTCTCTTCATGAGGAACATTTTTACAAAGTTTATAGTCCACATACTCTTTAGCCTTGTTTCCAAGTTCTAGCCATCTCTTTACATGTAAAAGATTTATATCTTTTATATCTCGGTATAAGCTGTTGATTGCACCACAGTGAGAATGTCCACAAACTATGATATCTGTTACTTCTAAAACAGAGGTTGCATACTCAATACCAGCAGCTGTTGCATGATAATCATCATCAGGAGAAANNGGAGGCACGAAGTTACCTATATTTCTTAAAACAAACAAATCTCCAGGTGCAGAACTTGTTATAAGAGCTGGGTCAACCCTAGAATCGCTACAAGCGATAAAGAGAACTTTTGGGCTTTGTCCATTTTGAACGAGGTCAATAAATTTATTTTCATATTTTTTAAACTTTTTATCTTTAAAAAGTTCATACCCATCTATCAAACTTGAAATTTCCATACTTCCCCCTAGAGATATAATTTTATAATTATATCTTTCATTTGTTAGAAGTTTAATAAAATAGCCGATATAATAAATTCCAATTAATCGAACAAAGAAATAAGTATGAAAAAAACAACCATTTACTCTTTAGTATTAGCTTTATTTATAATTTTTCAACTTTTTATCATCTCTATATTTACCTCTTCAAAAGAGAAAGATTTAGAAAATGTCATAGAAAATCAAAGAATAAATTTTATCAGCACTTACAATACAATTTTCAGTACTTACAGTTATCTGCCTCTCATCGTTTTTGAAGGACGAATCAACAACAAATATATCACTTCTTTACTTTCAAAAGCAAATGATACTGATGATATGGAGTATAAAGACCTTATCAGACAAGAGATATATGAGCAACTCAAAGATGCTTACCATGTGACTCTTGGAACTTCAGGCTTTAAACAACTTCAATTTCACCTAAAAGATGGAGAGAGTTTTTTACGCTTTTCAAATCCTAAAGAGTATGGAGACAACCTCACTAACCTTAGATATTCTATCAAGGAGATAACAAAATCTCACAAAGCGATAGAGGGTTTTGAGAGTGGTAAATTCTTAAATGGGTACAGATATATCTATCCACTTTTTTATGAAGATGCTTATGTGGGAAGTGTTGAAATCGTCTTGGATATAGATACCTACTTAGCACTTGCTTCAAAAGGCCTCAAGGGAGAACAAAGATTCATCATCAGACAAAATATGATATCAAAAAGCACGATAAAAGCTTCGCACAAAAAGTATATCCGTAGTTGTTTAAACTCAAACTATCTGTTTCAAAAAGATGCTGATTTACCGATGTTGGAACTTTTAAATAACCTACCTAAAGATAAAAAAGCCATCATCGGTGAAAAACTCAAATACGATAAAGATTTTAGTGTTCCTATCCAATTAGATGACCAAGCTTACATAACAAACTTTATGCCTATCTTTGATATGCAAAAAAATGTAAGTGGCTTTATCGTAGGTATTCAACAAGTTACTTTCATAGATACGATAAACAGCAATTTTATAAAAAATATCGGCTTTACTTTAGTCTCTTCAGTGCTCATCCTTTTAATTCTTTTTGGATATTTTAAAGAAAAAATGCTCTTAAAAGAGATAGTGAAGATAAACGAATCCCTAGAAGACAAAGTGGAAAAAAGAACAAAAGAGTTAAAACACAATGCAAAACTTTTAGAAACTATCTTAGAAACTATCCCTACTCCAATTTTTTATAAAAATCTTGATGGTAAGTATCTCTCATGTAATGAAGAGTTTGCCAAACTTCTCAAGCTCGAAAAAAATCAAATCATTGGTTCATACGCTACAAAGTTATTTTCGAAAAACATCTCAGGTTTATTTGAAGAGATAGATAAAACTGTCTTACAAACACTTTCCAAACAAAAGATTGAAACAAATATAACTTTTGAAAACAATAGTGCTAAAAACTTTGAGATATACAAAAACATCATCATGAAAGATGCAAAACCTTTTGGTATCATCGGTCTTATGTATGATATAACGGAACTAAAAAGATACCAAAAGCAACTCCAAGATGATTATAATATCATACAAAAGTACACTATCTACTCTAAGATGGATTTAGAGTTAAATATAACAGAAGTGAGCGATGGCTTTTGCAAAATACTAGGACGCACAAGAGAAGAGATCATAGGGAAAAGACATCATGTTGTGTTGGGTAAAAACATTGATGATACGATGTTAAATACTATCCGAGGAGTTATGGCAAAAGGGAAAGAGTGGGAAGGTGAGCTTTTAAATACTAAGAAAAATGGTCAAAAAGTTTGGACGAGAACAAAAATCACTCCAGAGTTTGATAAAAATCATGAAATCATCTCTTTTACAACTTTTTCACAAGATATAAGTACAGAAAAAATCATACAAGAACATGCGTATAAAGACGAGTTAACAAAACTTTTCAACCGTAAAAAGTTCAATGAAGAGTTAGTCTCTTCGATTGTTATGTTTGAGAGATATAGAGATGACACTGCCTTGATACTCTTTGATATAGATAAATTTAAAGACATCAATGATATACATGGGCACTTGGTTGGTGATAAAATCCTTGTAGATTTGGCAAATGTCGTAAGTTCTAACATCAGAGAGTGTGACATACTAGCAAGGTGGGGTGGTGAAGAGTTTGCCTTAATCCTACCAAAAACAGATATAGAAAAAGCACTCATCACTACAAAAAAGCTAAGACAAAAAATCATAGAACATGATTTTAATATCGGTCATAGTGTTACATGTAGCTTTGGGGTAACTGCTTTTAAAGAGGGAGATGATACTATCTCTCTTATAAAAAGAGTCGATGATATGCTCTATTGTGCTAAAAAAGAGGGTCGTGATAGGATTATATTTGATTAGCGAGGCTATGTGCTGAAGCAAAGGCCCACTGAAAGTTATAGCCTCCAAGCTCACCAGTCACGTCTAAAACCTCTCCACAAAAGTAGAGTCCACGTTGCAGTTTGCTCTCACAACTGAGAGCTTCTATCTCATCGGTGCAAACGCCCCCTTTTGTTACTTCTGCTTTTGTAAAGCCAAAGTTTCCAGCTGGTGCAAACTCATAGTTTTTCAAACTTTTTAAAGCCTCTTTTTCTTTACATGTAAGCTTTGATATGGCTTTGTCTTCTATCCCTAGAGCATTTAAAAATTCTTTGATAAATCTCTTTGGAAGTGGCAGTGCTGAGCTTATCTGTTTTTTCCCACCTTTTTCGATGAGCTGCAAGATATCTTGATTTGGTAAGAAATCAATCTCTATCTTCCCCTTATCCCAATACAAAGAGCCACTCAAAACAACAGGTCCACTGATGCCTTTATGTGTAAAAAGCAAATCTGATTCAAACACTCTGTCTTTGACTTTTAACTTTACGAAAAAACAGACTCCCGAAAGTTCTTTCATCCAAAACTGCTCTTTTTGAACAGTCAGCCCTACAAGAGCAGGTGCTGGAGTAGTTATGGTATGCCCAAAACTTTGAGCGATTTTATAACCTATATCTGAAGCCCCGATACTTGTATAGCTTATCCCCCCGCTTGCGACGATGAGTTTTTTTGCCTCTATTGTGCCTTTATCTGTATGGATAAAAAAGTGGTTTTTAAACTCTACATGTAAGACTTTATGCGATAAAAAAAAGTTACATTTTTTAGTGAGTCGCTCAAAAATTCCCACTAAATCACGAGCAGAGTTTTTACAAAAAAGTTGTCCGTATTTGCGTTGTTCAAGTTCCAAGTTAAAATCACTCACAAAAGAGAGCAAGTCACTTGGAGTAAAATTTGCAAGGATTGGTTTGATAAATGCTTCATCACCCAGATAGTTTTTTGCAGAAACATTTTTGTTTGTGATATTACATTTTCCCCCACCACTTGCCAAGATTTTGAGTCCTATCTTGGCATTTGCATCTATGAGGGCTATCTCACCTGTTTTTATCAAAGCAGCGCTCATAAGACCACTCGCCCCTGCTCCGATGATGGCTATATCAAAGATTTTCACTTTTGTTTAAAGTCACTAAAATTCTGGCGTATCGCATCGTAAAGTACAATGCCAACAGCCATAGCTTGGTTTAGACTTCTGCCATTTTCTCCCATAGGGATGGTGATGGCATTTTCCCATTTTTTTTGCATAAGCTCCATCGGAAGCCCTGTGCTTTCTCCACCAAAAAACAGATAATCACCTGTTTTAAACGTATGTTCAAAGTAAGGCTTGTTTGTTTTTGTAGTTGCAAAGAAAAATCTATCTATATTTTTTTCATTTGCCTCTAAAAATGCATCTAAACTTTCCCAAACTGTAACATCAAGTAAATCCCAATAATCAAGTCCTGCACGTTTGACATTTTTATCGTTTATCTCAAAACAAGTGGGTTTTACTATATGAAGTTTAGAGTCTGTATTTACACACAATCTTCCGATAGCGCCAGTGTTTTGAGGGATTTGAGGGTGGACTAAAACTATGTTAAACATCACCAAACCTAAAATATAATAGTTTTATTGCCATGTACAAAAACTCTATCTTCCAAAGCCAGTTCTACTGCATTTGAGAGAACATTTTTTTCTACATTTTTTCCAGCTTTTTGCATATCTTTCCAAGAAAATTCATGGTCAACATTGATAACATCTTGAGAGATAATCGGACCTTCATCCAAGTTATCATTTACAAAGTGAGCTGTTGCTCCGATGATTTTTACACCTCTGATAAAAGCTTGTTTATAAGGGTTTGCTCCAATGAAAGCTGGTAAAAATGAGTGGTGGATATTTATCATCTTTTGTTCATAATGCTTTACAAAATCACTAGAGAGTATCCTCATATACTTTGCAAGGATGATATAATCCACATCATACTGTTTAAGTACTGCTAAGACTTTCTCTTCATGTTCTGCACGGTTTAGATTTTCATGGCTTACACAGTGATAAGGGATATCAAACTTATCTACTAAAGGCTTCAGCTCATCGTAGTTAGAAACAACGGCAAGAATATTTGCATTTAACTCTTCACTATAATTTTTCAAAAGTAAATCACCCAAACAGTGAGACTCTTTTGTTACCATGATGATGATGTTTTTCTTTGTTTTTTTAGCTAGTGAGATATTGACATCTTTTGGCATACACTCACGCAACTCTTTTTCAACTTTTTGTGCATTTACTTCACCACTGATGAGCGCTCTATAAAAGAACTTCCCTATCTCGGCATCTACGTATTCATCATTTTTTTCTATGTTCAAATCATTTTTATATAGAATATCTGAGATTTTATAAATCAATCCCTTAGAATCCGAACAATCAATTTTCAATATATAACAACTCATTATTTCTCCAAAATTAAAACGCTAATTATAGCAAAACTTATCAGTATGCGAATAATACATTGGCATGAAAACATTCTCCTTATAAAAATTTTGATATTTTTTTGATGTTATCCGTCCTATAATACCTTTTTGAGAACTATAAAGGAGTTGGGTTGAACCATTTTATACAACTATCTATAGAAAATAGTGTCTTAATGATACTTGTTTTGGCTATACTTTTTAAAATTTTACAAACAACTTTTAAAAACTGACTTCTATGTTTAAAAAATATCAATTCTATGTTGTTATCTCTCTTGTTTTATTTGCCGTGACACTCATCAGTCATATCTTTCGTAATGAATTAGAGATAATTAACATCGCACTTATTCATCTCTTGCCTGTTATTATCGTAGCTCTTAGGGGCAATTTCATTTTAACCGCAATAGTCACCTCTATCACAGTAATTCTTTTTGACCTTTTGTATATTCCTCCTTTGTACAATTTTGGAGTACATGATATATTTTACATTTGGAGTTTTATTATTTTTATCTTAGTAGGATACATTATAACTTTGCAAGCAAAAAAAATACACTCCAACCAAATCAAAGAAGTACTTTTAAATGCTCTATCTCATGATTTAAAAACCCCTATCTCCTCAATCATAGGGAACACTACATTTTTGCTTGATAAAAAAGATGTTGCCTATGAAGAAAATCTTTTGGAGATAAAAAAATCAAGCGAAAAAATTAACCGACTTATAGCCAATCTTTTAGACAGTGCAAGATTGCAAGGAGATTTTGTAAAACTAAACTTCAATTGGTGTGATTTGGAAGATACTTTGGGTGTAGCACTACAAGAGTTTGATGAAAAAAGTTTAGAAAAAATAGAGATAAAGATAGAAGAAAACATTCCTCTTTATTGGGGAGATTCTGCACTCATAGTAAGACTTTTTGTAAATCTTTTAGACAATGCTTTAAAATATGCCGATGATAAGGCTAGTATAAAAATTCATATGTATGCTCAAGATGACAAAAGCATCTATATCAAGTTTTTTAACCAAAGTAAAATAGGAAGCGAGGAAGATATAAAAAATATCTTTGACAAGTTTTACAGGCTTGATAATGCTGCTGATATCTCAGGAAGTGGCATAGGTCTTTCTATATGTAAAAATATTGTTGATTTGCACCAGAGCTCGATAAAAGTTACCAAAGAAGAGGATGGTCTTTACTTTGTTATACAGCTACAAATTTTAAAACAAGCACATAAAATTAAAGAAGAATTACAATGAGCACAAAACAGATTGTTTTAATTATCGAAGATGACAAGTCTATTGCCAAGATACTTAGTAGCGCTCTAGAAAAAGACTATAAGCCTATCGTTGCCACAAATCTTGAAGATGCATTTAGAAAGCTTACAAGTTTTAATCCCCAAACAATTCTCTTAGACTTGGGTTTACCTGATGGTGATGGAAAAGAATTTATAAAAAAAATTCGCTCTTTTTATAACAGACCGATTATCGTTGTTTCTGCTAGATTTGATGAAAAAGAGATAGTTGCTTGTTTAGATTTAGGAGCAGATGACTATGTGACAAAGCCTTTTTCTATAAAACAGTTACAAGCTAGAATCCGTTCAACTTGTAGAAGATACAACAATCTTGCAACACCTCTTGAAAATAAAATTTTTTGTCAAGAATTATGCATAGATTTTGTGAACAGAGTAGTTCAAAAAGGTGACAAGCTTATCAAACTTACTCCCACAGAATACAATCTTTTACGTTTTTTTGTAACGCACCCAAATAAAGTGCTAACTCATCAAAACATCTTAAAAGAAGTTTGGGGAATAGGATATCAACATGAAATGCAATACCTAAGAACATACATCAACTCTTTGCGAAAAAAAATTGAAGATGATACTACAAGACCTCGCTATATCATCACAGAATCAAGTATAGGGTATCGTTTCTACTTTACAGAGGAGGATTTCTAAATGGATATTATCATAGCTGGTGTTGGGGGTGTGGGATTTAGACTTGCAAAAGCACTCAGTGTAGGTCACAATGTAATCGTTATGGATAGAAATACTGATGCACTTGCCAAATTACAAGAGAGCATAGACGTACTCACACTAGGAGGGAATGTTGAAGACCCTAAGACCTATGAAGCATTGATAGAAAAAACTTATGATCTTTTTATAGCTGTCACTGATAGTGATGAGATAAACATAATCTCTTCTTTAATTGCTGAAGAGAAAATCAAAGTAAGACAAAAAATCATAAGACTAAGAAATGAATTCTTTGCTAGAAGTTCAATTGCACAAAAAGTAGGTATAACAGAAGCTGTTTTTCCTTTTGAACTTACAGCTCTCTCCATAAAAGCACTTTTAGATTTTCCCAAAGCAAACAATGTCAAATCATTTTCTGGAACAAATTTAAAATTAATCTCGGTAAAAGCCTTTTTGGAAAATCCTAGTGAAAATATAAAAATTTCAGAGATAAGAAGTGAAAAAATATCTATCGTTGGCATAGATAGAGAGAAACATTTTTTTATTCCTAGTGGGAGCGATGAAATTTTACATAATGATATGGTTTATCTTTTTGGAAATGAAGAAGAGATCAAAAGACTCTGTTCTCTCATCAATAAAAATATGCCAAATATAATCAAAAATGTAGTTATTTTTGGAGCAGGAGCTTTAGGCATAGAAGTATCAAAAGTTCTTTCTAAAGAAAACATTGTAATAAAAATGATTGAAAAAGATATACAAAAATGCAACCAAGCAGCTGAGATTTTACAAAAAGGTGTTACAGTCATCAATAGTAAATATGGAGATTCTCTCTTTTATGAAGAAGAAGGCTTAAAAAATGCAGATATGATTATCACTACAAGTAGCAATGATGATGAAAACATAGTCAAATGCGTGGAAGCAAAAGAACACGGAGTCAAAAAGGTAGTTGCAATCAACAATGACATCACTCACTATAACCTTATGCATTCTTTGGGAATGATGGTAGTTAGAGGTCCAAAAATCAATGCTTACTACTCTATTTTAGAGCTTATAGGTTCTAGTTCTATCGTAAGAGAAAAACTCTTTTGTGGGGGATCTGCCATAGGTTTTATCAGAGAAGTTATTCCTTCAAATAGAGCAATAAAACCCATTGAGGGAGAGGATATTCTCTCGTTTATTATTTACAATGATGAACTCTATAGCTTTTCACACAGTTTTATTCCTCAAGAAAAGAGTATATTGATGTGCTTTTGTAGTAAAAATCATGAGCAAAGGTGTAGAAAGTGGATAAACAATCTATAAAAAATATCCTTAAACTTCTTTCCACAGTAGGAATGGGTTTATCCATACTATTTTTACTTCCTATTTTTGTGGGAGCATATTATGAAGAGCATTATGTTGATTTTATAATGTTTGATACAAGCTTCTTTCTCATAAATTTTTTCTTCTATCTGCTTGTAAGAAATCACAAAGTAGGACTTAGTATTAAAGAGGGTATTTTATCTGTAAATCTTATCTGGATTTTACTTGGAATTGCAGGGGGTATCCCTTTGTATATTTATACAGATATTAGTGTAATGAAAGCTTTTTTTGAAGCAGTAAGTGGATTTACAACTACTGGCGCTACCATATATCAAGATATTGAAGCTCTACCAAATATGATTTTAATGCATAGAAGCTTGATGCATTGGATAGGAGGTATGGGGATTATTGTCTTAAGTGTCGGGCTTTTATCTCTTATCAATCCAAATGGTTCCCTCACTCTTTTTAAAGCAGAATCCACTGGTATCAAACTTGAAAAAATAACTCCTAAGATAAAAGATACAGCAACGCAACTGTGGATTATATATCTTTTATTTACAGCAACTTGTACTTTCTTACTCACTATTGAGGGGATGGGATTTTTTGATGCTATAAATCACGCTTTTTCTACTATTTCAACAGGAGGTTTTTCAACAAAGAACAGTTCTGTAGGCTATTTTGCTCAAGATCCTCTTATCTTATGGACTATCACATTTTTTATGATTATCTCGGGAATTAACTTTTTAGCACATCTAAAATTTATGAAAGGCGATACTATTGGTTACAAGACTGAAGAAGTTTTTTGGTATCTCATTATCTTTTGTTCCATCAGCATACTATTAACATTGAGTGCTATGCAAAAAACTGATTTTGAATGGTTTGAAGCATTTACACACGCTAGCTTCAATGTAGCTTCACTCCTTACGACAACAGGCTTTGCATCGAGTGATTATGAGCTTTGGGGACAGTTGTGTATAACACTCTTTTTCATTGTTATGCTCATTGGAGGAAATGCTGGTTCAACTTCTGGGGGAGTAAAAATTATAAGATTTGTTTTAGGTGCAAAAGTTGTAATAGCAGAGATAAAAAAGATACTCCATCCAAATGCCATCATAAATGTCTTTGTAAATCACAACATGCTTCCAACAAATGTTATCTCTGCCACTTTTGGATTTTTCTTGTTATTTGTTTTTACAAATGCGATAGTTGTAGTTTACCTATATGCAAATGGCTATGATGCACTGAGCAGTATCTCTACTGCAATAGCTTGTATAGGAAATGTAGGACCAGGATTTGGTTTAGTAGGACCTGCCAAAAATTATGCATTTTTTCATGATACAGATTTGTTCGTTCTTTCTCTTGCTATGATAATAGGAAGATTAGAAATCTATACTTTTTTTCTTGTTTTGATGCCAAGTTTTTGGAAAAAATTTTAGCTCTCTTTATAAGAGAGTATAGTCTTCAAGACTCTTCTTGTGTACTCTTTTTTTATCTCTTCTTTTTGATATCCATCTTTGATAACATCTTGGATATCAATGCCCCCAGTATAAATCTCTTCATAGATATTTAACTTTTTTGCCATCTCTTTTATCCCATCTCTGTAATTACCTAGCCACTTTTTTATAGGCATGTGCATTGCTACATGTAAAAGTTCATTTTCACTTAGAAGTGAACTAAAAAAAGGCTGATACTTAAAAATAGTATAGTATCTATTTGGTACTTCTAAGTGCTTCAAAACAGCCTCATAACCAACACCTAAAACACCACAAACGATATATATGAGATAGTACTCGCGTAACTCTTCTTCAAAGTGTGCATCTTCTAACTCTTTGGCTATCTTTTCTACCTGCTCTAAGCTTACATGTAAAGAAAAAATCTTTTCAAATAAGCCTAACTCATAAAGATAATACAATCCTACATGTAAGTATTTTGCCTTAAAAAGTTTTTCAAACTCCCAAAAAATTCTGTTTTTACTCAAATCATTTAAGTCGATATTTTGCATTACATGTAAGGTTTTTTTATCGATAGAAAAATCAAACCTCGCAGCAAATTGAACGGCTCTTAAAACTCTCAGGCTATCTTCTCTAAAGGCTTGCTCATCTATATGTTTTATAAGTTTCTTTTCTATGCACTCTACACCACCCCAAAAGTCATGTATATCATGAGTAAATATATTGACCATGATGGAGTTCATAGAAAAATCTCTTCTTTTTGAAGCCTCTTTTTCATCTTGAGTGAGCTTCACTTCAAAACCACTATGCCCTTGTGATATCTTGCGCTCAACTCTTGGCAATGCGATATCTAAGTCTTTGTACTTATAGACAAAAAAACTCTTCCCAACTCCAAGTGCCCCTATACTTTGCATCAGCACATCAAAATCATCACTAGCTACATCATATACTTCTATATCTATATCTTTGATTGGATTTTGAAGGTATAAATCTCGCACAAACCCACCTACAAAATAAGCTCTTTTTGTATAGGGTGAAAGTATCGAACTCATCTCATCTATCTGAGATTTTAAGTGCGGAGGAATTTCTCCTAGATTGATCATTTTTTTTGTGAATCCAACATCTCCAAGCGTTCATCTACAACAGCTAAAAGATACTCTAAAAAATTTAAAGTCAAATCAACCTTAGCTTCTATATTTTTATTATTTGGAGATTGAAAGCCTTCAAATAGCACAAGAACTCTCTCTCTTAAGCTCTCACAAAAAGCTCGTTCATCACTTTTATTGGTCGGTTCGTATTTTTCTTCTTCTATTTGTGGTGCTGCAATAACTACTTCTTTGATCTCTTTTATCTCTTCTTCTATCAAAGGTTTAAGTGTTTGTTCCTTGAGTTGAGTCTCTTTTTCTATCTCTTTTACAGGTTCCTCAAGTTCTGCCAATGTAGAAAGTATCATATCTTTTAATTCCATAGTTTTACAAGCCACCTTTCAAATTCTAAAAACTCAACATCACTATCCATCTTTACAAAAAACTTCTTCATATCTTCATTGACTCCCAAGTATTTTTTTCTGATACCTGAGAGTCTTTTGATAGCTATTTTTACATCTTTATTGTTTGGATCCTCTTTTAGCAAATCTTTGTATATCTCCAATGCTTCATCTTTTAAACCTTGAAGTTCATATATGGATGCTAAAGTGAGGGTTTTCATATTAATTTTCTCCTTTATAACTTAGCAAAGCCAAGTCATAAATTCCTATCACTAAAGTACGAAACAAGTTTCTGTATTTCATTATATTTTCGCTACGTAATCTGCTATGATAGAGCCGATTTCATTTGTTGAACAAACCTCTTTTGCTCCTAAGGCAGATAAGTCTTTTGTTCTATATCCATCTTTGAGTACATTTTTAACTGCTTGTTCTATCTTGTCAGCTGCTTTTGTCTCACCAAGTGCAAAACGTAACATCATCGCCGCACTGAGTATCGTAGCGATTGGGTTTGAAATGCCCTGCCCTGCGATATCAGGAGCTGAACCGTGTATAGGCTCAAACAAGCCTACTTTTCCACCAACTGAAGCTGATGCTAAAAGACCGATAGAACCACTAATCATACTTGCTTCATCACTTAAGATATCTCCAAAGATATTGCCTGTGAGTATTACGTCAAATTGTCTTGGATTTCTTATAAGTTGCATTGCTGCATTATCAACATACATATGAGAAAGTGTTACTTCAGGGTAGTCTTTAGCTACTTCTTCAACAACTTCTCTCCAAAGCTGGCTTACTTCAAGTACATTTGCTTTATCAACGGAACAGACATTTTTACGTCTTTTCATAGCACTATCAAATGCGATAACCGCTATACGTCTTATCTCTTCTTTTGTGTAAACCATAGTGTTATAAGCACGATCAGGAGTTTTTTCTCTTGGTTCACCAAAGTAGATACCACCTGTTAACTCACGAACAACAAATAAATCCACACCTTTTAATACTTCTGGCTTTATAGTGCTTGCATTGACTAACTCATCAAATACTTGTGTAGGTCTTAGGTTTGCAAATACGCCCAGTGCTTTTCTAAGTTTTAAAAGTCCACTTTCAGGACGAAGTTCTCTTGGAAGTTTGTCCCACTTTTCACCACCTATCGCACCAAAGAGTACAGCATCAGAGTTTAAACAACCCTCGATAGTTTCATCAGGAAGTGGTGTACCTTTTACATCATAAGCAGAACCACCCATAAGATACTCATCATAGCTTAACTCAAACTCTTCTTTAGCACTTACAGCATCAAGGACTTTTACAGCTTCATCTATAATCTCAGGACCAATTCCATCACCTCTGATAACAGCGATTTTATAACGTTTCATTTATTGTACCTTTATCTCTTTTTTAGCATAGTTGATAAGTCCACCACAAGAGAGTAACTCTTGCATAAACTCTGGAATTGGAGAAAAATTATAAGAGTGTTTTGTATCTATATTTTCTATTTTGCCATTATCCATATCTATACTTATAGTGTC
>DKEY01000149.1:28734-38201 GCA_002469305.1 Sulfurospirillum sp. UBA6810
CATTTCTATAAAAAATTCTTGCAAAGCTTTTTGCGACTACTGCACTTACTCCTGCCGCTTTGAGAGCGATTGGTGCGTGTTCACGAGATGAACCACAACCAAAATTTTCACCAGCAACGATGATATCACCTGCTTTTAGTTTTGAAACAAACTCAGGATCAGCATCTTCCATAACATGCTTTGCTAACTCGCTTGGTTCTGAAGTGTTTAGATAACGTGCAGCGATGATAAGATCTGTGTCGATATTGTCACCAAAATNNGTAATGATATTCATAAAAATCCTTACAAATTTTAGAATGAATTTTTAAATTCGGTTACCATTTTATCTAAAAAGGTGTATAAAAAAGATTAAGCGAAACTTGAAGAGCAAATCTCTCTTACTTTTTGACCTCATAGCCAAGTCTTTTTTCGATAGATTTCATCTTACTTGAAAGCCTTTTTTTTGTATCTTTTCTGATGTCAAATTTGAGTGATGCATAAACCCTAGAACAATCACTCTCCAAGCACTCATAAGCTTTTTTAACTATACTTAGTGCTTCATCTATTTTTTCACATTCGATGATAGTACCCATAGGTGTCAGCTGGTAATCAAGTCCACTTTTATCAATCATCTCTATGATACGACTCACATAAGCACTCACACTTTCACCTTTATCTGTGGGAAACATGGAAAATTCTAATAGTACTGACATCTAAAATCTCGATACTTTTTTATGACAATAAGGAGTTTTGCCATTTTTTTGATAGTAATTTTGATGGTACTCTTCTGCGGCATAAAACTCTTTTTTTTCTAAAATTTTTGTGGCTACATGTAAGCCTTTTTCAGTGAGTATTTTTATAAGGTTTTGGATGATATTTTTTTCTTCTTCATTTGAGACAAAAACAGCAGAAAGATACTGGCTTCCTATATCTGGGCCTTGTCCATTTGTTTGTTCTGGATTATGTATCTCAAAAAAAAGCTTTGCAAGAGTTTCATAGCTCACTACATTAGGGTCATACTCAACTTGTACCACTTCAAGATGCCCTGTCTCACAGTAACAAACTTCATGATAAGTTGGTTCTTTGATATGTCCTCCCATAAAACCTGAAAGCACTTTTACAACGCCTGCATGTTTGCTAAAAAAGTATTCTACTCCCCAAAAACAACCTCCTGCAAAGTAGGCATATTTTGTTGTCATATCATTTGTCCTTGAAAAAAAAGATTGTGAGATAAAAGAGCCCAAAGGCTCTTTTATCATATTTTTATTGAAGCGGTATAGTTCCCGTGTAGATTACATTTTGAGACAGCCTTTAATTCTTTAACGTCCTTTAAATTGACTCTTGCAGCAAGATAGCCTCTGGATGTACTTGGTTCCAAATCAGCACTAGCTACTTTTTTGCCATCAGCATAAAGTTCTATCTCATATATCCAGTGGTTATCTACACTTGGATGGATTATACCTTTTTGTCCAATACTTACCTCTACTAAAGTATATCCTTTAGTATCTGCACTTCCCACTGTGATATCTGGTAAATGCTTATACTCAAAATCTGTTGGTTTTGCAGGATCTTTGAGCATCATGTCTTTTTTATTAACTAACAATTTCTCGTCATACGCAGAAGCATATGTTGTAGCGAGTGCGGCAAGCGCTGCCAACTTTATAGCATCTCTTCTTTCCATAGATAAACTCCTTAAACAAAAGATAACTTAATCATATCTTAAAATGTTTAATTTATATTGAATGAAAATAGTTAATAATTTTTATCTTTTGGCTATAAAATTAAGGCTCAAAGAGTTAACACAATGCCTAGTGTCTTTTGGAGTAAAACCTTCTCCCTCAAAGACATGCCCAAGATGAGCTCCACAAGTCTTACATGTAATCTCCATACGCCTTCCATCTGCGTCCACAGTTCGCTTCACAGCACCTTTGATTTCATCATCAAAACTAGGCCAACCACAACCTGAGTTAAACTTGTCACTTGAGTGATAAAGTGGCGCATTACATCTCTTACATGTAAAGATTCCCTCTTCTTTAAAATCATTGTATATCCCACTATACGGGCGTTCTGTTCCTTTGTGTTCTATGATGTACTTTTCTTCATCACTGAGTTCATTATACTTCATGCTCTATTCTCCATCTTAAGAAGTCCGATACCTAAAAAAACAAAGATAGTTCCACTTATACGGTTAAACATCTTCACTCTAAAACTACTAGAAAACCAAAATTTAAAATACCTTGCAAAGTAAGCATACATAAATAAAGAACAAAATGACAAAAACATAAAAGTAAAAGTCATGATAAAAAACTGAGGGAGTATCTTGCTATTTTGACTTATAAAAAGTGGGAAAATTGCTGTAAAAAAAAGAATCGGCTTCGGATTTGTGACACAAACCAAAAATCCTTTTTTAAATATCTTGAAATCCTCTTTTTCTCGCTTTATAACTTGTTTTGTAACATCAAAGATATTGGTTGCATTTTTGAACTGTTTGATGCCAAGATAGATGAGATAACTTGCTCCTACTATCTTCAGAACTAAAAAAAAAGTTGCCGAAGTATGAAGAACTGCACCAAGTCCGAGCATAGAAACACTTGAGAGACAAAAGAGTCCCAAGATATTGCCAAAAGAGGAAAAAACAACACTTTTCAGGTTATGTGACAATCCATTGTTTATGGCTAAGAGTATCGCAGGACCTGGAGAAATAATAGTCAAAAATGAAACTGTTGTAAAAAGATACCAAGAGTGAAGTTCCATCGTATATCCTAGTTTTTATTTTTTTTAAATTTACCATAACCTTTTAAAAAATTTTTCATCATCGAATCGGTACATTTTTTATAATTTGCATGTCCAAATTTTCTAAAATAAGGAGTAAGTTCTGATTTTGTCATTGCAACTTCTACTAGTGAAAAAAGTTCCAGCATATCTTCATCTTTTAAATCAAAAGCTATACGAAGCTTTTTAAGTATCACGTTGTTGTTTAGATAAACTTTATCTTTACTCTTTACTTTTTTCTTGCTTGCCCCTCTTCTTGCGACGATAAGTCCATCAAGAAAAAGGAGCAATCCCTCGTCACTAAGTTCTACAAACTTTGGGTCTTGTTCATCTCTTAGGATATCGGTAACATCTTCATGTGTGATTTTTTTGTCTATGGATTTGTAGATTTTTAAAGTTTCAACCTCATCTATATGGGCATATCTTTGGATGAGTTTTAAAACATAGTTGTTTGTCATATGATTTCTCTTTTTTTTAATTTTTATTTAGATTTGTTAAATATTATAGCGTTATTTTAGAAGTTTTATCAAAATATTGACATACTTTAAATCAAGTCTGTTTTTAAACTCTTCTCTGATAAGTTTAAGGGCATTAAAAGTTGTATAAGCTCCTCGATATGGTTTTACAGTGATAAGTGCATCAAAAACATCACAGACTGCGAGTATTTTTCCAAACTGACTAATCCTAAGAGAGGTAAGCCCAAAGGGATAACCGCTACCGTCTAGCCTTTCATGGTGGTCTTTGATAGCAGATATGATATGCCTATTTTTTACACCATTTTTTAAAGCCAACTCTATACCTTTTTGAGAGTGCATCTTGATGGTATCAAACTCCTCTTTTGTTAAAAAATCAGGCTTATCTAGTAAGCTTTCATCAATTTCAGATTTACCGATATCATGCAAGATAGCTCCCATGAGAAGATACTTTTGATCTGTTAAATCTATCTGTATCTGACTTCCAATTAGAGCTGTAAAAAATGTAACATTTAGAAGATGTGTAGGAAGACTATATCTATCTTCTATGATGTTATGAAAACTCGAAAGTGTTACTCTGTTTTCATTGACAAGTAAAGCTAGCATTTCAACTAACTCTTCCAAAGCTTTTACTGGTAGTTTTTGATTTCTTTTTTCATTGAGATAGGCCCCTAGTAAATTTTTACCAAGATAGTAAAGTGTACGTAGTTTTTCTTCGACTGAACTTTGCAGGGCAAATAACTTTCCAACTTCTAAACACTTCTCTTGCGCTTCTTCTAAAGTCATATCTTCAAGTAAAAAATGCTTTTTATTAGTATTTTTAGCTTTATACTTTTTGTATTTGTCATATTCACTTGTTTTCATATAAATTTGCAGTGGTCTTGAGATGATTTTTTTGTATCTTGCCTCATCTAAAAAAGTTCCTGCTTTTATAAGGATAAAAAAGCCATTGAAGCGTTGCACATAACAATCAAAATCTATGGACGTTCCTATTTTCAAGACAGAATTGTCTATGGGCGTGAAACCTCTGTTTACAAATATTTTTACTACATTTCTCATATAAATTCTTTATATCAAATAATTGAACTATTGTATATCATATAATGTATAATATTGTTTAAAAAGTATTATTTATAAAAAACTATGTATCAATTTCTATATGTTTTAAATCTTTTCCATCTGATGCAAACCACTCATCACTCAAAAAGTCATCTGCAACTATCTGATGTAAATCTCTTTTCATGTATTTTCCAGTCGCCATGACTGCAACTTCTCCATTTGGAAGATATAATTCACCAGTTCCCTCAAAGATACGACCCTTATCGTTTGTAATTCGTCCTATAACTTTTAACTCTTGATTGAGAGGGACTGATTTTTTGTACTTTATATTTAACTCTACTGTCACACCAAAACTCTCTTGACCATACTTTGTCATGATAGCACGACCGATAGTTTCATCAAGTATAGTTGCCGAAATCCCTCCATGAAGGACATTTGGATAACTTTGTAAAAGTTCATGTGGCGTAAAGATAGCTATGACTTCTTCGTTTGTTGTTTCATAAAACTTTGTCTTAAGACCAAAATCATTTTTTATTCCACAAACCAAACAGTTTTTTGAGATATTTTGTTTATTTGTTACTTCAAATTTCATCACATTCCTTAAAAAACTTGTTGCACTAAAATCATGTACGTGAAAGTAGCAAGAAAAATACTCAAAAGAGCATTTTTGAACTTGAGATAAGAGACTATCGTGATAGTAACACCAACAATCTCAGCAATCCCATAAGGATACAATTCCCACTTTACATCTTTGAGTGCATAAAAAACCAAAATCACCATAATCATAACGGGCATATTCCACTCTATATAGCGTATCAAAGCAGAAGGCTCATTTTTCCTAAAAAATAAAAAAGGAATGATACGAGTCGCATATGTGAGCAGCGCGGCTACTACTATACTACCTATGAGATAACTAGTTGTGAATGTCATTGCTCAAAGCCTTTTTAAAAAGTATAAGTATCATAGCTGCAAGTGAGAGAGAAAGTATAAGCATCTTGTCACTTGGAAAGACCAACATCCCCAAAAAGCCAATGGCAACAGAGATTAAAAATGGTTTATGTAGTTTGCTTTTTTTATATAAATCTATGGATAAAACTACAAAAAGAGCTGTGAGAGAAAACTCTATACCTTTATAATTAAATGGTAAAACATTGCCTAAAACGGCACCAATCACGCTTCCTAAAACCCAATAAAATTGATTGAGTGCGGTGATAATAAGATATATTTTTTCTTTCTCTCTTTCATCAACATCATTGGTTTTTAAAAGCGCAAAAGTTTCATCAGTAAGCCCAAAAATAAGATAGTTTTTCTTCCAAGAAAAATCTTTAAAAGTACTAATCATCGAAAGACCATAAAAAGTATGTCTAAGATTTAAAAGAAAAGTAGCAATACCTATCTCTAAGATAGTGGCTTGAGAAGCAAAAAGAGTAAGTGCTAAAAACTGCCCAGAACCAGCAAAGATAAAAAGACTCATAAAAAAAGCGTAATACCATGGGATAAGCAATGATGAGAGTAAAAGACCAAAAGCCATCCCAAGAGGAATATACCCCATCATAACAGGGATGGTAACTTTAACTATAGATAAAAACTTCATCTATTTTTTTAAGTACTTATCTAAGTATTTTTGTGAGCTTACATTTGCATCTTTTTTTATAACTTGATTTTGTTGTATCTCTTTTGGTTTTGTATCTTCAAAATAGAGAGAATCAATCACAAATATAGTCAAAATTATCAATAAAATAGGCAAGAGTATCAACATCAGTTTATACTATACTCTTTAGGGCATTAACAGTTTGAAGCATCTCATCACTTGTTGTTATAGCTTTAGAGTTCGCTTCATAAGCACGTTGCCCTGTGATAAGGTCTGTCATCTCTTCTACAAGTTGTACGTTACTCATTTCAACAAATTGCTGTCTTACCTGTCCAAGTCCATTAAGTCCTGGTGTTCCTACTATCACTTCGCCAGAAGCTGAAGTATTTAAAAAGTTATTATCTCCAAGAGAGTGAAGTCCTGCTGGATTTACAAAGTTTGCAAGTTCAATCTGACCTATTTGATTCATCTCAGTAGCTCCTGCTTGAAGCACAGAAACTGTACCATCTGTTCCTATTGAGATTTGTGTTGTATCTTCAGGAACAACTATCTCAGGTAACATTCTATAACCATCAGAATTTACTATATTGCCTTCGTTGTCAAGTTTAAAAGAACCATTTCTTGTATATGCTGTTGTACCATCAGGAAGTTGCACTTGGAAAAAACCTTTTCCTGTTATAGCCATATCCAAATCATTGCCTGTCTCTTTAAAGTTACCTTGAGTAAATTGCTTTGCAATAGCAGTAGGGCGAACACCAAGACCAACTTCAATCCCTGTTGGAGAGACTGTTGTTGCACTTGTTGAAGTACCTGCATACTCCATAGTTTGATACATCAAATCAGCAAATTCTGCACGTTGTTTCTTATAACCAATTGTATTTACATTTGAAATATTATTTGAAGTTGTATCTATTTGTGTTTGTTGCGCAATCATACCCGTTGCTGCTGTGTAAAGTGATCTTATCATTTTTTCTCCTGTTTTTTCTCTTCTCTTAATGGGCATAGCCCATAAAAATCATCTCGCTGAAGCTTTTACTTCGTGAAGATTTTTATGCTTTTGCTGCTAATTTACTAATTGCATCGTTATTGACATCATTCATATGTGTTGTCATAACTTTTTGATACATTTCTACCATACGTTGTGCTTCTATAAGCCCCACCATTTCTCTTACTGGATTTACATTGCTCATTTCTAAAAAGCCTTGTGCTACTACATTTGCATCTTGTAAATCTTTTATCTCTTCTACATTATCAAATCTATAAAGTCCATCACCTTCTTTTGTAAGAGCCTTGATATCATCAACTTGTGCTATAAAAAATTTACCTATTGGATCTTCTCCTTCAGCCAAACCCTCAGCTATATTTGCCGAGTAAATATTTCCTGCTTTATCTACTGAAAAAGTACTACTTTCATCGACATTTATATAAGTATTATTTTGAAAATATGTTGCTGGTAAGACAGGGTATCCCTCTTTTGTTGTCAGCACACCTTCATTGTTTAAAACAAAAGAACCGTCTTTGGTTAAAGCTAAACCCTGCGGTGTTTCAACCAAGAAAAATGCATTTTCTCTTTGAAGAGCAAAGTCTAAACTATTGCCAGTTGGTTTGACGGAACCTTGATTGAACTGTACGTATTGCTCACTTACTTGAGGTACTCGATCAATCGTTGCATTGAGATATTTTGCACCCTCTGTTGTATGATTTTTTATTGGTAATTCTTCTTGTGTTTCTTGAAAAATTCTTTTAAAATCACCAATAACAACATCATCTCTTTTAAAACCTACAGTGTTTACATTTGCTAAATTATTAGAGATAACATCAAGTCTGTTAAACTGTGTTACCATTGCTCCTGTGGTTGTATAATAGCCATTTTGCATACATTATCCATATAGATTTGATTTGTTCTTCTCATTAAGCAACTCCTGTTCCAAAATAAAAATTACAATTTTTTTCTGAAATATAGATGTATTTAATCGTTGTTTAAATAATTTTGAGTATAATATATACCTTTTTTATACTCCAAACAATTTGCTTAAGGAGCAACATCAAATGTCATCAAAAGAGCTTTACGTAGAATTAGAAGAACTATTTGCAGAGCATGAAAAAGGTCATGTAACTTACGAACAAGTTATGAGTCTTTTTCCAAAACAACCAACTGTATCTAACATCAAAAAACTGATGCAGTTACTTGAAAAATACAAAACAACACTTATCAGCTCAGCAGAAATCGCAAAAATGCGTAATATAGAAGAAGCTAAAAAAAGAGCCGCGGAACAACAAAAACTCCATGATGAAGCACTTGAACAAGAATTTGACTTAGCAAATGAAAAAGAGTTACTTGAGTGGTCAAGAAGTGACAGTCCTGTTAGAATGTATCTAAGAGAGATGGGGTTAATTTCACTATTAACCAAAGAAGAAGAGATAGATATCAGCAAGAAAATAGAATTTGGTGAAGATATCATTATCGATGCATTTTGTTCTGTTCCTTATCTTATAAACTTTATCCTAGATTATAAAGAAGCTTTGATAAACCGTGAACGTCGCGTAAAAGAGTTGTTTAAAAACTTTGAAGATGATGATGATAGCGATGATGACGATGACGATGATGACGATGTGGACGAGGATGCGCCAAAGAAGTTTTCTAAAAAAGACAATAACCGAACCGAAAAAGTTATTGAAAGTTTTAAAGCACTAGAAAAAGCAAAAAAAGATTGGATGAAAACAGCATCAAAACTACCAGATAATGAAAATGACCCTGAAGAACAAATGGTATATGACATCACTGTTGCTTTTAAGAAAAAAATCTTAAAAGAAAACTTGATGGAACTCGGGCCAACAAGTAAACTTATCAATGAACTTGTAAAATCTATGGAAACTTCACTTAAAAGTGATGATGAATTTGATAAAGAGTTAAAAAGACTAGAGTATAGACTCCCTCTTTTTAATGAAACATTGAAGAAGAACCACAAAAAACTTCTTGATAAAATAACTGACTTAAATAAGGAAGATATAACAGCACTTGTTCCTGAAGCAACTATGGTTTCAACATATGTTGAGATAAAAAAACTTTTTCAAACAAAAGAGGCAAGTAAGCAAAGTTTTGATTTAGAACCAGATAGACTAAAAGAGATACTAGAACAGATTAAACGTGGTAAAAAGATAGCAGATGAAGCAAAAACTCGTATGGCTAAATCTAACTTACGTCTTGTTGTTTCTATCGCAAAAAGATATACCAACAGAGGTCTTCCTTTCTTAGATTTAATTCAAGAAGGTAACATAGGTCTTATGAAAGCAGTTGATAAGTTTGAGTACAAGAAAGGTTACAAATTTTCAACATATGCAACTTGGTGGATTCGTCAAGCGATAAGCCGAGCTATCGCAGATCAAGCAAGAACTATTCGTATCCCTATTCATATGATAGAGACGATAAATCGAATCAATAAAATTATCAGAAAACATCTTCAAGAAGAAGGCAAAGAGCCAGATATCGAGAAAATCGCAGAAGAAGTTGGACTCAGTGTAGATAAAGTAAAAAATGTTATCAAAATCACAAAAGAGCCAATTTCACTAGAAGCTCCTATCGGTAATGAAGA
>DKEY01000035.1 GCA_002469305.1 Sulfurospirillum sp. UBA6810
ATTAGGTGTAACATACCATACATAAATGGAACGTCAGTACCTGGTCTTACTTGTGCAAACAAATCTGCTTTTGCAGCTGTTTTTGTATAACGAGGGTCAACAACGATAAGTTGTGCGTTGTTTCTCTCTTTTGCTTTTAGAAAGTGCTGGAAACCAACTGGGTGATTTACCGCAGGGTTTGCACCAAAAATTATAATTGCTTTTGCGTTTTGGATATCTCCAAGTGAGTTTGTCATAGCGCCATAACCCCATGTATTCGCCACACCGGCGACTGTTGCACTATGTCAGATTCTTGCTTGGTGATCTGTATTATTTGT
This sequence comes from Sulfurospirillum sp. UBA6810, assembly GCA_002469305.1. Taxonomy (GTDB): domain Bacteria; phylum Campylobacterota; class Campylobacteria; order Campylobacterales; family Sulfurospirillaceae; genus UBA6810. The sequence continues at coordinate 318 of DKEY01000035.1, forward strand.
TCCGAACATTGCAGCGAATTTTCTAAAATAATACGCTTGCTCTGTACTCATTTTTGCTGAACCTAAAAACTGAACAGCGTCAGGTCCACTTTTAACTCTTAAATCCTCTAGTTTCTTAGTGATACGATCTGTAGCTTCATCCCAACTGATGCGCTTCCATTGACCTTTCTCTTTAACCATCGGATACTTTAGTCTGACTTCTGAACGAACCATGTCGATCATATCAGCACCCTTACAACAATGTCCACCTAAGCTAATAGGATGGTCTTGTGCGACCTCTTGTCTAACCCAAACACCATTTTGAACTTCAGCGATAATACCACAACCAACAGAACATGCTGTACAGATTGTTTTTACCTTCTTAGATCCAGGAAATGGGTTTTTAACCTCTTCCTCCGTTGCTGCTCTTGTTACATTTCCACTAGCGAAAGCTGAAGTAGCGCCAAATGCGCCAGCTACTGCTGCCATCTTTAAAAATGAACGACGACCTATCTTTGTCGTTAGAGCACGTTGAGTCATGTTTTCCATACTCAAAATCTCCTATTTTTTTATAAAGCTGAACGGTAAAAATCGTCCCACGCTTTAGTTTTCTTATAAGTAATCTCTTTTTTTGGAGATTTCCCTATAACAACGCCATTTGAACTGTATGTGCTTGTCGCACTTGAAGCTGTTGCACTCACTGCGCCTACCGCAGCAACTGTACCAGCAACTGCTGCTTTCTTTAAAAAGCCGCGTCTGCTCTCTTGCATACAATCCTCCTTGCTTGAAATTACCTCTTGAAACCAAGAAGTTGTGATAAAAAACGTCGATTTTCTTTCACAACTTCTCATTTAGAGTTCTCATAGAACTCTTTAACACGTTTTTAAAGCAAAGCTCTAAAAACTACGCTAACGCTTAGTTCTCTTCAGCAGAGTGCTCGCGTACCCTTGGTACTTTATAATTTTCTAACACTTTGGTCCTAAAGCTTTTTTTGCTTTATTTTCTGCTCTTCTTTTTGCCTCTGCTTCACTTATGACTTCACAAGATTCAGCTTTTTTTACAACTTTTTCTTTAATCGCAGGTTTTGTAACATCAAAATAAAGTCTTTCAAATTCTAAAAACGCATTAAGCACAACTGCTAGTGATTTATAAACATTTGCTTTTTTGTGTTTATAAAGGTTTTCAATAAACTCATCAAAAAACTCATTGATTATCTCTACAAACAAACAGTGTTGCAATGTTTCATAAGACTTTTCACCTTTGATGATAAGCTCGATAAGCTCATGCATAAATGTTACTAAAAATCCAACACAATCTTCATTTTCTTTAAACTCTTGCTCATTTCTTCTAATTCTAGTTTTTGCCAAAAAGTTTTTTACTGCAACTCTTTTTTTGCCACTCTCAACACCCTCATCATAAAAAGAGGCTGTTGTTCTTACTACAGCAGCACCAGGTGCGTTGAAGATAGCGTCATACTCATTTGCCAAAACTTCATAGCCACCAAGTGATATAAACTCTTTTATCTCTTTTAAAGCTTCTGCTGAGTTTTCATCAAGTGGATTTTCAATCATCACATCCAATGCTTTTTCAAGACCGTCAAATCTATCTTTACTTGTTGAAAATACCAGCATTTTGCTCATAAAGCCATAGTATAACGATCTAGCTGGGTTTACTGCTTCGCGATTCATTTAACTGTCTCCTTTCTACTAGGCAAAGCCCAGCAGAAATTCCTATCACTAAAGCTTACACTATGTGTAGAATTCTTCATTTAACTGTCTCCTGTTTACTCAACGAGTTTATAACTTGTACAAAATTGTTTCTTATATTGTTCATTGTGCGCTTCTTTCATCAAAGTGAGCCTTTAACATAACCTTAGGTTTACAATTAGCACAACAATAAAGTGTCTTTATCTTTAGTTCATCATTTCCAAATATTGGTGTCATCATATTTGCTATTCTTGTTACTGATTTTACTGTTGCAAATCCTACTCCACACTCTATACATTTAAATATCTCATCATGTGCCATTACATTTTGTTTAAAGTAGTTTGGCTCTAGGCTTAACTCATCTTTTATTACACTCAAGCAATCTTTTTCTGGGCAGGTTACTTCACAGTAGCCACAGTTTGTACAGATTGATGGGTTAAATCTAAGTGTATTATCTTCTGGGTGTGCTGTAAGTGCTCTTACGTTACATGCCCCTACACAGCTTAGGCAGAGTGTACAATTATCTTGATTGATTGTTATATTGCCGTAGTGTACATGTTCACCTGTTGTGATTTTACCTAGGTTATCTTCTCCTACTAGGTGGGAGAGTCTTGCTGAAAAGATTTCTCTTTTTGCCATGCCCTCTTCATTGAAGCCATATTTACATTCTGGTATTGGTTGGAGGGATGTAAGTGCTATCTCTAACTCTTCTTGATTCTTACATGTAAAGATTGCTTGTTTATTATATTTTCTTTTAAATATCTCATTGATTATTCTGATAACATCTCCTGTTCCTTTAGAGATGAAGTCTGTATAAAATACTACTGGGTTACCACTTGTTTGCAAGAGGTTCATGAGGTGTGCTTCATGCAAGAATTTTTCACCCTCTATTCCAAGAGGCAAAACGCCCTCTGGAAGTTTTACATGTAAGTTTTCCAAGTCCATTTTTGCTGGGGTTATCAGTGCTATCTTATCTGTATAAAAACTTGTGATTTCTTTGAAAGCAACGCGAGGCATTTGGGAGTAATCAAGTGCGCCACTAGGACATACACTGATACATCCACCACAGCCATGACAATCTACATGTGAAAATTCCAAATGTTTGCTTTCATCTACTTTGAGGATTGCTACTGTTGGGCATACTTCTGCGCACTTCCCGCATATCTCTACACGTCTTTCATGGTATTGGCATATCTTTGCATCATATTTTATAAAGTTTTTATATTTATATACGCCATCATTTGATTTTATTTTTTTGAGGGTTTTTTCTAAGCCTAGGATATTTGGATCGATTGTGCCACTTTGTTTCATAGCAAAAGAGGGAGCATCAAACCAGATGATTTGGTCTGTTTGCAATTCTAGCTCTTCACCATCTTTTAGAAGGCTTACATGTAAGTCTCCTATATGTCCATTTACATCTGTTATCATCTCTGGTGTTAGTGAGATTGTTATAAAGCCTGCTTCGCTCAGCTCTTGGTTCAATGCTTCTTCATCTTTATTGGAAACCACTAGAACTTTATTTCCTACTTGCACTTCAAAGTCCAAGTCTTGTGCCAAGTCATATCCACTCGCTCTTATGTCATAGAGTCTTTTTATATTTCTTATCTGTTCACTGATACTATCTTGGGTATTTTGGATATAAAAATTTATCTCTGGAGCGTATTTCTGTGTATCTTGCATATCTACATTTGATATTAGGTATTCTCCGCTTATATCTTCCATAGAAGTTACTACCTCTATACTCTCATCAAGTGGATACTCTAATCTCTCTTGGTTATAATATAAATACTCTTTTTCCATTCTCACTCACTTCTTTTTGGTAAAGTTTCATTGACCATATTGTATGTATTCTCTAATTAAACCCTCCTTAACAAGACAAAATGTATCTTCTTAAAGGCTCTATTTTGGGGATATTTTCCTCTTTGAGAAAGATTTAATGATAGCTATTGTATAATGTTTAAATCTCTAAAAAAAGACAAATAATGGTAAAGAAAGCTTTTCTAATCTTTTTTGTATGTGTGATTATCCTCCCTGCGATAGTTTATATTTTATTTTATAAAGACTATTATGAAAAAGATATCATCCTTGGTTCTTCCTTGCCTCTCAGTGGTATCAACAAGGACTTGGGCAATGAGATAATAGAGGGAGCAAACAGCTATTTTAGTCATATCAACGCAAGAGGCGGTGTTAATGGAAAGCATATAAAATATATTTACTATGATGATAAATACGAGCCACAAAATACTCTAACAAATATACATAAACTTCTTAATGACGACAAAGTTTTCGCACTATTTGGCTTTGCAGGAACACCAACGGCAAAACAAGTTTTACCACTTGTCATAGATAGTGGCATCCCTTTTATAGCGCCCTACACAGGAGCCTCATTTTTAAGAAACCTCAACACTCCAAACATAGTAAACTTTAGAAGTTCCTACACTCAAGAGATTGAAGCTATAGTTGATTATCTATACAGAAAAAAAGGCTTAACTAAGTTTGCCATCTTTTATCAAAATGATGATTATGGGGAAGAGGGTTATATCTCTTTGGTGGAAGCTTTGCAAAAAAGAAACTTACGCTTGATGGGAGAGGGAACATATAAAAGAAACACACTCTCTATCGGACATGGGCTCAATGAGATAAAAGCAACAACTCCCGAAGTTGTCATCATCGTTGGGGCGTATAAGCCAAGTGCTAGATTTATACAAAAAGCAAGAGATTGTTGTCTCAAAGATGTCATCTTTGCCCCTATCTCTTTTGTACACTCTGACGCTCTTGTACGCGAACTTGATGGAAATGGAACAAACATCTTGTTTTCACAAACTGTCCCCTCTTTCAACGACACTGCATTGGCAGTAGCAGATGAGTACTTAAACTTACTCAAGTTTTACTACCCAAGTGCACAACCTACGCATGTCTCATTTGAATCATTTTTAGCAGCAAAGAGTGTAGTAGAAGCACTAAAAAAAGTACAAGGTCCACTAAATGGACAAAAGTTTTTATACAACCTCAAAGAGTTAGACAAATCTATTCTTGGAGAGATACCTATCAAGTATCACAATTCGCAACTTCTCAATAAAGTCTATTTACTCAACTATGAAAATGGTAAATTCAACACTTTAAATAAAGATGTTCACTAATGTTGTTTTATCACCATATCAATAACTTTCTCAATAAAATAGAGTTTTCAAATAAAACAAAACTTCTTATAGCCATTATCGCTTCGGGTATGATTTCTATGGGATTTTTGATGCTTATCTCTATCTTTGCACTTAAGTTTGACTATGAGACACTCTTTCAAAAAAGAACTATCCCTCAAGTAGAGTTAGAGGGTATAAAAGATATATACAGCGTAAACATTTATGACACGCTATATGACTTGCAACAAAATGATATATCTATCAAAAATGCTTCCGAAGTTATCTTACTTGCAAAACAAATCATACAAACCCAGTGGAATAATTATGATGCCTCTATCAATTATAAGATAGGAGGTCTTCCTGAATTTGCAAGTAATTGGCTCAACTTCTTTTTACTGAGTGAAGAGTTACCTGAAAAAACTCTTTTTCAAAAAAGTTTAGTTGATAAAATCAAAGAGAAGATGAAGAGTATAGATATAAAAACAAAAAGAATTATTTTCTATCTTGGTAAAGATAATTTGTCACAAGCAAAACCTCTCATAAATAAAGTTTTTCTTGAGATAAATTCTATCAATATTTCACTCTCCAGCCTTATAAATCTGCACTTAAAAGATGCTATCGCAGAAAAATATAGAAACGACAAAATCTTTACAACAAGTATCTATATGTTGATTTTACTCATAGGATTTGTTTTCTTTTTAAGTATCATCATCTCTTTCATTATTATCAACCATTTTAAAGAGTTACATAACTCCCTAGAAGATAAGGTAAACATAAAAACACATGAGCTGAGAGAGTTGAACTTGTCTTTGGAAAAAAGGATAAAAAAAGAAGTTGAAAACAGCCGTAAAAAAGACCAAATCATGTTCCAACAAGCACGCCTTGCAAGCCTTGGTGAAATGCTTCAAAATATAGCCCACCAATGGAGACAACCACTTGGGGCTATCATGATGATAGTACAAAGTTTTCAATCAAAATTTTTAGCTGGAAAGCTAGATGAAGAGTTTATAGACTCAAGGGTGGAAGATGCACAACACCTTGCTCAAAATATGTCTGATACACTAGAAGACTTTAGAACTTTTTTCAATCCAAACAAAAATCACAAAAAATTTCGACTAAAAAAAGTTATCGAAAAATCCATAGACCTCTCAAAATACCAGATAGAAAAAGAGGCTATCAATATCTACTTTACGATGAATGAAGATATTGAAATCTATGGATTTGAAAACGAACTTACCCATGTGCTTTTAAATCTTATCAATAATTCAAAAGATGCCTTGTGTGAAAATAAGATAAAAGATAAAAAAGTATGGATAATCGTAAAAAAAACAAAAATAAATGTTTTAATCAATGTCATAGATAATGCTGGTGGTATTAAAAGTGATATAATGACAAAGGTATTTGACCCATATTTCACTACTAAACACCAAAGTATTGGTACGGGAATTGGGCTTTACATGTCAAAACAGATGGTCGAAAAACACATGTATGGAAAGATTTGGTGTAAAAACATCAAGCACAAACTAGGAGATAGCGGACAACTCTTTGATTGTGCGATGTTTACGATAGAGATACCACTTACTTTAGAAGAAGCGGAGAATGAAAAATGAAAAACTCTATGCGAAGCATAAGCTTTAGTGCGAGGAATTTTTTAAGAACTTGTTTCTTGAAAAAGGAGACAGCAATATGAATAGAAGAGATTTTGACCTGTTAAATGGTTTTAATATACTCTATCTTGAGGATGAAGCAGATTTGTTAAAACATACAACAGCGGTACTAGAAGACTTTGCAAAAAATATCTTTGCAGTACAAACATGTGATGAAGCTCTTAAAGTTCTCAAAAACAACAACATAGATGTTATCATCTCTGACATACTTTTAAAAAATGAAAACGGTATAGAGTTCTTAAGATATATAAAAGATGAGTTGGGCTTGGAAATTCCAGCTATCCTTACAACAGCACACACAGATACAGAACACTTACTCGATGCGATTAAACTCAAAGTAGAAAACTACATCGTAAAACCTATCAATATCAAAGAGTTACTCAACTCTTTACATGATGTACTTTTACCAAAAATCCAAGCAAAAGAGATTACTCGTTCATACAACATAATCAAAACCATCTCAGCAGTAACTGATGGCAAGCAGGTAGATTTGATAAGATTTATCATCAAAAACTTAGACGACAATGGCATTTTAAACCACTCATATAGTGACATCATGGAAAAAGTCGATGTGAGTAAACCAACTGTTATAAAGCTTTTTAAACAACTAGGCGACCAAGAAATCTTAGTAAAAATACAAAATGGAAAGTATAGATTTGATGAATCAAAACTTCCAATTCCGGAGTAATAATGAAACATTTGCGCGATATACCAAAGATAGATAAGTTTTTATCTTCACATGAATTTGGTGGTATTTCAAATGCTCTTTTAACAAAAATTGCACAAGAAACAATTAACAGGCTTAGAGAGAATCTCCTCTCTGGCAAAGTAGAAACTTTTGATGAGCAAGAGTTAATCTCAGAGGTAAAAAAAAGATACGAAGCGTCATTTCAGTCTTCACTCAAACCCCTCATCAATGCAACAGGTGTTATCTTACACACCAATATGGGGCGAAGTCTCATCTCCAAAGAGCTTTTAGCTAATGCTTCCAAAGTTATTTACAACTACTCAAATCTTGAGTATAACTTGCAAGAAGGCTGTCGTGGAGAGAGATATGAGCACGTGAGTGAACATCTCAAAACACTTTTGGATGTCGAAGATGTTTTAGTTGTGAACAACAATGCAAGTGCAGTGTTTCTAATCTTGAATACTTTTGCAAAAAATAAAGAAGCCATAGTCTCTAGGGGTGAGCTTGTAGAGATAGGTGGCAGTTTTAGAATCCCAGAAGTGATGAGCCAAAGTGGTGCCCTCTTACATGAAGTGGGAGCAACCAATAAAACAAAACTGAGTGATTACGAAAACGCTATCAATGAAAATACAGCGATGTTGATGAAAGTGCATCAATCTAACTTTTCCATAGAAGGTTTTAGTGAAGATGTGAATTTTCAAGCGATAAAAAGCTTAGCTCAAAAAAACGATTTGATAGATTATTATGATTTAGGAAGTGGGTATATACCAACTCTTCCTTATAACCTTGGTAATAAAGAGCCTTCACTGCCAGAGATATTAAAAGACAAACCTTCTCTTATCAGCTTTAGTGGAGATAAACTCTTTGGAAGTGTACAAGCTGGTATCATAGCTGGACGCAAAGAGTTTATAGATAAACTCAAAAAGAACCAACTCTTAAGAATGCTTCGCGTAGATAAGATAACACTGAGTATCTTAGAAGAGACTATCAAAGCATATTTGCAAGAAAAATACGAACAAATCCCTACACTATGGATGCTTCTGCAAAGCGTAGAATCTTTACATGTAAGAGTTTCAAAGATACAAGAGATGTTTAACGATAGATGTGACATAATCCACAGCACAACGGTTATGGGTGGAGGAACACTACCAAATCGTGAGTTTCCAACAGTAGCTTTACATGTAAAGGGAAAAGCCGTGGAGTTAGAGCGAAAATTTCGAGCAAAACACCTCATCGGTAGGATAGAAAATGATAAATTTTTGATAGATTTTAGAAGTATTCTGCCTGAGTTTGAACCCCAAATAATTACAATAATCAAAGAGACACTCCAATGAAATATAAAGTAAAAAATTCTGTGCATAGCACAAGCTTCAGTGAGAGGAATTTTCAAGGGATAAAATCTCTTGAAAAGGAGACATTTTAATGAATCACATCATAGTAGGAACAGCTGGTCATGTTGACCATGGAAAAACTGCACTTATAGAAGCACTCAGTGGCTTTGCAGGAGATAATTTAGAAGAGGAAAAAAGACGTGGTATCACGATAAACCTTAGCTTTTCAAACCTGCAAAATGCAGATATAAACGTAGCTTTTATAGATGTGCCAGGGCATGAAAGTCTGCTAAAAAACATGATAGCAGGTGCTTTTGGATTTGATGCTGCACTTGTAGTTATCGATGCAAATGAGGGCATCATGCCTCAAACAAATGAGCATCTTGAAATCCTAAATCTCTTACATGTAAACAATATCATCATTGCACTTACAAAATCTGACTTAGTAAATGCAGATAAAATTGAAGAGCGTATAGAGGAGATACGTGAGTATATCGAAGGTTTTTCACATCTTCACTTAAAAGCGATAGTCCCTGTAAGTATCTTTGATAAAAACTCTATCGAAGCCCTTAAACAAGAGCTCTTTTCTATTCCTCTTATCCCAAAACCTAGCAATGGGCTTTTTAGATACTACATTGACCGTTCATTTTCACTCGCAGGTGTTGGAACTGTTGTAACTGGAACTGTGTTAGATGGAAGTATCAAAGTAGGTGATAAAGTTTTCGCACCTGAACTTGATATAGAAATCCCTATACGAAATCTTCAAGTACACGAACAAGACGTAGAGGTGGCTCACAGTAGCCAAAGAACAGCGATAAACCTCCAAAATCCAAAAATCCCTCTCAAAAAAGGAACTCTCCTTTGTAAAAAAGGCTTTATCAGAGGCTTTAATACCGTAGATGTTTGGATAGAGGGTATCGCAAACCATTCAATCAAACACAACACCCATGTGATACTCTTTGTAGGAACAAAGCAAGTAGAAGCAAAAATCCTTCTTTTTGATGAAGAGCAAGAGGTACAAAGTGGTTTCGCAAGAGTACAATTTAACAAAAAAATGTTTTTGGTACACAATGAACCTTTCATCATATGTAGTTCTGGACGAACGATAGGTGGTGGTAGGGTTTTAAATCCTATTGATGATCCTATAAAGAAAAAAATCAAAAAAGAGCTTCTTATAGCTTTAAAAGAACAAGACTATAAAAGTGCTTTTGAAATTTTGGTAAATATCCACAAACGTGGATTTGGGCTTATCTCTTCAAACCAGAGATTTGGACTCAATCATGCAGAGGCAATCGCTATAGCAAAGAATATAGATGATGTTTTTGTTGATGAAAAAGGCTTGGTTTTATATCCAAAATTCATCAAACAAGAGTTAGAAAAAACCATAGATGCAATATATACAAAAAACCAATACGCCCTACTCTCAGCTAATTCTCTGGCTTTAAAAATAAAATGGGCAAGTGAGAGTTTACTAGAAGAAGTGCTAAGTGATATTTGTGATAGTGGCAAGTTGGTTCTTGAAAATGGTATCTATAAAAATGCAAATATAGACATCAACAATATAGACACGCTTATCGAAGATAGAATTTTTGAGATACTTAAAAGTGAAAGCTTCACACCAAGTGCTCCTTACAATATCTATGATGATTTGGACATAGATAGAAAGATGGGAGACAATGCTCTGAAGCGTTTAACAAAATCAAGAAAAGTAGTGCGTCTTGCACATAATCTTTTTATAACTTCCGATACACTCAGCACTATCATGACGAGAATTAGAGAGATTATGAGAACACAAGGATACATAGATATCAAAAATTTTAAAGACCACTATGATTTTAGTAGAAAATACTTAGTAGCTTATCTGGATTATCTGGATTTGTTTGATGATATAAAAAAAGATGGCGTAAAAAGAGTCTTTGCCTAGTGCTTAGACTCCCGCTGCCTTTTCATAACCCTTATGTAAAACTTCACTGAACTCTTTGTTTGATATTTGTATCTCTTCTAATATCTTCTCTGCTTTTACTAAATCAAAATTTTCAACAGAGATAACAAGTTGTAAAAGTTTACCAAGTTCTCCTGTATGTTTTGTAAGGGCTTCTTGAACTTCACTATCGACACTTATCTCTTTAAAGATTTCTTCCATCGGAAGTTGCAACATGATATCCACTAAAGAGAGAATCCCTACAAATGAAGCCTCATACTTATCACAAGTCCCTTGTTTACACTTTGTTACAAGTTCTGCCATAAGTTTTGAACGTGTCATTGCCAAATCAAAAACAGGATTTTTATCTATCTGTTTTTCGTTTAATCCCATAGATTTGGAAAAAGCTATCAGTAAAAGCCACTGTCTTAGTGGTTTTTTCCCAAGCAAGGTGATAACTTGTAGCATGGACTTTATCTCTTTTCTAAGCCCGATAAAACAAGAGTTCATAAATCTAAGAAGTTGTAGAGTGAGTTCCACTTCACTCTCAAAGCTTTTTACAATATCTTTGATTTCAACATCATCAGAATCTAGTAGATTTATAAGCTGAAATATCTTTTTATACGCAGGGTCAAGAGATTTTTTTACAACAACATCAGGCTTTGCAAAGTAGTAACCTTGAAACAAGGTACAACCATAAGACTTAAACGTCTCATAATCCTCTTTTGTTTCTACTTTTTCTGCCAAAAGTTTGACATCATACTTTTTAAATATCTCTAAATGCTCTTTGTCTAAATTGCCTTTCATCAGCATAACATCAAGCTTTAAAATATCAAGATATGGAAAGATTGGCTCAAATTTGGATATAAAATCTGCACAGTTTAAAACATCATCTAAGGCAAATCTATATCCCATAGATTTTAGTTTGATAATCTTTTCAACAATAGTATCGTTTATCTCAGTACTTTCTAGTATCTCTAAAACAAACTGCTCTTTTGGTATAGAGTAGATGAGCTGGTCCATTAAAAATTCTTGGTCGATATTGATAAAAGCATACGCACCATTAACCAAAGATTGCACGCCAAAGTGATTGAGAGCATTAACTAAGACTTTTGCAGTGGCAAGAAGTTCATCATCGAAGAGAGTTTTAACCACACCATCGTCATCTTTCATACGAAAAAGTAGTTCATATCCATATATCTCATTATTTATATCTATGATTGGCTGTCTAGCTATATAAATATTGTCGGACATGCTAAATCACCTCATAATAGTATAAATTATTTGTCTCATGCTAACATACTTTTGTTAAAAATTTACTTTTTACACAACTCATTAAACCACTCTTCATTCTCCTTACTTCTGTTCTCTTTTGATTTATAAAGATTTTTGAGTATCGAAGTCAGTTCCTCTTCACTCATAAATTCCAAGATAGAAAGTTCCATTGGTGTAGCGTTTTCATCTGATTCTATCATCACTGCTATCTCTCTTATCAGCTCATTTTTTACTTCATTGTCACTCATATAGTTCCCATTTACAAAATATTTGAAAATGCTATTGTATAATAAATCCTCATATTCTTAAAATAAAGGCTTACGATGAATAAAAAGATGCTACTAGCACTCACGTTACTTTGTACTTCACTATTTAGTGCAACTGACGCACAAATCATAAACTACTTCAAATCACAAATCCCTGTTCCAACTATCGACATTAAAGTTACATCAAGAGAGAGTATAGAAACGCTTGATGGCATGGATTATGTTTCCCTCTCTATCGGTGATGGTTCTCGTGTACAAAACTTATCTGTTTTTACACAAGGTGATTTGATTTTTCCAGATGTTATCAGCATAAACAATGGTGGAAGTATAAAAGACAAATTAGACAAAAAAAAGCTTATCAGTGAACTCTCTACCCTTTACAAAGCAGAAGACCCTAAAAATATACTCATAGTAGGCACAGATAAAAACAAACCAACTCTTATCAAGTTTACTGACCCTGAGTGCCCTTTTTGTGGAAAAGAGGTAGATAAGATAGAAGAAAAACTAGCAAAGTTTAATCTAAAACTCATCTTTACTCCTGTTCACGATAGAAGCTCTTTAGAAAAATCTGTCCTTATTTATAAACAAGCAAGTGCAACAAAAGATGTAAATGAACAAATAAAGATTATCAGAAAGTACTTTAATGGAGAAGTAGATGCCAAAGTAACTGATGATGAAGTCAATAACATAGAAAATCTAAGAAGAAAATACTTTGGTGCAGGCTTAAAAGGCGTACCTTTTTATGTTGAAGAGAAAGATTTATTGAAGTGAAATCCATACTTTTTGTATGCCTTGGAAATATCTGTCGCTCTCCCCTTGCAGAGGGGATTGCGAAAGATATCTTTGAAAAAAAAGGCTTACATGTAAAAGTTGATTCAGCAGGAACAGGAAGCTGGCATATCGGTGAAGCACCTTGTCAAGACTCCATAAAAGTAGCTAAGCAAAATGGCATTGATATCTCGAAACTTCGTGCTAGAAAAGTAGAAAAAGCTGATATACATACCTTTGAATATATCATCGCTATGGATGAGAGCAATCTAGAAAATCTAAAGAACTTTGGAATTACAAATGCTATAAAATTAGGAAACTTTGGATACGATGGAGAAGATGTACCTGATCCATACTATTATAAAGATTTTGAAGGATTTAAGAAAATATATACCATGATAGAACAATGTTTGTATAATTTTATAGACAAAAAATATTAATTTCACTACAATGTTTCTTAACCTTATAAGGAGCACACATGCTGAGTTTAGAACAGATTTTACTCATCATCATTTCTTTTATAGCTTTTATCCTTGCCATAAGGCTCTATCTAAGTTCAAGACAACTCTCTACATTAAAAACTACTTCAAGTGAACATACACTCATCAAAGAGGCGCTAAATTCTATGGCTTTGCCTATGTACTACAAAGATAAAAGTGGCAAACTCATAGGAACCAACAAATCCTTTGAAAGAGAATTTGGAGCTTTTAAAAAAGAGACTTTAGAGAGGCTCAATGGAGTACGAATCCCTAGTGCAGATGAGATAGAGTTGATCTATGACAACAATATACAAAAAAGTGCTCTTGTCTATACCTCTCATTTTTTAGATGACTCAAAAAACATCTTGGGAAGTGTTGGCGTTATCGTTAATATAGACATTCAAAAAGATGAAAAAAAATCCCTAATCGAACAAAAAAACAGACTACACAATGCACTTGAGTGTTCACTTGAGGGATATTGGGAGTGGAATATAGAAGAAGACAAAGCTCTTTATTCTAAGCGTTGGAAAGAGATTATGGGTTATACATATGAAGATGACGAACCTAAAAATCTCTCTGCTTGGCTCAATCTTGTAGATTCACTAGATTTAGCTAAAACCAATGAAAAGCTAAGAGCTCATCTTGATGGTAAAAGCGATTTTTTAGATTTAGAGCACAGAGTAAAAACTTCTGAAGAAATCCTATGGGTCAATATAAGAGCGAAAGCTATCCTTAACTTAAATAATCAACCTATAAAACTCATAGGAACTATAAGAGATATAAGTGATATCAAAAAAATCGAGTATGATTTAAAAGCCCAAAAAGAGTTGTTTGTCAACTTTATGGATAATCTTCCTTTGATATCATTTATCAAAGATAAACACGGCAAATACATCTATGCCAATACTTTTTATCAAAAGTTTTTAGGATTTGTGCCTTGGAAAAATAAAACAACAGAGCAACTCTACCCACCTTTAATTTCACAAAGCATTAAAAATAGCGATAGAGAAGCGATGTATGAAGCAATCAGCACGCATGAAGAGATTATCCCCGATGCACAAGGAAGTTCAAAACTCATCAAGACCTTTAAATTTCCAATAGAAACAAAAAATGAACTTTTACTTTGTGGTATAGGTTTGGATATAACAAGCGAAAAAAGGTATAAAGATACGATGAACTTATATCTCAAAATCCTCGATAGCTCAAAAGATGGTATCATCATCACTGATAGTTCAAGACAAATTTTAGCTGTCAATAAATCCTTTGAAAAGTTAAGTGGATTTTTATCGAGTGATGTCAAAGGAAAAGATATAAGCTTTAGAAACTCAGACAAACATCCCGAGCATTTTTATAAAAAGATTTGGGAAGAAGTACTCAAAGAAGGCGAATGGAGTGGGGAAGCTTACAATAAAAACAAAGATGATTCTGTTGATTTGGAGATACTAAACATACACTCTATTAAAGATTCAAAAGGACAAGTCAAATACTACTATATGCTTATCCAAACAACACAAAGAGAAAAAATCATAGAAAACAATATCCAACTACCAACCGATACTATAACCAATCTACCAAATAAAAGTGCCTTTAAACATTTACTTGATATTGCCATAGCAAAAGCGCATAGAAATCAAGAGAAACTAAGTATCATCTATATCAATGTTGATGATTTTAATGTCATTGGAAAAAACAAAGGTAAAGAAATCGCAGAGTATGCACTCAAAGAGATAGGCAAAAAACTTTTATATGCGATTAGACAAAATGACGTTTTAGCAAAGCTGGATTCTGATGAGTTCGCTATCATCCTAGAAGATACAAAAACCTCAAAAGATATCTCTATCATCTGTGAAAGAATTATGGAGGAGATGACAAAACCTATTTTGATGCATAATACTTATGAAACCATCAGTTTAAGCATAGGAGCAAGTATCTATCCTGATCACTCAAGTGAGCCTAAAAAACTTATCGACTTTGCACATGGCTGTATGTATAAAGCAAAAAGAGAGGGTAAAAACGGCTATATCATCCATCAAAGTTAACAAATCATTCACACAACATAGGTAAAATTGTAAGCAAAAAAGCATTACATGTAAGGGAAAAAGATGCAACCAAAAATTTTGATGATAGAAGATGATGAAGAATTAGCAGGAATGCTTATAAGCTTTTTATCAAAATACAATGTAGAAGTGGAAAACTTTGATGACCCTTATCTTGGTATAAGTGCTTTGAATATCAACAAATATGACTTACTTATCTTAGACCTCTCTTTACCTGGTATGGATGGACTGGAGATTTGTAAAGAGATACGTACAAAGAAAAATGATATCCCCATCATCATCTCAAGCGCAAGAAGTGACTTAGAAGATAAGATTATCGGTTTAGAACTTGGAGCTGATGACTACCTCCCAAAACCTTATGCACCAAAAGAGTTATATGCCAGAATCATGAGTGTTTTAAGACGTTATAAAAAAAGTAGTTCAAGTGAAGAGAGTGAAGAGGAAGGAGATATAAAACTATCCAAAAATGGTGCTGATATCTTGTTTCATGAAGAAGTTTTATCCCTCACAAGAGCAGAATTTGAAGTACTTAGCTACATGCTCAAAAAACGAGACTGCATCGTATCAAGAAGTGAGCTTATCCACAATGCCCCCTCTTTAAATGATGAAAGTGACAGCAGAAGCTTAGACGTACTTATCAGCCGTATCCGTTCAAAACTTGGGGAGAGTTCAAAAAATCAAAAACATATACGTTCAATCCGCGGTGTTGGTTATAGGTTACATGTATGAGATGGTTTCATTCGCTCATCACAAAAATCACTCTTATATTTGCCTTAGCTATCATAGGTATTGGAGCTATCCTTTTTATATTTTTAACCCATGAAAGAGACAAAGAACTTGCCAATATGGAACAATTTGCAAGATATGCTCTACGCTCTTCATTTGATAAAACAACAAGGCAGTTAGACTTTAAAAGTCTCGAAGATTTTGGACTTATTGTGCTCAAAGATGATACTCTCAAAAAAGAGATTCTAGAAAAAAATAACTCCATCGATAATCCACCACCAAATGCACCAAAAAATATGCATAACATGATGAGACTCAGAATCAGAGCCATAGCGCATGAAAGACAGATTTACATACTCATAAAAAATAGAGAAAATGTAGATATAGTCTTTGAAACAACTTTCAAAAAAGAGCTTTTTCCCACTCTCTTATACCCTCTTATATCCATCTCTTTGGTCATACTCTTATATATCGCCATCATAAGAAGTATAGTACCTCTATATGATTTGCGCAATAAAGTAAAAATGTTTGCAAATGGGAACTATGACTTTGAGTGCAAAAATAAAAACAAAGATGAGATAGGTGCACTTGCACAAGAGTTTAACAATGCCGTACAAAAGATAAAAAATCTAAGAGACTCAAGGCAACTCTTTTTGAGAAATATCATGCATGAGTTAAAAACACCTATAACAAAAGGAAGGTTTGTTTCTGAAATGCTAGAAGATGAAAATCACCAAAAATCACTTCAAAGTATCTTTGATAGACAAGAGAGTTTGCTTGAAGAGTTTTCTCGTATAGAAAAACTAAGTGCAGATGAGTTGCATCTCAACATCGGTTCATACCAACTCGAAGATATCGTAGATTTTTCACTTGATATCCTAAATCATGACGATGAACAAGTGGTAAAAGAGATAACACCTATAAAAGTGGAGGTTGATTTTGAGCTTTTTGGTACAGTTATCAAAAACCTTTTAGACAATGGAATCAAATACTCAAATAATGCTAAAGTCTATATCAAAAATAACCAACATGAAATAACCATACAAAGCAGTGGTGAAGCTTTAGAATTTCCTCTACAAAAGTATGCAGAACCATATTTTTTAGAGGGTAAAAAACAAAAAAGCTCTCGTGGACTTGGTTTTGGACTCTTCATCGTTTGGCATATCTTAAGATTACACAATATGCCCTTTTCTTATAAAAGAGAAAATGAAAATAATATATTCTGTATTAAACTAAATAAGAATAATTCCTATTTAGTTTAATTTATTTATAAGTTATTTTATGCAATAATTTCCTAAATAAAAATTATTATTAGGAGAAAAAATGAAAAATATAATATCAAGTTTAGAGCAAATTCAGGTTGACTCATTGGCAGTCTTTATCAAACTTCATAATTACCACTGGAATATTAAAGGAATGCAGTTTTATCCCATCCATGAGATGACAGAAAAAATTTATACTAAATTTTCAGG
>DKEY01000138.1:0-28374 GCA_002469305.1 Sulfurospirillum sp. UBA6810
ATCAAAATCATCAATAAAGAGATAGTTTTTGTTATCGGTGGCT
The DNA here is from genome assembly GCA_002469305.1 of Sulfurospirillum sp. UBA6810. Classification (GTDB taxonomy): domain Bacteria; phylum Campylobacterota; class Campylobacteria; order Campylobacterales; family Sulfurospirillaceae; genus UBA6810. Next base: position 44 of record DKEY01000138.1, read on the forward strand.
CATACGTGATTGGAAACTATATCCTTCCTGATTTTATCAGCAAAATCCAAACTGCAATCAAAAATGATGTCATGGTAAAAGTCAATGATGCTCCAAGTATCACTGAAGAGCTTTTAGAAAAGAAAGTTGACCTAGCCCTTTTAGAATCTCCTGTGTTTCATGATGGTATCACATATAGAGAGTGGATGGATGATGAATTGGTTTTAGTGAGTAAAGCACCTCTTCCAAAGTTTTTGAAAAAAGAGGATTTGTACGATTTTAACTGGATATGTAGAGAAGAAGAGTCAAATACAAGAAAAATCATCCATGAAGCATTTGAAAAAATCGGTGTTGATTGTAAAAACTTTGAACTTAGAAGTATCGTTACAAGCTCAACTGCTGTGAAAAACACTATCTTGAAATCTCCCGTAGAGGCAGGTTCTCCTGCTACTGTTTCCATTCTTTCAAAGCATATGATAGAAGATGAAGTGCAAAGAGAAGAGTTATATATCTCTCGTATCAAGGGTTTTAAACTGACAAGAAAGCTTTATATAGCACATCTAAAAGACAGAAAAAATGATGCATTTTTAGACAGTGTTATAAACTACATAGCAAGTAAGCGTCGTCTTTAAAAGAGGACGCTTATCTTTTTAGAAGCTTTTCATTTTCAGGATTTGATAGAAGAGCTTCCATAGATCTTTTAACTCCACTATCTTTTTTCTTCTTTCTTGTTTCTACGCTTAGGTTTATCAGTATCGGTGTATCTTCGACGATAACTTGTAAAACAGAAAGGATTGGTATAGTAACCAAAGAAGCAAAATTTGTAGCACCAAAACCTGCTTCAAAGCTCATCTCATCATCATTTATCACACAACTCTCAAAAGTATATCCAGCAAGTACAAACATCGTGATAGGTTTAAAGTTTGAGCTTATCTCACTTGGAAGTGGTGGCTCAAAGCTTATCTCACTCACATTTGTCAAGATAGAAAAGTTAATCCCTCTTTTTAAAAGAGTGTTTATCACCTCTTTTACATGTGAACGCATGATTGAACTAAACTTTTGGTCACTAAGTAGTTCTTGTAACATTTTGCAATCCTTTAAACTCTTCTAAAAGTTTTTTTATCTCCCCTATCCCTATCTCCCAAAACTCTTCACTCTCTATATCAAAATCAAATTTGCCTATCAAACACTCTGGGCTTTTACTACCACCTGCACTTAAAAAGCTTATATAGTTATCTACAAAGTTACTTGATTTTCCACTTTTATACAAGCCATAAAGTGCTAACACTAAAAGTTGCCCATAAGAGTAAGCATAGCAGTAAAAAGGAGAGTGGATAAAATGTGGTATATAACTCCACCAAATCTCATACTGCTTTGTTAGTTTAACACTGTTTCCAAACATTTTTTTGCTCTCTTGTAGCCAGAGTTTATTTAATTCATCTAGGCTAAGTTCACCCTCATGAGCATGAACAGCTCTCTCGTAAGTTGTAAAATTTATCTGTCTAAAAAGAGTTGCAAAGATATCTTCAATCTTTCCAGCATACAAAGAGATTTTCTCTTCTGGGCTTAAATCATCTTTGATATAATCAAACACCAACATCTCTGCAAAAACAGAGGCTGTTTCTGAAGTGGTAAGAGGCGTATCTGTACCCAAGTATCCAACATCACGTGAAAGATACTGGTGGATTGCGTGTCCAAGTTCATGTGCTAGTGTAAACAAATCTCTTCTTCTGTTTGTATGGTTTAAAAGCACGTATGGATGAGCATCAGGAGTTGCAGGATGCGAAAATGCTCCTCCTCTTTTGTTGTCTTTTGGAAAAACATCTATCCAACCCTCATCAAAAGCTTTTTTAGCAATGTGAGCCATCTTTGGACTAAACTTTTCAAATGCCTTTAGGACAACTTCTTGAGAACTTTCAAAGCTGTACTCACTCTCTTTTGCTTCAAGTGGTGCATATCTATCATAATCGTACAAAGTATCAAGCCCTAAAAGTTCTGCTTTTTTTACATAATACTCTTGCACTAAATTCAAGTTATTTTCTGCACTTGCGATTAAAGCATCTACACTTTTTTGAGATATCTTGTTGTCTATATGGCGAGAAGCTTCTGGTGATTTATAGCCACGTAACTCACACTCAACTTTATGGTCAGTTTTGACCATATTGTAGATATATCCTAAAAGTGGTTGGTGTGTTTTGAGAGTTTTACTCAAAGAAGCTGCTGCTTTTTTTCTTACTTCTCTATCTGGATTGTGAAGTTTTGAGAGCACCTCTTCTTCTGAGAGTTTTTCTCCATCAAAAACAAACTTCAATCTACTAAAATGCTCATCAAAAAGCCTACTCCAAGCAGAGCCACTTGTGATATCTTTTTTCAAAAGTATTCTCTCTTCTTTTGCACTGAGCTGATACGGTTTTTGCTCTTGTAAAGAAGTCAAGTAAAACTTGTACTTTGAGGTTGCGTCTATAAACTCTTCTTGCTTTGCTTTTGGCAATCTGTTAAATTCAAGTTCAAAAAAGATAAGATACTCACTGATTTGTGAGTAGAGGGTTTGGTATTTTGCATAAAAGCTTCCGTTGGTACTATCACCTGCAAATTTTAAAAAAGCATATGTCATAAACTTGCCCAAAGTTTGTGATATACACTCATACTCTCTTAAAACTTCTATAAATTCTGAAGCTGAGAGTAGCTTTAATCTATTTTTACAGATAGACTCAAAAGATTTTGCTTTATCCTGTGCAATCGTTACGTCTTTTTCTAATTCTTTTTCATCTTTGTAAAGTGCTTTTAAATCCCAAGTCAAACATCTATCCTTATATTTTCAATTATTTTAAACCCCATTAAGGCGTTCATTATAGCAAACTTTTGTGCTATTTCTAAGCTATTTTTGTCTAAATTTTCCTCTTTTATAAAACCACTCTCAAGAAGTCTCGCTCTTGTAGTACCTTTTAACATCGGGTATTTAGGTGTTAGCCAAACATTGTCTATCATGAGAGCTATATTTGCGATTTGTGTATCTTTTAAAAAACCATTTTCTACATATATAAGGTCTTTTGTTGTATCCATCATCTTTCTATCTACATACTTATACGAATAATCAAAATCCAAATCTTTTAGATAAAAAGTCTCAAATATCCTCTCTTGCTTATACTCTTGCCATAAAACTTCTTCTATCTCTTTTGCATATACTACTTTCACTCTGTATGTTTTATCATCTTTTACTTTGATAAAATCATTTAGATTTATCTTATCACTCAGCCCAAACAACTCAACTCTTGTTCTATCAAACCTTTGCTGATGGTAACTAAGATGTTGTATCGTGCCATCTTCAACTTTTATGGTTTCAAAGCATTGGCACATAAACTTTATCCTGCATCTCTTGGTACTCTGCCTCTATATCGCTATCTATGGTGATGCCCCCACCACTCTTATAGACATATCCATCTTTTGTTTTTTCGATAAAACGTATCATCACAGCACTATCCAAACTTTCTCCATCAAAGTAGCCAAAAACTCCACTAAAATACCCTCTATCATAGCCCTCTATTTGCTCGATAAGCTCAACTGTTTTTTTCTTTGGAGTTCCGCTGATAGACCCAGCTGGTAAAAGATGTGAGAGAATTGTACCTACTTCATCTTGCCAAGAGTGTTTCAAATCACCAACTATCTCTGAACTCACTTGGAGTAAGTTTTTATCTCCTGCATTTATCTCTTGGATATAGCGAAATTTTGTAACTTTGATATTTTTAGCGACTATCCCCAAATCATTTCTGAGCAAATCAACTATCATCACATGCTCACTCATCTCTTTTTCATTGCTGAGTATTTTCTCTTTTGCATTAGTTATAGATGCATCAATAGTACCTTTCATCGGGTACGTTTTTATCTTATCATCCTTGATTTTGACAAATCTCTCAGGAGAAAAACAGACAAATTTATCTTTTACATAGAGTTTAAAAGGGGCATTTGCTGCATGAAAAATCTCTTCTAAATCTACATTTTCAGATAGCTGCGTCTTACATGTAAGATTTAAGAGGTAGGTATTGCCCTCTTTTATATTTGCAATTACCTTTTCAAAGGAGCTTTGATACTCATTTTGAGGCGTATAAATTTTTCTTACATGTAAAGAATTTTGAGCTTCTTTTTTGGTGTAGTTTTTTTTGCCTTCGAGTTTAAAGAGTACATCTTTTGTATCCAAGATATACTCATCAGTTGCAAAATTGATAGCGAAAAAAAAAGGTTCTCTTTTTTGTCCTAAATCATTGAGAGTGTCTATAAACTCTCTATTTTTTACCAATCAGCTTCTCCAAAACAGCCATCCTTACAGCAACTCCATTTTTCACCTGTTCCAATACTTTACAACGAGAATCGCGAAGCATATAATCATCTATATCAACATTTCTATGCACAGGACCTGGGTGTAAAAGCAGTATGTTTCTATCTCCTACCAACTCTTTTGTTATACAAAAATCAAGCGCATAATCTTTGAGTGAAGCATATATCTGATTTTGGTGACGTTCTGTTTGCGTTCTAAGACTCATGATGACATCCACTTCATCTATAACTTCTTTGATATTGTGGCTTACTCTGAGATTTGTTTTTGGTAAAAAATGAGGAGGCGCAACGAGGATAACTTCCAAACCAAATCTAGTTAGTAACTCTATATTGCTGTTTGCAACACGTGAATTTTTTATATCTCCTACGATAGCTACTTTTTTACCTTTCACATCACTAAAGTATCTTTTGATAGTAAACAAATCCAAAAGTGCTTGAGTAGGATGCGCGTGAGAACCGTCACCTCCATTGAGAATAGGACAGTTTACATAGTTTGCCAAGATATGAGGAACACCTGCATTTTTATGTCTTACCACTATCGCATCAGGCCCCATCGCATCAAGATTTGCGGCTGTATCAAAAAGCGTTTCACCCTTGTTTGATGAACTTTTAGACACATCCAAACTCACAACTTCAGCACCAAGTCTTTTTGCAGCTATCTCAAAACTGCTTCTTGTTCTTGTTGAATCCTCAAAAAATATAGTGATAATCATCTTATCTTTGAGTATATCTCTTTGCTTCTCATCCAAAAACTCTTCTGCTCTTTTGTAGAGTTCATTGACATCTTCAAGTGAAAAATCCCTAGTATTGATCAAGTGTTGCAAGCTAGTTCCTTCAAGCATAATTTGTCTCTTATTTTAACAATTTTTGACTTAATTAACACTCCGTTTATCCTCATAAGGTATAATTTTATAAAAGTTGAAAGGATTTTCTATGAAAAAAATACTATTAATTCCGTGTTTATTACTTGGGTCTATTCTCAGTGCTGAATCTATGCACTACAATGATACAGTCAATGTAATCAGTAGTGAACCAATCTATAAAACGATAACTACAAGAACTCCTTATCAAGAGTGTTGGGATGAAGAAGTCAGCCAAAACGGTTCAAGCGAAAGCCCTTTGGGTGCACTTATCGGTGGTGTTGCTGGTGGTATTTTGGGCAATCAAGTCGGTGGTGGTAGTGGTAAAACTGCAGCAACTGTCGGAGGGGCGATAGTCGGAACTCTTGTGGGTAAAAACTTATCTGAGAGAGGAACTAATCCAAGTACAACTATGCAAAGAAGATGTGTTACCAAGTATCAAGAACAAAGTGCTGAAAAACTAGTCGGGTACAAAAACATCGGTAACTATAAAGGAAAAACTATCACAAAGTACAGTGACAGACCACTTGATACTATAAACATCAGTATCAGTGTAAATTACTAAAAGAGGCTTTAAAAAGCCTCTTCTTCTCTCTCTTCTATTTGAAAAAATAAAAAATTATTATAGACTACGCGTTAAAAAAACTCAAAAAAATCACTTACATGTCAATCTGCATTGACTATAACACTCAGGAGCAAAGATGGATAGTTACGAGTTAGGGTTAATCACTGGAAAAATTCTGTTTTGGCTGTTAGTATTTGCTCTACTTTGGGCTATAAAAGTCTTTTACAACAAACTAAAAATCAAACTTTTTTCCAATCCAACAAGAGAGCTTTTAAAAACATATCTTTTTTGGGTAGATTTTGTGCAAGGTATCAAAACAACTGAGGAGTTTAAAAAAAGGCTCAAAAAGATACAATCACACAAAGTATATAAAGATGAATTTGAGCGATTTTATCTTAGCCATGAAGAGGCAGAGGCACAAAACAAAACAGTAGAAGCAATCAGCATCAAAGAGGTTTTATCCTCACAAACCTATCCACTTTTTTTAGCCCATAGACTTGAGCGTATCACACTGTACTCAAATGGTGATTTAAAAAACATCAAAAAAAGCTCTTATATGGTTTGGACTTCGATGAAAGATATCATTTTTCATATGATAATCGATAAAGATAAGGTGGTCTATCCAAAAGATTATCCCAAAAACAATAGATTTAGATTTGGCTATGAGATTTTTTACAGCAAAGATGGACTTGCAGGTTTATATGATGTTGAGGATGAGAGCTTAGTACTTCCCTTTAACTATACTTCTATCACAAACTTTGCAAATATAGCAGAAGTTTCAAAAGATGGAAAAACTTTTGAGATATATGATTTAGAAACCAATGAAACTCTTCAAAAAAGTGAGGCAAAAATATTTCCTCACATACAACTACCTCTAAAAGAGAGGATTAATCTCTCAAAAATAGAACTTGTAGATTATCTCAAACTTTTTGACACACCAAAAACACAAAAAGATTTAGAACAGATAGGACTTTGGGGTGCAAAAGTTGCTGTGATGGAAGTACCAAGTGAGTATGAAGAGATTTTAAAAGACTCTAGCACAGGCACTATCTGTTATAGCTATCCTGTAAGTAGCGATATCTTTGATATGCGTATTGAACTCCCAGTTGAGTTCGAAAAAAAAGATGGCTTACATGTAAGTATTGGGATAGATCCTAAGTATCTGGTTTTAGAGCGAGAGGAGCGAGAAAAACTCTCTTGCATCAAAAATATTTTCTTACATGTAAAGCCAAAAAACAAAGAGTTAAACACCTTTGCTGATTTGCTAAAAAGAGGAAATCTCCCAGATAATGACAGAGTCGTACCAAACTGGCTGAAGATAAAAAACAGACAGTTTGATGGTGTGGATTTTTCAAACAACAGTGTTGATGCCCTCATCGAACTTTCAAGTGAAGAGTTTAACGAATTTGTCTCCACCGTAGATAGCGATATGTTGTTTGTCTATCTTAGTACTTTAAGTGAACATGAACTAGAAAAGTTTTATCGTTACAATGATGATGTGGTTAAACTAGCTGAGGGTGCAAAGCAAACTTCAAAAGAGCAGTTTGAACAAAACCTGCAAAAAGTCAAAGAGAGTTGGCAGATAGAAGATATAGCCAAACAAAGAGCAACGCTTGAGCTACCTCTCGCACTCAATCACGCAAAAAATCTCTACCATAAAACTTTAGAATTTGAAAAGTTTATACGAGCCAAATACTACGCTTATAAAGAGGATGATTTGGCTATAAGATATGAGGGAACACTCTCAAAACTTATCTACAATGATGCGATGAAATTTATACCAAATTATTTTGAGCAAGTTATCACTCATTTTCAAGACTTTTACAATCCTAGCGAGGAAGAGCATCAAAAGATAGCCAAGCACCTTGCCAAGAGATTTGGTCTTTTGATAAATTCACTCGAATACATCTTGCGAATAGAGGGCGAAAAACAAACTTCACTTGCATGGTTTATACAGAGTTTCCAAGAGCAGATAAAAGAGGTAGATGGGTATGAGATTTTAAAAAGTGATGAACTTGTTTTTCATCTTATGAATACCTATGCCTCCATCATACACCAAGATGATGAAAGTTATATCGCTTCACTCATCAGCGTAGTGGAGAGACTTTTTGATTGGTATCCACTCAACCATGAAGCGTGTGAATATGCTTTGAGTGAACTCATGAAAAGCGTCGCTCTAAAACCTATGAGCGTAAAAAACGCCAATAGATTTATAAGCTTTTTTGAAGAGTTACCTCGCTTTTATACAAAGCTTAGTTATGAGAGGATAATGTCTCTTAAAGAGCTTGTCAACGAGACTCTAAGAGAGCATAAACCACTTGAAAATGAGATATTTGCACATGAAGGCGTAAAAAATAGACTCATAGTGTTAAACTATCTTTTAGATATGGAAGATTTGTACTATGAGAGCGGAGAAGATAAAGATGCATAATGCTATAAGGCATTTAGACTCTTTTTACATATCTCCTATCATATACACTCGATTTCTTTTCAAAGGTACTAAATCCATCTTTAGAACCTTTGAGCTTTTCAAGTCGCTCAATACGCTCGGCTGTACTTGGGTGTGTACTAAATAAACTAGAGAGAGAAAAGTTTGATTTTGTAAAAGGGTTGATGATAAACATATGTGCCGTAGCTGGTGTGGCATCATGCATTTGTGCCTGTTTTGCATATGTATCAAGCTTTGAAAGAGCGCTTTGTAGCCACTCAGGATGCGCTGTAAGTTTTGCAGCCCCTGCATCTGCCATATACTCTCTACTTCTACTTACACTCATCTGTATAATCATCGCAGCGATGGGAAGAAGAATCGCCATAACAAGCATCATAATAGGATTGCCATTTCTTTCACGATTTCCAAACATCGCACCAAATTGCATCATATTGGCGATAAAAGATATCGCTCCAGCAAAAGTAGCTGCGATAGTTCCGATAAGAATGTCATAGTGTTTTACATGTGAGAGTTCATGTGCTAAAACAGCCTCAACTTCCTCTTCACTCAAAAGCTCTAACAATCCCTCAGTTACAGCAACTGCAGCATTTTGTGGATTGCGTCCTGTGGCAAAGGCATTTGGTACACGTTCAGGGATAATATAGATACGAGGCATTGGTAAGTTTGCTCTTGCTGAGAGTTTACGAACTATCTCATATAAACCTCTAGCATTTCTCTCATCAACTTCAACTCCATGATAGTGAGAGAGTACCATCTTGTCTGAAAAGTAGTAAGCATAAAAATTCATACCCCCAGCTATCACAAGAGCGATAAGCATACCACTTTGCCCACCAAAATAGTTACCAATAAAAACAAATATCACAGTTAAAAATGTTAAAAGACCTATCGTTTTTACTTGTTCCATCATTAACTCCTAAAATTTTTTAAAAATTATAGTAGCAAATTGTTAACAATTTTTTCCAAATCCTTTTGCAAAAAAAGAACTTCTTCAAATTTTTCTTGGTAAAAAGGATACGTAACTTCTTGGAAATGCTCAAAATTATCTTTTATATTGACACACCAAGTGTAATCTACATGTAAAGATTTTAAAAACTCAAGATTTAAGAGTGTATCATTGATACAGCCAAGATTTCCATGCGTAATCAAAAGAGTTTTTGCATCAAATTCTTTGATAAAATTGTACATGTAAAAATCTTTTTCCACTGGTACCATCAAGCCACCAGCACCCTCTATCAAAACGATATCACTTATTTTTGCTATTTTTTCAAAGCTTACATGTAAAGCTTTTATATCTATGTTTTCTTTGCCTTTTGCCACATAAGGCGAAGCTGGGAGTTTAAACTGGATAGGCACGATATCGCTAAGAGTAAACTCTTTCAAAGTTGGATTTGTTTTTTGAGCAACTTCGAGCAAAAGCTTTCCATCAAGTGGCTCATCTATCACGCCTGTCTCTATCGGCTTAAAAACGCCTACTCTAAGTCCTCTACTTCCAAGCTCTTGTATAAGCTTACATGTAGAGTATGTTTTTCCTATATCTGTGTTTGTCGCTGTTATAAAAATCGGGGGATATTTCATTTCATTACTATCTTTATTGACTTAGGTTGTTTGAATTTAGTATTGTACCACAAACAAAAACTGGGACAAATCATGAATCCACTAGAAGAGATACTGACAAAGAAAAAAATCCTCATACTCGATGGTGCTTTTGCAACAGAGCTTGAAAAAAAAGGCTACGATATAAATGACCCGCTTTGGTCAGCAAAGTTTTTACTTGAAAACCCTGAAGCCATCTGTGAAGTACACAAAGATTATCTTGAAGCTGGGGCTGATTGTATAACAACAGCTAGTTATCAAGCAACATATGAAGCTTTTATGAAACGAGGTTTGAGTGAAGATGAAGCAAAAGCGCTTATCAAGTCTTCTGTTGCACTTGCAAAAAAGACAAGAGATGCTTTTTGGGCAGAGAAAAAAAATAAGATAGGTAGAGTCAAACCTCTCATCGCAGCTTCCATCGGACCTTATGGTGCATACCTAGCTGATGGCTCTGAGTATAGAGGCGAGTATAATAAAACCCAAGAACAGCTCATAGAGTTTCACACCAAGCGCATGCAAAGTATCCTTGAAGCAACTCCTGATATCTTGGCTTGTGAAACTATCCCTTGTTTGATAGAAGCAAAAGCACTTTCTACTTTGATTGCGAAGCTAAATGCCTCTGCTTGGATATGCTTTAGCGCCAAAGATGGAAAACATATAAATAGTGGTGAAAAGATTTCAGAGTGCGCTCAATACTTAGATGATAAAAAACATATAAGCGCTATCGGGATAAATTGCACCCCACCACAGTATGTAGCTTCTCTCATACAAGAGATAAGAAAAGTCTCAAACAAACCTATCGTTGTCTATCCAAATGGAGGAGCGAGTTATGATGGTCTCACTAAAACATGGAGTGAGTGTGCACAAACTTCTTCTTATGAAAAGATGGCAAAGCTTTGGTATGATGAGGGGGCAACCATCATCGGAGGATGTTGTCTGACAACACCACAAGACATTTCAAACGTAGCAAAATGGGCTAAGACTCTCTAAGCCCGTCCCCCTCTCTTTTCTTTTTCCTCTTTTATATCGTTTTTCAATACAAATATATAAAAAAATTTATCTTTTTTATGATTAGAGTAATTGCTCTAATATTGATTTAAGCTTCATCATGTTATAGTTTTAGAGTAAATACACTAAAAAAGGAATTAAAATGAAAACTTCATTTATACTAAACACAGTTGCAGCTCTTGCGCTTACTTCTTCAATCGCATCGGCGGCTATATATAAAGTTGACACTTCTCACTCAAATGTGGGCTTTAAAGTCAAACACATGATGATAAGCAATGTAAATGGTAAATTTGCTGAGTTTGATGGTACATTTGATATCACCGATGGAAAATTTGTCTCTCTTGATGGAACAGTAAAAACTGCCACAATAGATACAGATAATGAAAAAAGAGATGGTCACTTACGTTCTGCTGATTTTTTTGATGCAGCAAAATACCCTGCTATCACTTTTAAAATGACAAAGCAAGAAGGCGATAAAGTTTATGGTAACTTAACTATAAAAGATGTGACAAAACCTGTTATCTTGGATGCTGAACTTAGTGGTGAAGCAAAAGATCCATGGGGTAATATACGTAGTGCTTTTGTACTAGAGGGAAAAATCGATCGTAAAGATTTTGGTCTAACTTGGAATAAAGCATTAGAAGCAGGTGGCGTTCTTGTTGGCGATACTATTAAAATCATAGTTGAAGCCCAAGGCATTCGTCAGTAATTTTTTTGGGGAGTTTTCTCCCCAAATTTTAGGAGAAAACAATGTTACCGATTTTATATCTTCCCCATGGAGCAGGTCCTCTGCCACTTTTTGATGAACCAAGCCAAAGCGAATTAACTGCCTTTTTAAAAAATATACCAGCAAAATTAGGTAATCCAAAAGCTATCCTTGTTATAAGCGCACATTGGGAAGAGAAACAACCCAGCATAACAGGTGCGATTGAGCCTGAACTTATATATGATTACTATGGATTTGGAGAAAAATCTTATNNTAGCAAAAAGGGTTCAAGAACTCTTACATGTAAAAGGTTTGAAAGCTATTATAGATGAAAAACGTGGCTATGACCATGGTATGTTTGTTCCGCTAAAACTCATGTATCCAAAGGCTGATATCCCTATCATCCAACTCTCTTTATCAAGTTCACTCTCTCCTTTGTTACATATACAAATAGGAGAAGCACTAAGGGAACTTCGAGACGAAGGAGTTTTGATAGTTGGTTCAGGGCTTTCATTTCATAATATGAGAGCTTATGGTTTGCCAAGCATTCAAGGAGAAAAGTTTGATAAATGGTTACAAGAAACTTTAGTAAGTGGGGATTATGAGAGTGCTAAAGCAAAACTTTTGGAGTGGGATAAGGCTCCAGAGGCGAGATATGCGCACCCAAGAGAAGAGCATCTTTTACCTTTACATGTATGTTTTGGTGCAAGTACGCAAAGTGCAGAAGTTGTGTTTGATTCTATATTTATGAGTGCAAAGGTAAGTGCATTTTTATGGAGATAAACAACATTTTGGTAAAATTCATGCGGAGAAGTTAACATGAAAACAAAAGATAAAATTTTAAATGCTGCCTTGGAGTTGTTTAACACATCAAACACACAAGCAGCCACAACAAATCATATAGCAGCAGCCATGGGCATCAGCCCTGGCAATTTACACTATCACTATAAAAATCGCGAAGAAATTATCTTTTCACTTTATGAGAGGATGCATAAAGAACTCTTCCCTGATGAGTCTTTTGTCCCGCAAACTCTTCAAGAGTTAAATGAACAACATAAAAATTTTGCTCTCATCTCTTGGGAATACCGATTTTTTTATCGAGAGTTACTCTTTTTACTCTCACGTGATGAGAAGCTTAAAGAGAGATTTAAAATGGACAATCTTGCTTATAAAAAGCGTATTGAAACGATGCTGTTAGAGTTTCATAACAAAGGGTGGATGCACTTACCTCTTGATAACATGATACTGCATCTTAGCGATACTATCTTGCTGTTTTTACAGTTTTGGCACCCATTTTTAGAGAGTATCGGTGAAACTATGGATGAGTACAACATCAAAGGAAGCCTAAGGCGAATAGAAGGAAGTCTTCGCTCTTTTTTAACACCAGAGGGGTTACGCATACTCGCACAAATCGAGGCTTAAGAGGAAAATTTTTCTATCTTTTGGATATAAATACTCTTTTCTTCCTCGCTTAAAAAAGAGGCTTTAAAGGAGTTTTTTACAAGTTTTTTTATCTCCTCTTTACTTACATGTAAACTCTCAACCAAGGCTTCAAAGTTTTCAACCAAATAGCCTCCAAAGTAGGCAGGGTCATCGGAGTTTACACTTACCATTAACCCTTTGTGTAAGAGTTTGAGGATATTGTGATGCTCCATATCGCCTACTGCTTTTAACTTGATGTTTGAGAAAGGGCAAATGGTCAGAGGGATTTGATGTTGAGCTAGATACTCCACTAACTCTTCATCTTCTTCACACCTTATCCCATGGTCAACTCGGCTTACATGTAAAAGTTCAATCGCACCCCAAATATAACTAGCATCACCCTCTTCTCCAGCATGTGCAACTACCTCATATCCATACTCTTTTGCTTTTTCAAATACTGCTTGAAATTTTGAGGGAGGATTACCTACTTCACTCGAATCAAGTCCTACTGCCATAATCTTGTCTTTAAAACTCAAAGACTCTTCAAGGGTTACAAATGCCTCTTCTTGGCTCAGATGCCTTAAAAAACTCATAATCAAAAAAGAACTTATGCCCAACTCTTTTTTCGCTTTTTCTTGTGCTTTTGTTATGCCCTCAATCACAGTTTTAAAAGCTACCCCTCTTTTTGTATGTGCTTGTGGGTCAAACATTATCTCTGTATGGACTATATTTTGATTCTTACATGTAAGAAAATACGCCCATGTAAGTTCAAAAAAATCTTCCTCATTGATAAGTACATTTGCCCCTGTATAGTAGATATCTAAAAAAGATTGTAAAGAGTCAAAGTTATAAGCATTCTTTAGCTCATCTATATCTTTATAAGGTATCTTGAGGCCATTTTTAAGAGCAAGTTTAAACATCAGTTCTGGTTCAAGAGTACCCTCTATATGTAAGTGCAACTCTGCTTTTGGTAAGTTTTGTATAAATGTTTTCATAAAAAAATTATAGCAAAGATTTTATTTTATTTATCAAGTGTCACAAATATGTTACAATTACCGAAAAAAAGAGTTTATAGGGAAGAAAATTATATCTGCTTTGTTCGCGCTCATGTTTTCTTTTCTTACACTACAAGCAAATCTTAAAAAAGAATCTCTCAACATCTGTGTTGATCCAGATTGGTATCCTTATGAAAAACTCACTCCCGAGGGTGAGTACATAGGCATTGCTGCTGAATTGATAGCTTTTATCACCCAAGAGGCTGGGTTGAATTACACTATCATTAAAACCAAAAATTGGGAAGAGAGTATAGAGTTTTCTAAAAAGGGAAAGTGTGATGTTCTCTCTTTTTTAAACCAAACTCCAAAGCGTGACACATGGCTTGTTTTTAGCGAACCTTACTTTACTGACCAAAATGTCATTATCACCAAAGAGGGGCATGATTATATAACCAATTTGGCTGAACTAGCTCAAGAAAGTATTGCCTTGCCTAAAGGTTCTAGTATCTTAGAAAAAGTTAGAAAAGATTTTCCTAATCTTACTATCATAGAAACCGTATCTGAAGAAGAAGCTTTTTCTTTAGTTGCACAAAGTAAAGCTGATTTAACTCTTCGTTCACTTACAATGGCAATATATACTATCAAACAAAAAGGCTTTTTTAATCTCAAAGTTGCTGGAGAAGTTGATGCTTACGCAAATCATTTGCGTATGGGTATCATAAAAGAAAAAGCGGATTTAAAAAAGCTTTTAAACAAAGGTATTGAGGCAATTACTCCTAAAAAGTTAAGAGAAATTACAAATAAACATGTTGCAATAAAAGTGGAAAAGCGAACTAATCTAAAAGATTTTTTTATATATTTTGCTGGATTTTTAGTTTTTTTATTCATTATCGTTGGTTTCGCTCTTTATCTGCGCAGAGTCAATAAAAGACTTTTTCGTCTAACACTCAAACTCCAACATCAAATACAAAAACAACAACAAATCAAAAAGTCCCTACTTTTAGTAAATCAAAGATATGAATCACTCATAGAAGGCTCTCGAGAAGGTATAATCGTTTCGCAAAAGTACAAGATTATTTTTGCTAATCCCTATTTTTTAGAACTTACAAAATATACAATGCAAGAGTTGTCTCAAAAAAATATAGAAAGTTTCCTTCACCAAGAAGATAGAGAACGTGCTATGGATAACCACATCAAACGACTCGCAAATGCAAATCCTGAAACAAGATATCCTGCTAGATTTTTAACAAAAGATGATAAAGAGATATGGGTTGAGATAAGTGGTACGATCATAGAGTGGGATGGGGAACCCGCAACCCTTAATTTTATAGTTGATATTACACAGAGAGTTAAAAATGAAAAGAAAATGTCGCATATGGCACACCATGATGCTCTCACTGGCCTTGCAAACAGATGGCTTATGGATGAAAGAGTAGAACAACAAATAGCTCTTTGCACAAGAACAAAAAGCAAGTTTTCACTTTTATTTGTAGATTTAAATAAATTCAAACCTATCAATGATACCTATGGACATGAAGCTGGTGATACAGTTTTAAAAACTGTTGCTCAACGGTTAAAGAAAATCTTGAGAGAGTGTGATACCATAGCTAGGATTGGGGGCGATGAGTATATTATCTTACTTCCGCTTGCACAAGATAAGAAAAGTGCCTCTACCGTTATAGAAAAAATCACCAAAACTTTTGAAGAACCTTTTTTGATATTGGAGCATAAATTGTATCTTACATGTAGTATCGGTCTTGTTCTTTTCCCTGATGATGGAGTTACAAAAGATGCTTTATATACAGCTTCTGATTCTTTGATGTATAAAGATAAAAATCACCTTTAATCCTATCTTGTCCTCTCCACAATCATCTCACTTTTTTATTTTATGATTTCAATTAGAAATAAAAGATAAAGATAAAAAAGGAGTCTAAAATGAAAAAGATAGCTTTAATTTTAACAGCCCTAGCACTCAGTTTAAGTGCAAGTTCTTTTACAAAAACGCATAAGCTCAAAGTCATCAGTTCTACCCCTATGTACCAAAACATTGTGAAACAAATCCCTTACCAAGAGTGTTGGGATGAGAGAGTGCCATATAGACATCAAAACTACCCTTCAAGCTATGATAGCTCACTAGGAACACTCATCGGTGGAGTTGCAGGAGGGATTTTAGGCAATCAGATAGGAAAAGGCAGAGGAAAAACAGTCGCAACTGTGGGTGGTGCTATCATCGGAACACTTGTGGGGAACAATCTTTCCCAAGAGAGATACTACCATGAAAGCAGACCTTCACATGTAACTAGACAAAGATGCGAAACAAGATATACGCAGTCGTATCAAGAGGAGTTTATAGGATATAAAAATATAGCCTACCATCATGGTCGCGAGATAGTAAAAATCACTCCACATAAACAGAGATTTATAACTGTTACTAGCACTTTTCACTACTAAATTTTCTCTCTAAAAAGAGATATCGACAAAGTGGTATTGATTTACCACTTTGTTATAGCTTTATTAACACACATCTGATAAAATACTTCAAAATAATTTATAGGCTAAACCAATGGAAAAAATGATCAGATTTTTTATAGATAATGCGAAGATGAACTATGTTCTTTTCTTTCTCATAATCCTTTTAGGTGTTATTTCATACTCTAAAATTCCAAAAGAGATATTTCCTACTTTTGAACTTGACCGTATCTCAATCAGTGGAAGTTATAGTGGTGCTTCCATAGATATCCTAGATAAGATAGCTGTTCGTGAAATAGAAGATGAGTTAAGAAGTATCCAAGGGATACAAGAGATGGCAACTTCTATCTCTCCTGGTAGTTTTTCCATCTCCTTAGAACTTGTTAAAGGTATAAACAAATACGATACTGCTGCTAAAATCAAAGACGCTATCGATAAAGTAAAACAAAACTTTCCAGAAGATATGAATGAGCCCAAAGTTACTGTACCTGTAACTGGTAAAAGTCTCATTGATATTTCACTCACTTCAGATACTAAAAACCTTGCTGATTTGATTGAGTTTGCAAAAAAAACAAAAACTGAGATTTTAGGGGTTAAGGATATTGCCGAGGTAAGTATCTACGGAGATTCTGACCTTTACTACAACATCAAACTAGATGAAAAAAAAATAGAGAGTTTTGGTCTTTCTAAAACTTCTGTATATAACTCTATCGCAGGACTCTCATACATCTTTCCCATAGGTAAAATCGAAGGTGCTAACAAACACTATTTTCTCTCTACTTACAATGGTAAAAAAGATGCAAAAGCTATGGAAGAAACCATCATTAAAATTGATGGCAAAAAAATCTATCTTAAAGATATAGCTACTATCCATAAAAAGTATGAAGATGCAGCAACGCTTTCCTCTATAGATGCAAAACAATCACTCTCTCTTTCTGTTTCTCAAACAGAAGATGGAAATGCCATCAATGCAACTAAGAACATTGTTTCCCTTGTAGCAAAGCTCCAAAAACAAAACCCAGAGATAACATTTACTGCGCATAACAACAACTCACAAAGAATTCTTGATAGACTCAATGTTGTTGGCTCAAATATCATGCTCGGACTCATCTTGGTTACCTTGTTACTTGTACTTCTTATCAACACAAGGATGGCTTTTATCGTAGCGCTTGGGATACCAACCTCTTTTATCATGGGAGCTATCTACTTTTATCTTGTAGGTTATACGATAAATATGATTTCCCTTGTTGGTGTTCTTGTTGCACTTGGTATCGTTGTTGATGATGCTATCGTTGTTTCAGAAAACATACAACAAAAGATAGAAGAAGGGATGGCACCACATGATGCTGCCATAAAAGGAGCAAAAGAGATGGCAAAGCCTGTTATCATGGCTTCACTTACTACTTTGTTTACGTTTATCCCTCTTTTAATGCTCAGCGGTACTTTAGGAGAGTTTATGAAACTCATCCCTATCGCGGTTTCAGCACTCCTTGTAGCTTCTTTGATAGAATCTTTTGTTTTTTTACCACTTCATGCAGCACACACACTCAAACAAAAAGCAAAAGCACTCTCATGGGAAAGGGCAAATGCTATTTATTATAAACTCATAACAATCCACATCAAATATAAAAAAACTTTTCTTTTTTCTTTTTTAGTTATCATTCCTATTCTCACTTTTATAGGTTTGCAAAATTCTAAATTTCAAATGTTTTCACGCTTTGATGCAACAACTATCAACATAGCCCTCAAAGCCAATATAAATACATCCATAGAACAATCCTACGATATAGTAAATATCATCGCAAAAGATTTTGTCCAAGTCAAAGAAAAATTTGGCATAGAGACTGTCTCTTCGGTCGCTGGATATAGAAGAAATGCAGAGGGAACAAGAGAGAGTTATCCTTATGTTATGTATATTACGCTGGAGCTTTACAAGATAGAGCCTCAAAACTTTTTAGACAGATACATCACGCCATATCTTAGTTTTTATGAAGACAATTCTCAAGCCATAAGAAAAGAAACATCTTTTGTTATCTCCAAAAAGCTTAAACAATTTATCAATAAAAAAGAGTACAAAGAGAAATTTAATCTTGAAGAGATTTATGTAGTTGAGCGAAAACCAGGGCCTGTAAAATCAGATATAAAACTTGGTATTATCTCACATGATAATCAAAAAATATTTGATGCAATCGACACTATTCAAAATAAAATCAACGAGATGAAAGGTATAGTAAACATAAGTAACTCTGCAAAACTCGGAGTCGATGAGATAAAATTCAAGCTGAACACTTACGGAGAACAGCTTGGACTTGATGAACAAAAGATAGGGCAACACCTTTCCAATATGTTTTTATCAAAGAAAAAAACATCTGCTTTTGATGAGAGAGATTTACTAGAGATAAAGATAGAAAGTACAAATAAAGATGACTTAAAGACTTTAGAAGAGATGAAAATCAGACTTGATGATGGAAGAGAAGTCCTTTTTAAAGAGGTAAGCGATTATGAAGTTATCAAATCTTTTGAAAGAGTTGAAAAAGATTTTGGACAAAAGACTTTTTATGTATTTGCCAATGTTGATTCAAAAATAATCACTTCAGGAGAAGTTATAAAAGCCCTCAAACCAACGATGGATGAACTAAAAGAGCAAGGAATCTCTTTTAAACTTTTAGGAGAAGAGCAGAGAAAAAGTGACCTTAAAAGAGATATGACTTCAGCAACTGTTATAGCGATGCTTCTTGTCTCTTTGAGTATGCTCTATCTGTTTAATTCATTTCGTGATACCTTTATCATCATGTCTGTTATCCCATTTTCATTTTTGGGAGTTCTAGCAGGACACCTTATCTTGGGACTGAATCTCACGATGCCTTCTATCGTGGGTTCACTAGGACTTGCGGGAGTTGTGGTAAACGATGGTATCATTATGCTCACAAAACTAAGGCAAGTACATAATATTCACGACCTCATCGTCCAAGCAACTAAACGCCTTCGACCTATTTTTCTCACAACCATGACTACACTTCTTGGGATATTTACACTGATGTTTTTCCCATCAGGTGAAGCAGCTATCTTTCAAACGCTAGCTGTTGCTCTTGGCTTTGGTCTAGCTTGGGGAACCGTACTCAATCTCATCTATGTTCCTACATTTTTCGCTGTACTTCATAAAAAAAGATTTGAAAAACTCGCACAAAACAACCAACAGTAAAAGGCTTCAATGCCTTTTACTCTAATTTAGCAAAAATTGTTATAAAATAACGTATAAATTTAAGCGGAGCAAACTATGCATGTAGGTTTTATAATCGAACATTGGGATAATCTAGAGCCAACGAAGAGTTCAACTCTTTTGATGATAAAAGAGTGTTTACATAGAAACCATAGAGTTTCTATACTCTATACAAACAATCTCACTGTTAGAAACAACGTAGTTCACGGATATATCTATACACTAAAGCCTATGGATAAAATCCCAGAAAACGTAACAACTTTTTATAACAAAGTAGAGTTTGAGAGAAGTATGAGTGCACTTCATGCTTTTGATTGTATCATGATACGAAAAGACCCTCCTATAAATCCTATCGTATTTAACTTTTTAGATGCTATCAAAGATGAAGTTATCATCATCAACGACCTTGATGGTATAAGAAAAGCAAACAATAAACTCTATACGACGACTTTCCATGACCCAAACAATACTTACTTGCCTATCACCCATGTATCAGGGAGTAAAAAGTTTATCAACCGTATCATAGATGAGAGTAAAAAAGAGAAGATGATACTCAAACCACTTGATGGCTCTGGTGGACGTGGGGTTATCGTTTTGGAAAAAAATGCAAGAACAAACATCAACTCTTTACTTGATTTTTATATCAGTGACTCAGGCGATAACTATGTCATCATCCAAGAGTATATAGAGGGTGCAGAAGATGGTGATGTTAGGGTGTTAATGCTCAATGGCAATCCGATAGGAGCATACCACAGAAAACCAGCAGCTGGAGAAGTGCGAGCCAATATCCAAGCTGGTGGCAGTGCACACAAATACACGATGACAGAGGGTCAAAAAAAGATATGTAAAAAGATAGGCGCAAAGCTTATCTCTGATGGACTCTTTTTTGTTGGACTTGATATGATAGGAGATAAAATCCTAGAGGTAAATGTCCTCAACCCTGGTGGCATAACAAATATCAATCGCCTTAACAAAGTAAAACTTCAAAAACAACTTGTGGACTTTTTAGAAGAAAAAGTGGAAGAAAAACTCGAAAAAAGAATTGAACTTGAGTATCTACTGAAGAGATTAAGCGATTTAAGAGAGTAGTTATATACTCTCTTTTACAAACTTTTTAAAAATCTCCAACGCCTTGCTTATATACTTTTTTTTATGATACACACAATAAAAATTGCGCTTAAACTCAATATTTTTAATCTTTACATGTAAGAGTGAGTTTTGTGCTATCTCTTTTGTAACAACATGCTTTGAGAGGCAACTTATCGCATCTTTATTATTTTGTAAAAGTAGTTTTATCTCTTCAAAATCAGAAAACTCCATAAAAACTTTCAACTCTTTTACACTCTTCCCCAAGTGTTTTAAAAACACTTCTCTTGTGCCAGAGCCCTCTTCTCTCAAAATCCACTTTTTATAAAATAGTTCATCTATAAACAACGCTTTATTCAAAGATTTATCGCTACTTACAACGATTAGGTCATCTTGAGCCAATCTCTCTTTTATGATTTGAGTATCTTCTATCTCACTCTCTATAAAACCCATATCAATTTTACCCTCTTTTAAAAGCTCCATTATTTGTGTTGAGTTTTTATTTTGGCTTTGTATGGTTATATTTTTGTTTACATGTAAAAAATCGTATATGATTTGAGGCATAATAAAATTACCGATAGTTTTGCTAGAAGCTATGCGAATAGTACCTGAAACTTTATCCTCTTTAAATAAATTTTGAGCATCTTGCAAGGATAAAAATGCATGATAGGTGTTGTCTTTAAAGACTCTGCCTCGTTCATTTAAAACAAGTTTTTTTCCAATCCTATCAAACAGAGGTTCACCCAACTTTTTTTCCAAAGACTTTATAGCCAAGGATATAGCTGATTGAGTCAATCTAATATCTGCTGAGAATTGAGAGATGTGAGGGTTGTCACATAAAGCATAAAATAGTTCTAACTCTTTAAAAGTCATTTTTACTTCTTATTGATTTTTTAAATGATTATATCAAATTTAATATATTTTACTTATATATACAATTCGACTATCATTTCTCAAAGGATTTACATGGCATTTTCAAAGCAACACAGACCACACACCCTTCATGGCTTACTTTTTGTCTCTCTTTTTGCGATGACAGCTACTTTTATATCAGAGTTTGATTTTTTTAAACATTTGGGGATAAGCCCTCTTATCATCGGCATCATTTTGGGAATTTTGTATGCAAATACACTTAGAAAGCATTTGCCTAGCGAGTGGAGCGCTGGCATTGTTTTTTGTACAAAAACGCTCCTAAGAGTAGCCATCGTCTTTTATGGTTTTAGGATTACTTTTCAAAACATAGCTCAAGTTGGGATTTCTGGAATATTTACAAGTATTACAGTCGTTATTTCAACTTTTTTCATAGGTTACTTTGTTGGCACAAGGATTTTAAAACTAGACACAGATACTACTATCTTAACAACTATCGGCTCTTCTATCTGTGGGGCTGCTGCTATTTTGGCGACAGAGCCTGTTTTAAAAAGTGAGCCTCATAAAAGTGCAGTTGCCGTTGTAACCGTAGTTGTATTTGGTACATTTGCTATGTTTTTATATCCCTTTTTATATAAGATGGGATATATCAATCTCAATGCTACTGGCATGGGTGTTTACATAGGTGGTACTATCCATGAGGTAGCACATGTGGTGGCCGCAGGCAATACTCTTGGCAATGAAGTTTCAAACAATGCTGTTATCGTAAAAATGCTTCGAGTGATGATGATAGCTCCATTTTTGATTCTACTTGGCTTATGGCTATTAGTAAAAAACAAAAAAATTACTCGCAAGACACAAGTATCTATACCTTACTTTGCGGTTGCTTTTATAGGGGTAGCTGGATTTAACTCTTTGGAACTACTCTCTTCTAGCCTCCTTTCTAGTATCAATGCACTAGATACCTTTGCTCTTACGATGGCGATGAGTGCTTTGGGGATGGAAACGAGTTTTGCTAAGTTTAAAAAAGTAGGGATGAAGCCAATCTATCTAGCGACTCTACTTTTTATCTGGCTGGTATTTGGTGGATTTTACATAACACAATTTGCCATGACTCTTTGAGATTATTTGTATCTGATAGGTACGTAAAAATCTAACTCAAACTGTTCATCTTCTCTTATAAAATGATTTTTATGATAAAGTGCCATAGAGGGAAGATGCATCTTTTCATACTGTGAATTTGGTAACCATCTATAATAGATATAATCCATATACTTCATCAAATCCCCATACTTACCCAATAGTGAAAACTTTGCACAAAACATACGAGGAGTTCGCATCACGCCTATACTTCCACTTCGATAGGGTACAAGATTGGAGTCAAGTTCCAAACAAGCCACATAGTGACACTCCTCTTTCTTGACTATATTTGGATTTGAGTGATGCAGTCCTATTTGCTTAAACTTACAAAAATCCAAACCATTTTCCTCAGCCCAAACAGCAAGTCGCATCCAAGGCTCTTTTATACTTCTATTGTAACCTTTATGTCTGACATACACTACATTTTTACTCTCTACATACCCTATCTCTACACGAAGAGGATTTATCTCTTGTATATTTTCATTGATATTTTCTGCGATATCTACTTCTCTCCACTTGGTAGGTGTTACACCAAAATGCTCTTTAAAAGCATGAGTAAATGAGGAGTTAGAGATAAAGCCAGACTCTTTTAAGATATCGCTTATAGAAGAGTTTGGGTTAAATAAAAGAGCATTTGCAGCATGTTCAAGTCTCACTCTTCTTATGTAAGTATGCAGACTCTCACCTGTCACTTTTTTAAAAACTCTGTTAAAGTAAAACTGTGACATTGAAACCAAACTTGCAAGTGTTTTTACACTATGCTCTTTTGCTATATCTAAATGTATCTCAAATAAAACTTCATTTACTCTTTGATTATGGTCATTTTGTGTTATCTTTTTCATAAGCAGATTATAGCACATATCAACAAACAATAACTTATATTTTTTGTAGCAGATTTTCTTACATGTAGATATTATTTTGATACTACAATTAAGGAAAAACAATGTTTTCAAATCGTGTTAAAAATGCGCCAAGGTCATTTACAAGAAAAATCCTAGACCTCATCCAAGACAACTCAGTAATCTCTTTTGCAGGTGGCTTGCCAGATGAATCCCTCTTTCCTCATGAAGTTGTAAAAGCTGAGATTAACAACGTTTTAAATAACTCTAAAAAATCTATATACCAGTACAGTTCAGCTCTGGGTGCACTGCCTTTAAGAGAAGAGATTGCAAAAACATATAAAGATGCTAGTGCTTCGCAGATACTCATCACAACAGGCTCGCAACAAGGACTAGATCTCTTGTGTAAAGCATTTATAAACGCTGGTGATGTTATCGTAGTTGAAAAACCAAGTTACTTAGCAGCTCTCAATCTTTTTGCTTTGTATGATGCCAATATCATAGAAGTTTCGCTTACATGTAAGGGTGTAGATGTTGTGGAACTTGAAGAGATTTTTAAAACAAAAAAGCCAAAGTTTTTCTATACTATCCCAACATTTCAAAATCCAACAGGCTGGAGTTGGGATGAGGAGACACGCGTAAAAGTTGCCAAACTTGCTAAAGACTATAACATCATCATTGTAGAAGATAGTCCTTATAATGCACTCCGATATGAAGGTAAAATTCCAACTCCTTTTGATGAGCTTTTACCACAGCTGTGCATAAGCCTTGGAACATTTTCTAAAACACTTGTTCCTGATTTTAGGATTGGTTGGATGCGAGCAAAGAGTGAATTTTTAAATGTATTTCAAGCGATGAAAGAGAACACTGACCTTCAAAGTTCAAAGTTTTTACAGTACGTTGTTGCAAACCTCATGAACTCCAATCAACTAAACTTACATGTAGAAAATTTGATAGGTGTTTACAAAGAAAAACGCGACACTATGGCGAGTGCTTTAAAAGAGGAGTTAGGGGATATAATCTCTTTTGAGATACCACAAGGTGGTATGTTTATCTGGGTTAAATTTGATGATGGTATAGACACAATGCAACTTTTTGATTTTGCTATAAAAAATCAAGTAGCTTATGTACCAGGCAGTGTTTTTTATAAAAACAGTGCTGTACCTTGTCCTTATATCAGACTCAACTATACAAATGCTACATGTGAAGATATAAAAGAGGGAATTAAAAGGTTAAAATTGGCATATATGCAGTATAATGCCAACCATGAATGAACAACCAAACAATCCGCTACATGGAATTAAATTAGAACAAATTGTCGAAGAGTTAGTAGCTCACTATGGCTGGGAAAAGTTAGGAGTGTTGGTAAAAATCAACTCTTTTAACTTTGACCCCTCCATAAAATCAAGTTTAAAATTCTTGCGACGCACCCCTTGGGCTAGAGAAAAAGTTGAAAATCTCTGGCTAAAAACATTTAAGTAACAACATAATACTCATATAAGAATAACTGATGTAGAATACCCACATGGGTATCAAGAACAGAATTAAACTAAGCTTTTTTATTATCATTGTTTTGGTCTTAACGATAGGAACTCTTAGTGTCTCTATCCTCTATCAAGTAAAGAAAAACAACCTTGTAAAGGATAAAATTTCTCAGATTATTCTTATCCAAGAGAGGATGAATGAATCCATAGAAGCACAGACTCATATAGAAGATATTCAAAGTATTGATAATATGAAAGAAGAATTTAACAATTATGAAAAAAGCTTTGAAAAAATCAAAGAAGAAATTCCCCTCAATCAAAACTTTAGTTTACTCAGTACTCTTTTTAAAGATGGGGAAAAACATACACAAATCATCGAAAACCTAAAAAAACTTTTTGAAAATGAGCATAAAATAGAGCTAGCCTTTGAATCTATGTATAAACTCCAAGAAGATTTCATCAAACTGAATGCAAAATTTCAAAAACTCTATCCACAAGAAAATTCCCTACGTAAAACTTTAGAAAAAGAGATTTCTACTTTTAGTACTGATTATATTCTCATCAGACTTTTTGGACAAGTTCAATACTATAGTAAAGAGACTTTGTACCAACATCAAGATAAAGAGGCTTTTGGCAAGTGGTTGAGTTATACACAAGAACTTCATAAAAAAGTTTCAAAAACAACTACAAAAAACTATCTTAACACAGTAACAAAAATCGGTGCTATTGCTATTGAACTTAAAAAAACAGACACAGCAAAAGAAAAATTACTCAAAGATATTGGTATTGTCTTAAAAGAGAATAAACAAATAGGGATGGAAATATCACAAATTATTGAGGAACTCTCCTCTTCTACTACAAATAGAGCTTTTATCATTCTCTTTTCCCTTACTCTTGGTATCCTTGTATTTTTAGGATTTTTTGCCTATGGAGTAACAAAGAAAGTTGGTTTATCCGTCGATGAGATTGAGACAAAGATACATGAGGGATTGGAGAAAATCCAGCATCTCAATGAAGAGATAAGTGACACGCAAAAAGAGGTTATCTTTACGATGGGAGCTATCGGNNAGACAGGAAATCATGTCAAAAGAGTTGCCCAGTACAGTAAAATCCTTGCTCTTCATTATGGATTGGATGAAGAAGAAGCGGAGATGCTTAGACAAGCAAGCCCCATGCATGACATAGGAAAAGTAGCTATCCCTGATGCCATCTTAAATAAACCAGCCAAATTTGAACCTCATGAGAGAGAAATCATGGAAAAACATGCAAATCTGGGCTTTGAAATGCTCAAAAATTCCAATAGACCCCTTTTAAAAATGGCTGCCATTGTAGCCAATGAACACCATGAAAAGTGGGATGGAAGTGGCTATCCAAGAGGACTTAGTGGGGAAGATATCCATATCTATGGGCGTATCACAGCACTTGCTGATGTTTTTGATGCACTGGGAAGCGATAGAGTCTATAAAAAAGCATGGGACAATGAAAAAATCTTTACACTCTTTAAACAAGAGAGAGGAAAACATTTTGACCCACAGCTTATCGACATCTTTTTTGAAAACTTAGATGAGTTTTTAAGTGTTCAAGAACGATTTAAAGATACTTCTGCATAAAACTTTTTGAGTTAGCCTGTTTTAGCTCAACTCTTGTGTATCAAAACCCTTACATGTAACTTTTTTATTTTAATTCTATGAAGAAAAAATAGCAAAAAAATGTATTTTATATATAAATTTTCAAATTTGAAGAAAAATAAAGAGAAATTATTTCTTTAACCTTCATATACTCTACTGTTTTTATTTACTTTTTTAAACTCCTATTTTATAGCTATTTTGAAGTTTTTATAGCATGTAAAAAATTTATTACCAATCATTACACTTGACATATATATCTAAAATTGCTATATTTCCACAAATATTTTACAAACAAACCCTACTTTTTTACTAGGGATTAAGAGAGGTTTAAATGGAACGTGCAATACGAAGTGTAGTTAAAACGATATCATGGAGAACAGTTGGAACACTAGATACGATGCTTGTATCCTATATCATCACGGGTAGTA
Organism: Sulfurospirillum sp. UBA6810; assembly: GCA_002469305.1. Taxonomy (GTDB): domain Bacteria; phylum Campylobacterota; class Campylobacteria; order Campylobacterales; family Sulfurospirillaceae; genus UBA6810. Next base: position 27,117 of record DKEY01000138.1, read on the forward strand.
TTGCCATGGCTGCATCTATAGGAAGCATAGAAGTTGTTACTAAGATGATTTTATACTATTTGCATGAGCGAACATGGAGCAAGTTGAAGTTTGGGATTATACAGCCAGATCCTGAGTACTCTATATAGGAGATAATATGAGCAGAATTTATGTTGATAAAATTAATCAAGTTTTAAAAAACAAACCACTACCAGAGATTATAAAATTTATCTATGATGAGTTTGACTCAAAAGTAGCTCTTGCCTCAAGCTTAGGTGCGGAGGATCAAGTTTTGACTGATGTTATAGTGAAAAATGCAAAAGAGCTCAAAATCTTTACCCTTGATACAGGAAGATTAAATCCTGAGACACTTGATACCTTGGATAAAACTGAGTTGAAGTATTCAAAAAGAATCACTGTTTTTTATCCAAAATCAGAGTTGGTTGAAGATTTTGTCAATACTCATGGAATCAACAGTTTTTACGAGAGTGTGGCAAAGAGAAAAGCGTGTTGTTATGCTAGAAAAATTGAGCCTCTTCAAAGAGCACTCAAACCGCTAGATGCGTGGATAACAGGACTTAGACGAGAACAAAGCGTCACAAGAGAAGAGATGCAACTCGCAGAGTGGGATGAAGCAAACAATCTCATCAAATTTAATCCACTCATTGATTGGAGTGAGCAAGATGTATGGGACTACATCAAAAAAGAGAATGTCCCTTATAACAAGTTACATGATTTGGGTTATCCTAGTATCGGCTGTGCTCCTTGTACAAGAGCTATCAAAGATGGCGAAGATATACGAGCTGGTAGATGGTGGTGGGAAAACCCTGAACACAAAGAGTGTGGCTTACACAAAAGATAGGAAAAATTATGAATTTAAGTAATGATAAATTAACACATTTAAAAGAGTTAGAAGCACAGAGTATTCACATCATCAGAGAAGTAGTTGCAGAGTTTGAAAATCCAGCGATGCTTTATTCGATAGGAAAAGATTCAACGGTGATGCTTCACTTGGCTAAGAAAGCATTTTACCCTGCTCCTCCTCCCTTTCCACTCTTACATGTAGATACAAGATGGAAATTTAAAGAGATGATTGAGTTTCGTGACAATGTTGCCAAAGAAATAGGGATGGATTTGTTAGTGCATATCAACCCAGAGGGTATCGAAAAAGATATAAATCCTTTTGTTCACGGTAGTAAAGTACACACAGATATCATGAAAACAGAAGGTCTCAAACAAGCCCTTAACAAGTATAAGTTTGATGCTGTATTTGGTGGGG
>DKEY01000138.1:28418-34484 GCA_002469305.1 Sulfurospirillum sp. UBA6810
AAAGACCTGAACTTTGGAATATCTACAATTCACGTGTAAACAAAGGTGAATCCATCAGGGTCTTTCCTCTTTCAGACTGGACAGAGTTAGATATATGGCAATACATCTTCTTAGAAGAGATTCCTATCGTTCCTTTATATCTTGCAAAAAAGAGAAAAGTTGTTGAGCGAGATGGCACCTTAATCATGGTTGATGATGATAGACTCCCACTAAGAGAGGGTGAAATTCCTATGGAAAAATCTGTAAGATTTAGAACACTTGGTTGTTATCCACTCACAGGAGCTGTTGAATCAGAAGCTGATAACTTACAAGAGGTTATCAAAGAGATGTTACTTACTAAAACGAGTGAGCGACAAGGTAGGATGATAGACTCAGATGAAGCTGGTTCTATGGAGAAGAAAAAAATAGAGGGGTACTTTTAAAATGATAGAAACAACTGACTTGATAAGCCAAGACATAGGGGCTTATCTGAAACAACATGAGAACAAAGAGTTACTGAGGTTCATTACATGTGGCAGTGTTGATGATGGCAAATCTACCCTTATCGGAAGACTTTTACATGACTCAAAGCTTATCTTTGAAGACCAACTCAAAACCATAGAAAATGAGAGCAAAACCATAGGAAGTGCAGGAGACAAACTAGACCTTGCACTTTTGGTTGATGGACTGCAAAGCGAGAGAGAACAAGGTATCACCATAGACGTGGCATATAGATATTTTGCTACTGATAAAAGAAAGTTTATCATAGCAGATACTCCTGGTCATGAGCAGTACACAAGAAATATGGCAACAGGAGCAAGTAGTGCTGATCTTGCTATTATCTTGATAGACGCTAGACATGGAGTGCAAACACAAACAAAAAGGCACTCCTTTATCACCTCTTTATTGGGGGTAAAAAACATCATCATCGCCATAAACAAGATGGATTTGGTTGATTTTAGCTTTGAGAGATTTGAAGAGATAAAAAAGCAGTATTTGGAGTTTGCAAAAAATTTAAAAATCTCCAATCCTGATTTTATTCCTATATCTGCACTTGATGGAGACAATGTAGTTACAAAGTCTGATAAAACACCTTGGTATAGTGGTGAAACACTTATTGAAAAACTTGAAAATGTAGATTTGAGTAGCCAAATCAGTGCAAACTTTAGATTTCCTGTACAACTTGTTATAAGACCTGATTTGACTTATCGTGGTTTTGCAGGAACTATCGCTAGTGGTGAGATAAGTGTAGGAGATGCTATAACTGTTTTGCCTTCAAGAAAAACAAGTCGCATCAAAGCTATCGTGACGCATGATGGAGAGTTGCAAAGAGCTTTTGAGAGACAAGCGATAACACTTACTCTTGAAGATGAGATAGATGTAAGCAGAGGAAATCTCATCGTCAAATCAAGTGATATCCCTGATGTTGCAAGTGACTTTGATGTACATATCGTGTGGATGGCAGAAGAGCCTTTAAAGCTGACTAAAAGATATCTTATAAAAAGAGGCACGAAGCTTACCAATGGCACATTTGATAAGATTTTCTATAAACAAGATGTCAATACACTAGAAAAAATTGATACAATATCACTAAATCTCAATGAAATAGGTTTGGCAAAACTCTCTTTGGAAGAAGATTTGGCATATGATTCCTATGAGAAAAATCGCCAAACTGGAGGCTTTATTATCATAGATAGAGTAACAAATGCCACACTAGGTGCTGGTATGATAGTAGCAAAATCTAGTGAGATAGCTGAGAAAAAAAGTGCGAGAGTATATACTCAAACAGAGATAGAGTTAAACGAGTTTATTAGAAAGAATTATCCTGAATGGGAAACAAAACCTATTAATTGATTGGAGAGGTTATGAGTGAGATTAAAGAGACAAAAGCTGAGAGAGTTGAACGTATCAAAAAAGAAAAAGACGGTTTGGATGTTTTAGCAGACATCCATGCCCTAGCAAAAAGTGGAGAACTCGCTGATAGTGATACAGTTGAGAGGCTAAAGTGGTATGGGCTTTATACTCAAAAACCTGGAACTGTTGATGGCATATCGCAACGCTTTATGCTCAGAGTCAAACTCATAGACGGTAAGGCTACAAAAGAACAGTTAAGAGTGCTTGGAGAAGTCTCTTTAAAGTATGCACAAGATACAGCAGATATCTCAACAAGACAAGCGATACAACTGCACTGGATACAAATCAAAGACCTTCCTACTATCTTTGAAAAGCTCACAAAAGTTGGCATTTCAACACAGATGGCAGCTGGGGATTGTCCAAGAAACACTGTTGTTTGTCCAGTTTGTGATGTTGATCCAACTTCATATGAAGATACTTCAAAGTATGTTCGTGATATCAATGCTTTTTTTCAAGACAATAAAAACTTCTCAAACCTACCTAGAAAGTTTAAGATAGGTGTCAGTGCTTGTAGCTGTCACTGTATGGGGCATGAAATCCAAGATGTTGGATTTACAGGTCTATTACATCAAGGAAAAACGCTCTATGACATCTGCATAGGGGGTGGCCTTGGAAGTGGCAAACGTATCGCTTCAAGACTTGGCATCGCTTGTGCTGGAGAAGATATCGTAAAAGTATCCAAAGCAGTTGCACAGATCCATAGAGATAGTGGAGATAGAACAAGCAGAACAAAAGCTCGTGTGAGACACATCATAGATGAGTGGGGTGTTGTACAATTTAGAGAAGAGTTAGAAAAGATAGCAAATGATGTAAATTTTATCGCTGTTGATGAGCCAAAAATCACACCTCAAAAAAACAGAGGTCACTTTGGAGTACATCCATCAAAAGTTGCAGGTAAAAGTTTTATCGGCACCTCTTTACATGGAGGAATTCTCAGTGGTACAAAGATACTCAAGCTTGTAGAGCTCATGGATAAAACTGGCACACAAACTTCAAGAGTTACAACAAAACAAAATATCGTATTTTTAGACGTACCAGATGAAAAAACAGCTCAGTTTGTAGAAGCCCTTGCCCAAGAGGAGATATATGCATATCCAAATGCTTTCAATGCCAACATGGTTACATGTACAGGAAAACAGTACTGTAAATTTGCAGTAGCAGAGACAAAAGACTTTGGTGCAGAAGTTGCGCAGTATCTTAAAAACAGATTTCCAAACTTTGAGGATACTATCTGCTTTAACTTCAGTGGTTGCCCAAATTCATGTGGACACACCCACATAGGAGACTTTGGTTTCATGGGTTGTAAAGTAAAAGTTGATGGTGAAACACAAGAGGGTTATGAAATCTATCTAGGTGGAAATTTAGAGGGAGAAAAGAGTCAGTTTGCAGTGAAAACTGGTGTCAAGAAATCCCTAGAAGAGTTACCACAGTTTTTGGGAGATATTATAGAAGAGTATGATAAAAACAGAAATTCCTATGCAAACTTTCAAGAGTATATACAGCAAAAAGAGATTTAGTTATGGGTATCCCGATACTACTGAACCCTAAAAATATTTTATTGATAGGGGGAGGTCCTGTTGCCTTGCAAAAGGCAACGGTACTTTTGGACAACGATATAAACACCACCCTTCTCAGTAAAGATTTTATCCCAGAATTTGCAGAGATTCCTTTTCAAAAAACAATCAAAACTTTTGAGTTTAGTGACCTAAAAGGTTTCGATGTAGTGATAGATGCCACAGGAGATGAAGAGCTCTCACAAGCCTTACATGTAAAAAGAAAAGAGTATGGTTATCTTTTCAATGCTGTTGACATTCCTCATCTTTGTGATTTTTATTTTGCTTCTTTATTGAAGTATCAAGATTTGAAAATCTTAGTCTCTTCAAATGGAGCTAGCCCTACTCTCACACAAGTAATAAGAGAGGCTATCAAAACAGTCATTCCAAAGTCTTTAGGAAATTTAAATAAAAAATTAAGTGAATTAAGAGAGAGGGGCATTATAGATAAAGAAGGAACAAAACTAGAAGCTAAAAAGCATATCCAAAGAGCCTATCTCGTTGGTTGTGGCGTTGGAGATGCTGACTTACTTACTCTAAAAGCTTTAAAAATCATCAATATAGCAGATGTAATTCTTTACGACCACCTCATCTCAGATGAGATTTTAGAGCTTATCCCAAAAGAGACCCAAAAAATCTATGTAGGCAAAACTAAAGGGAAACACAGTTTTCCACAAGAAGAGATAAATCAAAAAATCATAGATATTTTAAAAGAGGGTAAATCTGTTGCAAGATTAAAAAGTGGTGACCCTTTTGTTTTTGGTAGAGGAAGTGAAGAAGCTATCGAGATTATCAATGCTGGTTTTTTTGTAGAAGTCGTACCTGGTATTTCCAGTGCTATTTCAGGCCCTGCAAGTGGGGGAATCCCTGTAACGGCAAGAGGCTTTGCAACAAGCTTTTCTGTCGTATCTGCGCACCTTAAAGACTCAAAACTCAATGTGGATTGGCTGGAGCTTTTAAAAGTCAAAAACCATACTACCGTAGTGCTTATGGGACTCTCTTTTGCAAGTGATATCAAAAATCTCGCATATGAAGCTGGTGTAGCTATGGATATGCCAGTGGCGATAGTTTCAAATGCAAGCAGAGCTAATCAAAAAGTGCTCACAGGCTCACTACACGAGCTAGATGCTTTGGCAAAAGAGTTAGAATCCCCTGCTGTTATCGTTTTTGGTGATGTTGTCTCTTTAGCAAGTATCCTCAACTTTCAAGAAAATTTGTAAATATTTTGTAAAGAAGTGTATTTTTAGATTTTACAAACTTCCCTTACTATAACACTATCAAATTATAGGAGGGAAGAGATGAAAAAAGCTCTTATATCATTACAGATTATCTCTGTGTGCTTATTTGCGAGTGAATTTAATCCTCAAATGAGCCAATATATAACAGAGTTAAAGAAAGAGGCTCAAAGTGTAGATAAAAATTTTATCGACTTTGATATTAACCGCGGGGAGCAAATCTTTACATCAAAGCATATAGGCAAAAAAGGTATAGAGATTTCTTGTGTGAGTTGTCATGGTTTAAATCTAAGCGAAAAGGGCAAAAACACAGCGACAAACAAACTCATAGAACCTCTATCGCCACAAGCAAATCCTCAAAGACTCACCGATGTAAAAGATGTACAAAAGTGGCTACGAAGAAACTTTCAAGATGTATATGTGAGAGAGGGAAGTGCCCAAGAAAAAGGTGATGTACTCTACTACATCATGTCAAAGTAGGAGTTGAGTATGAAAACTTTACTTTTACTTCTATCCCTTAGTATATTTCTTTTTGCTTCAAAAAACAACATTGCGCCAGTAGATAATGTTTTGTATCAAAAAGAGTGTGGGAGTTGCCACTTTGCTTATCAACCAGCACTCCTGCCAAAACGCTCTTGGGAAAAAACTATGGAAACTTTGCAAGACCACTTTAAAACAGATGCCTCGCTAGATGAAAAAGATACCCAAACGCTCTTAGAGTATCTCACAAAAAATGCCCCTACAAATCTCCGCTCACTCTCTACTAGCCAAACTCCGTTGAGGATTTCAGATACTCCATACTTTAAAAAAGAGCATCGTAAAATTCCAACAAAGTTTATCTCTCAAAAAGAGCTAGGAAGCATTAGTAACTGTGTAGCTTGTCATAGAACCGCCGATAAAGGCATATACTCAGAACGTGCCATTAACATACCAAATTATGGAGGGTGGGATGATTAAAAGTTATATTTGGCCACTGCCTAATAGAGTTGCTCATGCATTGCTGATACTATTTTTTACACTCAGTTATATACTAGGCGATTTTGAGAGATTACTCAGTTACCATGTAGCTTTTGGGCTTGCTTTTGGAGTTGTGATAGTTTTTAGGATAGCGTGGGGACTTATAGGCTCAAAGCACTCTAAGTTTCAAGACTTTAACTTTAGCCTTAGTGATTTAAAAGAGTACATGTTTAACGTATTTACAAAGACAAGAGAGTATGTTGGACATAACCCAGCTTCAAGCTATGCCATCATCGCGATGATAGTTCTTGCACTGCTAAGTATCTTTAGCGGATTACTTGCTTATGGCATAGAAGAAAATCATGGGATATTCTCTTTTTTGCACTCTAGCTACTTTAGAGAAATGGAGATTTTCAAAGAGGCTCATG
>DKEY01000112.1 GCA_002469305.1 Sulfurospirillum sp. UBA6810
GCTTTACAAAATCTGGCTGTACATTAATGTCCGTAGATGAATAACGCTTATCATAGAAAAACGTCTGCCACTGTCTAACCATACCTAAGAACTTATTGTTTAGGATTATGTTGATAACTGGTATATCAGACTCTACTGCTGTCATAAGCTCTTGGATATTCATGAGTATTGAGCCATCACCTGTAAAGTTTATCGAAACCTTATCTGGAAATGCCCTCTTAACACCCATCGCAGCTGGAAGACCAAATCCCATAGTTCCAAGCCCACCACTTGTTACAAACTGCCTTGGAAATGAAAATGGGTAAAACTGCGCTGTCCACATTTGGTGTTGTCCAACATCCGTAGTTATAAATGCATCTTTTCCTAACGTTTCCCCGACTCTTTCAATTACCCATTGAGGTTTTAATGTCTCATCTGAATCTTCATATTTGAGTGGATGAATTTCATTGTAGCGGTTAAGTAAATCTCTCCAGCTTTTATATTTGTTTGCATCAACATTTTCTTTAGCCAAAGGAATCATACCATCAACAACATTCTTTAAATCCCCAACGATAGGAAAATCAACGTTAACAAGCTTTCCGATACTACTTGGGTCGATATCTACATGTATGATTCTTGCGTGTTTTGCAAATTCGCTTAATTTTCCAGTAACCCTATCATCAAATCTTGGTCCAAACGCTATCATAAGGTCTGCTTCACTCATTGCCATATTTGCACTATAACAGCCATGCATCCCCAACATTCCTAAAAGAAGTGGATTTTCATGTCCCATAACGCCTCTTGCCATAAGTGTTTCAACAGCAGGAATACCTGTGATACTAGCAAACTCTTTGATACTTTCGCTAGCTCCAGAGCTAATCGCCCCACCACCTATATAGATAACTGGTCTTTTTGACTCAGCGATTGCATCAACAGCTTTTTTGATTTGACGAACATTGCCTTTATAGTTTGGCTTATATGTTTGCATTGTTATAGTCTCTGGATACTCAAATTTACCTATATGTGCTGAAACATCTTTTGGCAAATCAACATGTACTGGTCCTGGTCTTCCTGAACGAGCTATGTAAAATGCCTCTTTTAAAACTCTTGGTAAATCTTTGATATCTTTAACTAAATAGTTATGCTTCACACAAGGACGGCTGATACCAACAGCATCTATCTCTTGAAAAGCATCTGTTCCTATCATAGTGATAGGTACTTGCCCACTGAGAACAACCATAGGTATAGAATCCATATATGCAGTAGCTAGTCCTGTGACAGCATTTGTGAATCCAGGTCCACTAGTAACAAATGCAACACCAACTTCTCCACTACTTCTAGCATATCCATCTGCCGCGTGTATCGCAGCTTGTTCGTGTCTTGTTAAAATATGTTGAAAATAATCTTGTTTATAAACTTCATCATATACATTCATTATAGCGCCACCAGGATAGCCAAAGACTACACTAACGTTCTCCTTTCGCAGTGCTTCAACAACCATTTGCGAACCGTTTAATTCCATGACTTCTCCTTTGCTTATAATTTAAAAAGTTGCTTATTGTATCGTAAGGAAGATAAAATTAGTATTTAATGTCTTAGCATATGGCTTTTGTGTTACATTTTGATATAGCTAAACCCTCTCTTAGCCCATTATCTATGACTGTACACTCACTAAATCCAAGAAGATTCATAATGTCTTGAACAATCAAGATACCAGCACATACCAAATCACTCCTGTTTGTGCCTACCCAAAACTCTCTTTCACTCTCTTCAAGCTTTAAAAGTTTTTCCAAAGAGTTTCTAAAATCTTTTACATGTAAGATTTTTCCATTGATTTTTTTATAATCATAAGAGTTATAAGGCATACCCTCAACAAAAGAGGCAACAGTAGTTGGTGTGCCCGCAGTTGCTACAAATCGAATATAACTTTTTATATCTATATGATTTTGTTCTATAAACTCTTGTATCTGCTTTGTATCATGAGCTATATTTTTTGAGATAGTATCGATTGTTTTGTATCTCTCAGCACAAGTCACAATCCCAAAAGAGAAACTCTTACTGATAGTTTTTCCCTCTTTTTTAAAGCTAATCTCAGTAGAACCGCCACCCAAATCCATCATCACATAATTATCACTCTTTATCCCTGCATCTTCTAAGCCACTTTCTATACCTAAAAGAGTGAGTCTAGCCTCTTCTTGTCCGTCTATTATCTTAAATTCTAAGTCAAATTTATCTTTTATTATTTGGATAACTTCTTTTGAATTTGTAGCTTGTCTTAATGCTTCTGTTGTAACACAAAAAACATCATCACAACTAAAATCAAAAAGCTTACTTGCTTCATCTAAAGCATCAAGAATTCTCTTTTGAGACTCTATGCTTATCATTTGTGTTTTATACAGATTTTGTGCTGTTCTTACAACTCTCTCAAACTCTTTTATACGTACTCTTTTTTCACAATCAAACTCTAAAATTCGCAGTGTGTTTGAACCCAAATCACAAGTAATCATTTTCCCTTTTATCCTTTTCAATAAGCTTACATGTAAGAAATCAAAGAGAAGTTATTTTGCTTCATTGAGTGCGTATTGTTCGTACATCTTGCGGATTTTTGTATATATTTTTCCAGGAGTTCCATCGCCTATTTTTCTTCCATCAATCTCAATGATAGGAAGAACTAAGCTAGTTGCACTTGATAAAAAAGCTTCATCTGCGTTGTAAGCATCTTCTAGGCTGAAAAGTTTTTGCTCTACCTTTATATCATGCTCTTTTGCGATTTGTAAAAGTATCTTTCTTCTGATGCCAGGAAGGATAGAATTTGACAGAGGTCTTGTGATGATTGTATCGTTCTTTACGATATATGCACTAGAAGATGTTCCTTCCGTTACAATACCATCTTCAACCATCCACCCCTCATAAGCACCTTGATGGACACTCTGCTCTTTTGCAATACATTGAGCGAGCAATGAGATAGATTTGATATCTCTTCTTTTCCATCTTATATCCTCAACTGAAACAACTTTTACCCCTGTTTTTGCCTTTGGATTTTCGATGATTTGTTTTTCAAAAGAAAAAGCCATACAAGTTGGCTTTGTATCTTTTGGAAATGAAAATTCTCTAGGAGCTACACCTCTTGTAACTTGGGTATAAACTCCCCCCTCTTTCAAATTGTTTTTTTCTATAAGATTTTGTAGCATTTGCAAGTATTCATCTTTGCTCATAGGCCAAGACATTCCAACTTCACTCAAACTTCGCTCAAAACGCTCTAAAAATGGAGTAACTTCAATCATCACTCCATTGATAACAGGGACCACCTCATAAATCCCATCGCCAAATAAAAACCCTCTATCAAAGATAGAAACCTTTGCTTCATCTTCCAAAACATAGTTACCATTTAAAAAAACAATTTTTTTCATCACTACTTCTTAAGATTTAAATTTTAACAACTCATTATTGAGTTTTTCACTCATATGATTTAACTGATCGGTTGCACTACTCATCTCTTCAATAGAACGTGCATTTTGAGATGTTAGTTTATTGACATTTTCAATCTCTACAACGATATTGTTAATTTTATTTGATGTTTGAACATAATCATCAACAGATTTTCCAGCGGAATTGATAGCGGAAGCTAAAACATTGACAACATTGCTGATGACTTCTTGTAATTCACCTGTAATAGTAGTTAAATCTTCCACTTTTTTAGCATTTGCGTTTATCTCTTCACTACTTTCCATCACACTTTGAACAACTAAATTTGTTGTCGCATCAATCTCACCTAGTGATTTTTGTGTTCGCTCTGCTAGTGCTCTTACTTCATCAGCAACAACAGCAAATCC
>DKEY01000152.1:0-18299 GCA_002469305.1 Sulfurospirillum sp. UBA6810
GTAGAGGTAAACGAGGAGTCAACAATTTGGGGGAAATGCTTTTCTAAAAGCTCGGTTACTTGAAAGGCAATTTCGGTGGGGATGATCTGTTTTTTCTCAACCGTAATGTAATCACGTGCCGTTAACACCGAGATAGTTGGTGCATAGGTTGATGGACGACCAATGCCAAGACCTTCAAGTTTTTTAATGAGGCTTGCCTCTGAGTAACGTGATGGTGGCTCCGTAAAGTGTTGGTTCGCATCAATTTTAGAGAGTTTGACCTCTTGTCCAAGTGTTAGGTCTGGTAAAAGCTTATCTTTGTCATTGTCGCCATACACTTTATAGAAACCATCAAAAAGAAGCTTGCGGCCGCTGGCTTTGAACTTTCCACTGTTGCTTTCAAACATCAACGTTTGGGATTCAAAACGTGCATTGTTCATTTGAGACGCTAAAAAGCGGTTGTAGATGAGTGTATAGAGTTTTAGCTCATCAGGTTTGAGGAACTCTTTCGCAATATGTGGAGTAAATTCTAAAATTGTCGGACGAATCGCTTCGTGCGCTTCTTGGGCACTTTTAGATTTGTTGGCATAAAAACGCGGTTTTTCAGGCAGATACGCATCGCCATAGTTTTTTTTGATCTGATCACGTGCCGCTTCAATTGCTTCCTTGGAAATATTGAGGGAGTCCGTTCTCATATAGGTGATGACACCCATGACACCTTGGTGCGTTTTAACACCTTCGTACAAAGTTTGCGCGATCATCATACTTTTTTTAGGTGAATAGCCTAGACTACTAGATGCACTTTGTTGAAGGGTTGACGTCATAAACGCAGGACTGGGCGAACTCTCACGCTCTTTTTTCTCTAAAAGGGCTACTTTAAAAGCTTCTGTGAGAAGTTTGTCTTTGATCGCATGCGCACGTTCTGTGTTGGTGATCGTCATCTTTTCGATTTTTTCACCTTCAAACTCGACCAAAGAAGACTCAATGGTTTTGTTAAAAAGCGCATCGATGCTCCAAAACTCTTCTTCTTTAAACGCTTTGATCTCTTTTTCACGATCCACAATGATTTTAAGGCTGGACGATTGAACACGTCCTGCACTTAACCCTTTTTGGATTTTGGATGAGAGGAGTGGAGAGAGCTTGTAACCAACGATTCGGTCCAACAAGCGCCTAGCTTGTTGCGCGTTAATGCTGCTTGCATCTAAAACCCTAGGATTTTCAAGCGCATGGGTGATGGCATTTTTGGTAATTTCGTGAAAGACTATACGAGGAAGGCTTGTAGGTTCTTTTCCTATGGCAGTCGCTATATGAAAGCCTATAGCTTCTCCCTCTCTATCCTCATCCGTTGCGATATATACTTGGTTTGCATTTTTTGCTAAGTCTTTTATCTCTTTGACTATCTTTGTGTGATCACGTGGAGTTCTATACTCTGGAACAAATTCTTCATTTTCTATTTTTATGCCAAAACTACTTTTTGGTAAATCTCTAACATGACCTTTAGAAGCTATAACGTCGTATTCTTTTCCTAAAAAATTTTTTATCGTTTTTGCTTTTGTTGGGGATTCTACTATGATTAAATTTTTCATTGATTGCCTATCGTGTATTTTTCCGTTTCTATACATTACCTATATATATGGAAAATCTTTTTTGAGATTGTAGCAAAAAAAAAGTAAATGGGGAAATCTTTAAAAAATTTCATAAAAAAGTATAAACATTTTTTTCTTGTGTTCGATATAGTTAACAAGAGAGGCAAGGATGCAGCTCAAATAAACAGATAAAAGGATTTATCATGGGTTTCCGTATTAACACAAACGTTGCGGCGTTAAGTGCACACACAAGTGCAACAATGAACAACAGAAGTCTTGACAACTCGTTGGCAAAACTTAGTTCAGGTCTTAGAATCAATAAAGCAGCAGATGATGCTTCTGGTCTTGCTATTGCAAATGCTCTTAGAGCACAAGCTAGTTCACTTGGACAAGCTATCTCTAATGGTAATGATGCTATTGGTTTGATTCAAACTGCGGATGGTGCTCTTAGCGAGTACTCAAACATACTTGATACTATCAAAACTAAAGCTGTTCAAGCTGCAAGTGATGGTCAAAATACAAACTCACGTCTTGCTATCCAAAAAGATATAGATAAATTGATGGAAGAATTAAACATCATCGCAAAAACTACATCTTTCAATGGTCAAAAACTCCTTTCTGGTACTTTCCAAAATAAAGAATTCCAGATGGGTGCAAATGCAAATGAGAGTGTTAAAGTTAGTATTGCTTCTGCTGAAACAAGTCAGATAGGTCAAACAAGTCGAGCTGATCTAAATCTTGCGAGCGACCAGGGTGGAAATGTACAGTTAACACTCAAAAGTGCTACAACAGGTAAAGAGATCACTCTTAAAAATGTTGATATCCAGTACAATAATGAGACACAAAATGGTATGGGTGCATTGGCTGATGAAATCAATAGATATAGTGGAGATACAGGTATTACAGCTAAAGCTATCGTAGAATCTTCAGCAAGTACTGCAGTATCTGCAGGTACTACAGGAAGTGATTTTGCTATCAATGGTATCAATATAGGTGCTATCAATGTAGAAGCAAATGACAATGATGGTACTTTAGTAAATGCTATCAACTCTAAAACAAGCCAAACAGGTGTTACAGCTTCTATGAGTACAGATGGAAAGCTAACACTTCAATCAGACGGAAGAGCTATAAAAGTTGATGGTGATATTTCAGGTGTTATTGGTGCAACAGCAAAAGAGATGAGTACTATTGGTCATCTTGAGCTAGTGCAATCAGGCTCTGGAGAATTCCAAATCGAAGGAATAGGAACGGGTGCAGTAACAAATGATCTTACGTCGACTGCTATTACAACGACAGTGAAAGATTCTGTACTGGCCGCTGGTTCATCTATTGCTGCAAGTTCTGTTCTAAAAGTAGGAACAGAAATTGGTGGTAATATTAAAAATACAGGCAATGTTGCAACCGTAATAGATTCTACTTTAAAAGCGGGAACAATTATTTCGAGTGCTTCTACTTTTGCTGCAGGTACACAGATTGGTGGTTCTTTGGTTATGGGGGCAGATGCAACTTTAACAAGAGATGCTTTTATCACAGCAGGATCTACAGTAGGGGCAGGATCTATTCTTGGCAAAGGGACTGTTATCCAGCAAGATTTTACTGATAATGGTATAGATTTTGTTAAAGGACAAGTACTTGGTGCAGATTATGCATTAGTGGCAGCATTAACATTGACTGCTGATATGACTAACAAGTACACATCTGGTGGTACAGCTGAACTTGATGCAACAAGTATTTTGCAATCAGGTTCTGTATTAGGTGCGGACACTACTACGGCGGCAACAGTAGCAGCTAGATTTACAGTAGCTGATGATATGGTCCTTAAATCAGGAAGTACTATCATAGCTAGTTCTACTTTAATGGCTGGAAGTACTTTAGGAAATGATCTTCTTACTCAAGGAGCTGTTACAACATACCAGACTACCAATGTTGAAGCCGGTAGCTCCCTTGCAACTGGAACAGTATTTAAAGCTGGATCAACCATTGGTGGACAGTTGACCACTGGAGTTACTGCAACTAATTTTACAGAGGATATGCTTGTAAAAGCAGGTAGTACTCTTGCAAATGGAACAGTATTTGCCGCAGGAACTACATTACAGCAAGATATGACATTGGGTGGACAAAACTATAAAGCAGGGGATGTTCTTGAGCAAGACCGTGCTTCTGCGGCTGCCATAACATTATCTTCTGATATGGTTTTAAAAGGAAGCAGTACAGCAACGCTAGCTGCAGGTACCATTCTAATGGCAAATACTGAGAATGCAGGTGGTGTAGGGCTTTCAAATGAAGAGTTTACTAACCTATCAGATATAGATGTTACTACACTTGAAGGTGCTATGAAAGCTATCGACACTCTAAGTGCAGCGATCACTAACCTAGATACTATCCGTTCAGACTTAGGTTCTGTTCAAAATCAAGTTGTTAGTACAATCAACAATATCTCTGTAACTCAAGTAAACGTAAAAGCTGCTGAGTCTAACATCCGTGACGTTGACTTCGCTGCTGAATCAGCTTCTTTCTCAAAATATAACATTCTTGCACAATCAGGAAGTTATGCTATGAGTCAAGCTAATGCTGTTCAACAAAACGTTCTTAGATTACTTCANNTAGTAACAATCGGTAAAGTTGCGTAGCAACGATACATGTTTCTGTGAGAATGTTTTAAGATTACTCCAATAGTAATCTTTTAGAGTTGGCAACTTTCCCTAAGTGGGAGAGTTGCCTCTATTTTTTAGTATTTTCTTCAAGTTTTTCTATTATTTTATCCGCTATTTTTTTTACTTCATCTAACACAAGAGTATCAATCTCAACAATATGTTTTTTAGCGTACGTATCAGCAGTATTAAAAAGATCAAAAATGAAGGATAATGTTATCTGGAAGTATTCAAAAAAGATTTCTCCAATAGGTGATTTATTTGAGTTGTTGCTTTCTGAAATCTCTTCTACAAAAGGAATAAGTTTTTTGAATAAATAATTATGAGATTCTTTAGCGTTTATTGAGCGTAATACGTTTGTTTTGCTGGAGATGTATTTTGCTCTGTTGTATTGTTCAAGAAGAAATTTTTTATCAACTTTTCTATACTCGCAAGAACTACAGTGTTGAATTTTAGATAATAGCGAGTTACAAAATAGCTCTTTATCAAGTGTTTTATAGCTTTTTAGATCAATTGTATCGATATGTGTGGGGATGGTTCCCTCAAGAAAAGCACCGTTTGATAGGTTGTGTATAGATTGTTCTGGTTTTTTATAATGTTTAATCCATTCTGAAAATTGTGTTATGGAGAGTCTAAAATTTGGTTTTGATGGGATGGTTTCTACAAAGTTTCCCTTCACATAGCACAAAGAATTGGCAAAAGTAATATTATATTCATCGGATTGTTCTAAATGCTGTGTACTAATATGCGATGAGATGTGGTCTTGCAATGTTTTTGGATCTACTGCTAAATCTAGTCCCAGTAAATAGAGTTCTTTTGTGCCTAGAAGTGTGAGCATAATAGCTCCATATTCACCTATACTTGGAGTAGAAAAGCTAGGATGACCTATTTTAAATTGTGTCGTTTCCTCGATGTAGAAAAGATGATAATCTTCAAATATTTTTGCAATTGTAGTATCTATGCCTGCACCAAAAATTAAAATACTCTTTTTTAGCTTTGCTATATCAGTGTTTTCGAGTAGGGCTAATGTAGGTGTTTTTTCTGGGTCAATATGAAATACAATATCCGGATGAATATTTTTTGATTGTAAAAATGGAGTAGCAGATAAAACGGTTGCTATAATAAATTTTTTTTGATGAAGATATACCCATTCGTAATTATGTTCAAGAGATGGTCCAGAAGCTAAAAATAATACAGGTTTTTCGATGGATATATTCGCCATAGCAGTGGAGAGATTCAAAAAACAATAGCCACTGCTAATTTTATCTGCAATACTGAAATATCTTAGTAAATATCCTTGATAGGGGTAAACAATATAGTTTTGAGAAAGCGTAATGCTTTGTAATTGTTTCAAAGTATCTAAATAGTCTTTATAAAATGGAAGAAATTTAATATATAAATTGTAATGAGAGTTGTCGTTGAGAAATTTAAAAAATGTAGTCTGGATTTCTTGAAATGTTTGCATGATAGAAAAATGTAATTTACATTTTTTGGAAAGTTGGCAATAATCGGTTGTAAATAAAGAAAGCCTAAAAAGTTCTAAATTATTTTCTTGTATAAAGAGTACTTTGATACCATGCTTTTCAATTAATGACTGAATATGTAGACCAAGACCTACTCCTAAAAGGATAAATTTGACTAGGGCTTTCATTTCAGTCGTATATTTTGAAGAGTGCTTTGAAACAAAATCTATAATTCTTGCAGTTGCCCAAAGAGAACTGTGTATATTTTCATCCTTCTCTAAAAAATCTAGTGAATAGCTCTTTAGTTCATCTTCAAATCTTTGCTGAGCTTCAAAAACTGAACCCATTCGTTTTTTATCAACCATATTAACGAGTTCTTTACTATAAAAGACACTATGCTCTTCGTAAAGATACTTTCCATTTGCTATTTCGATTACATCAAAATATCCTTCATCTTTATACTCTAGAGCATACTTTTCTTCATACTTTCCCTCTTCAATAAGAGCATTTAAAAGAATAATTTTGTCATAGATGTCTTTATGATTTTGTTCAAAATATTTTAGGTTTGCTTGAAATGTTTGAAGTGCTTGGGTTTCTATACTGTTTGCCATTGTGATCCTTTTATAGTCGTACTGGAAAGTTGTTTTTAAATAGTTCGTTTTTTATATCATTTGGTGTGTATTGAGAAAAATGAAAGATATAGGCTGCTGCGAGGGCATCAGCTCCATTTTGCAGAGCTTCTACTCCGTGCTCAAGTTTTCCCATACCTCCATTGATAATGATAGGTATATGAAGAGTATTTGTGAAAAGATTTAAAAGCTCAAGGTCATAGCCTTGTGTTGTACCCTCTTTGTCAACAGATGTTAGCAAAATTTCACCTGCACCTTGTGCTTCATACTCTTTCGCTAAATCAAGTGGGTCTATGTCTAGTAAGCCCTCTTTTTTGTTAAAAACTTTATACGTGTCATCTACTTTTTTGATATCGATAGAGCAGACAACACACTGAGAGCCAAAGATGGTGGCTATCTCTTTGATAAATGAAGGTCGCTTAATGGCTTCGGAGTTAATGGAAACTTTGTCCGCTCCAGCTCCTAAAACGGTGTAAACATCTTCGATTGTTTTTATGCCACCGCCGATGGTCAGAGGCATAAAACACTCATTTGCCATATCGGTGATAATCTCTGTATTTATGGGTTCATTCTTTAAACTGGCATCAATATCTAAAACGATGAGTTCATCGACATTTCTTGCATTGTAAACACGAACGGTTGCGGTAGGGTGCCCGATGGTACGGAAAGAGCCAAACTGGATACTTTTCACTAATTGCCAATCTTTGAGTAACACACAAGGAATAATGCGGTGTTTTAGCATAAGTCTTCCTTTTTGAGATGTGCAAAGTTTTTGATGATAGCAAGACCGTGTGTTTGGCTTTTTTCAGGATGAAACTGTGTTGCAAATATATTGTTTTTTTGGATAGCGCAAACAAAAGAGTGGTCGTATTCACACTCTCCTATAGCATATGTAAGAGGCGCTTGAAAGTAGTAAGAGTGCACAAAGTAAAAGTTGCTGTGGTTTGGAATTCCTTCAAACAGAACACTAGGGTTGTGAAAATTTACTTCATTCCAACCTATGTGAGGGATTTTAAGACTTCCCTCTTTAAAGCGTACAACCTCTGCACCTTCTATCCATCCTAGTCCTTGATGTTCTCCAAACTCATAACTTTTCTCAGCTATAAGCTGCATCCCAAGGCAGATACCCAAAAAAGGTTTTTTATGTTCAAGAATTTCTACATGTAAGAGTTTGTCAAGACCCAAGGTGTGAAGATTTTTCATCGCATCACCAAAGGCTCCAACACCCGGTAAAACGATGTGTGAGGCTTTTTTGATAAGTGTATGGTCGTTTGTTATAACAGCTGGGAAGCCTACTTTTTCAAAAGCTTTTTGGACAGAGCGTAGGTTCCCCATCCCATAGTCAATAATAACGATATTAGCGGACAATGTATTCCTCTTTTCGTACCAATGAACCGTCTATGTCTTTTATAAATTTGCCATTGGCATCACGTTTAAAGATTTTTTTATTGGTAAAAGAGTCCACGATAGTATCAAATTCATCACGTGAAAAACCTGTGTATTTTAAAAACTCATTGATAGCTTTCATCGGTGGTATTCCATCATATTTTGTGATCAAACGCACAGCTTCCTCTCTGGTGATGTAGCCTAGTCTGACATCTAAACAAGCATTATCGCTTGCTCTGCCAAAACCGTATTTGACGTACTTGAGGTAGTCATGAACATGGTTGCTGTAACAATCTAAATTTTCAAAGTTTTCATAAGTAGTCTCTACACGTCTATCAGCAACACTAAAGCCGTGTTGGCGTGAAGCTTCCAAGATTTTTCGTAAATCCCATTTGATGTAGTAGCCTAGGAAAAGTCCTGTCACTCCAACTCTTTGGATATCTTCATCCTCTGGATAAAAATAGAGTGCCAAATCTTTCTCGCTGATACCATCAACACCAAGCATATCTGTGGCACGGTTACCCAAAAGTCCACCAAACTCTTCAAGCCATCTTCTATCAAGATAGGCATTGTGCTTACTTGCTGCAGGTCCACCATACTCGATTTCAGAGTTTTCACCCCATATAAGCAGAGGGATATTGAAATTAACCGCTATGTGAGCAGGTGTTGTAAAGATACCAAGATGATTTGGCCATTCACAATCTCCTACACGTTTGAGCGCCTCTTTTATCATAGATTTATACACATTTGGGTTGCGTTTGATATGGATTAAATCAACACCCAGATTGTTGAGGTTCTCAAGATTTTGACGACCTACCTCCGTAGGGATGGTCGGCTCAAAGCAGACACACAAAGGATTGAGACCCATTTCAAGGACACTGAGCACTTGGTAAGTAGAGTCTTTTCCTCCACTTACGCCTATGATACAGTCGTAGTATTTGTTCTTTTTATGTTTTTTAACAAGGTCTAAAAACTCCTGCTTTCGTGCATGCCAGTCAATATCAAAGTCTTTTGTTACCTGTGAGCGGCATGCATCACAAACGCCATCTTCATCAAAGTGTAGATCTGGCTTTGTGTCTGGCATAACACATTTTGTACAAAATCTCATTTTACTTTCCTTAGCACAAGTTGCATTTTATAGCCCATTTTTTGTTCATGGAGCCACTTCTCATCCAGTCCACCAAGGAAAGTTTTCGTGTTAGTGCTCTCTCCAAAATATGGATCGTCATAGTTTAAATAGTTGTTCATAACGCCAATCTCACCTATAACTGTTTCGCAACTTTGTATTTCAAAGCCACATTTGAGAGCCAGTTTTTCAATCGACTTGTAAGAGTATAGATTTACATGCTCAATCCCATCATACATATTGCATTTTTCTTGTAGTATTTTAGCTGCGAGTGAATCAGCACTTGGGATTTGTAAAAAGACAACCCCTTGTTCACTTAGAAGAGGGTTCATCTCTTTAAGATAGGCTTCGCCGTCTTTGAGGTGCTCAAAAACATCCCATAAGCAGATAGCTTCCAGTGGAGCATGAAAACTTACCTCATTGAGAAATTTATTATAGACAGTATGACCTTTGGCTTGAGCATAAGAGGCTTCTTTTTCATTTAATTCTACCCCATATGTTGCCCAGCTATGCTGTTTAGCGATGTCTAAAAAGATACCAGCGGAGCAGCCAATATCTAGGATATTACCTTTCGCCACTACGCTTTCAATGGCTTTAAGACCTTTTGTATAAATATTTGTATAGAAATCGCCATCACTCGCAACGATCTCACTTTGTAAGTCATGGTTTGTACGATAGTATTTTTCTAAGTTTTCATCTTTAAAGACGGGGTTGAGATAGATCATATCGCACTTCGTGCATTTGACATGACGTCCACCATCTTTAAAAAATAAAAATTGCTCATGATTTTCTTTACATGTAGGACAAGGACGTTGCTCTAAAAGTTCTTCATAAAAATGACCAGTTTGTCGATTAAAGTATTGAATGCGGTTTGCTACATTAGCATTATGCATTTTAAGGCGCTCTTCGTGAATCTCTTTAGGTGCTCTTGAACTCATAATTATTTCTCCGATACTTTTTTTTGTGCGTTAAATTCATCTTTTAGGATACTAAAGCGCATCGTATTGTGGTAAGTTCCATCTTTGTAAACTTCATCTCGAAATATACCCTCTTCAACCATACCCAAAGAGCGTGCAAGACCTTGCATTGGTGTGTTAGATACCATCGTACCACAGCAGATACGGTGTAAATTCATAGTGTTAAATCCATGCTCAAGTATAAGTAGGGAAGCTTCTTTGGAAATACCTTTGCCATGGAAAGATTTGTTGCCGATGAGGATAGAAAACTCTGCACTACGGTGCAAAGAAGAGATGGCAAGCAGGGTAATGTTACCTATGTGTTTGTCACTTTTTTTATCAACGATAGCAAGCATGATTCTATCTTTTTGGGATGGGAGTTGTTCTATATACTCGATTGCTTGAGCTTTTGTATAAGGGTAAACATGGTGTTCACTGTATTGACAGATAAGTTCGTCATTGAGCCAGCTTGGATAGTCTCCTTGCGCGTCTTCAACACTCAAACCTCTAAGATAGATATTTTTTCCGATTAAAAAAGGATTATACATGTTGAGCTCTCATATTGTTTTGTGTACGCATATTGCAATAGTTCCTTTTTAATTCTTTAGATGTTTTAAGGTATATCGCCATCGATAGTTTTAATTTTACCATCTCTCATTATCCTTATTTAAAGCTTTCAAACTAATTCCTCTCTGTTTTGCCATACTTTTTCAAAAGCTTTGATGACATCATCCATATCAACTTTACTCATAGGTGGACGCATCAACTCATGGGTGAAAAGTCTCTCAAAGTGCAACTCTTCACACACAGGACAATCGCCTTTTTGGTATGTTACAGTGGAGAGGTTAAACGGATAGCCCTTTGAGCCAAAAGCGATTTTATGGGCAAATAGAGGTTGCAGATAGATAGGTTTGACATACCCACATCCCATCAAAACATCTGAATCATCACGCATCAAAGTGCGAGGGAGTTCTGCTTTCACTGCTTTGATAAAAACATCACGGTGCACACCAGCAAGTTTGCTCTCAAACTCCAGCGGATGTACATAAAAAGCGTGTTTTATATCTTTTCTTAGCGTAGTTGTTTTGAGACAAGGGATGGCTTTCAGTGCTTCATTGAGATAAGCAACATTCTCTTGTCTTTGGCGTAAAAGCTTTGGAAGTTTTTTGAGTTGTTCTCTTGCTATGGCACACTCTATCTCTGTCATACGAAAGTTAAATCCCACCATATTTACAAGCTCATTATTTGAGTTAAAGCCTTTATTTGCGATGACAGATTCTGCGTGGTTACGGATAAGTCTGAGTTTATCTGCAAGCACATCATTATCGGTGACTATTACACCACCTTCACCTGAGTGGATATGCTTGTGGTAGTTGAGTGAAAAAATACCCATATCACCAAGAGTGCCTGCAAACTTGTCTTTGTACATTGCACCTGGGGCTTGTGCAGCATCTTCGATGACGATGAGGTTGTGCTTTTGCGCGAGTGCATTGATAGCCTCTACATCATAAGGTTGTCCAAAGATATCTACAACGATGAGGGCTTTAGTTTTTTTAGTAATCTTCTTTGCAACACTTTTTGGGTCTAAACAATAGGTATCTTTTTCAACATCTGCAAAGATAGGAATGCCACCATAAAAAAGTGGTGCTATGGCAGAAGCGGACATGGTGTAAGGGCTGACGATGACTTCATCTCCCGCTTCTATACCAGCAGCACCCACAGCGCAGATGAGCCCTGAAGTAGCGGAGTTGACACTGATGGCATGTTTTACTTTAAAAAACTCTGCCCACTCTGCCTCAAAAGTTTTAACTTCAGTCCCTCCATAAAAGTCCTCATGCCAAGCACCAAGATAAGTTGAAAGTTTTCCACTTCTAAGGACTCTAAGAACAGCTTCCTCTTCTTCTGTACCGATAGTGTTATAGGCTGGAAAAGGTTTTGTGCGAAGTTTTTCTCCGCCATTTATGGCTAATTTTTTCATCTTTGTTTCTCTTTGTCTAGGGTTTCAAAAATTGTTTCATGTATCATGATATGTTTTTCTAAAATCTCTTTTGCTTCAGTTTGAGGGCTGTGGAGTAAAAAATCAAGTGAATTAAGGGCGTATGATTGCAAGGTATTTGGGAGTGTTTTCTCAAACTCCAAGTTAAAATATCCCTCATATAGTGTAGAAGGTTTTTTTGCAAAAAGGTTGATTTTTGCTCCACCCTCAAGAATCTCTACTTTAGCATTTTCAAACCATAAGGTAAGTTCAAAATCAGAATAAGGCAAGTTTTCCATACAACTAAGCAAACCAGAAGCATCTTTACATGTAAGCTTAAAATCTCCGCTTATATCGTCTTGCAGAATCTTTACATGTAAAGATTCTATACTCTCTATTTTGCCAAAAAAATGAGCAAGGATACCGAGCATATGGATACCATTGTGTAGCAATCCTTTAGTAAAAATCCCTTGAAAATGCAAAGCCTTTCCAAATATACCATCTTGTATATCTTTTGCTAGACTTTGAAAAGAGGGATCAAATGTGCGTATGAGATTGATGAGGATTTTTTTCTTGCTTTGCAACAGTAAAGGCTTGATTTGTTTGAGTGCATCAGATGTTGCAACCAGAGGTTTTTCACAAAGGATATAAGAGATTTTTTTTACATGTAAGGCTTTTTGTAAGGTAGCGTTATGAAAAGGAGTTGGAGAAGCTATGATAAGGAGGTCTATCTTCTCTTTTTGAAGCAACTCTTCATCACTTTCGTAAACATTGACTTGTCCCCAACGCTTTATAAACTCTTCTTGGTTTGCATGATGAGGCTCACAAATAGCAACAAGCTTACATAAAGGATGTTTCGTGATGGCATGTGCATGTGAAGCGATGTTTGGACTTTGTGGAGAATCAATCAAGCCCCCAATACTTCCAGCTCCGATAATGGCACACAAAAGTGGTTGTTGCATTATAATCCTAGGTATTTTTCTAAAAATAAAGCAAAATCTATACCGAAATTTTCGGGCTTCTCTTGTATTGTTTGGAGTTGTGAAAGTTTGAAATTTTCAAAGCTTCTCAATTGATTTGTCTTAGGTAGAGGAACTTGGCAATCTCTTTTGTTTGAGGGGATATAAGAGAGGACTTTTTTGCCAAGTAAGAAAGCGGTGTAAAGAGCGACAGTATCTATGCCTATGATAACTTTTGCCCTTGCTATATCCTCTTCTAAACTCACATCGCTAAATGTCGCATTTTTATCTAGTTCTTGATAGGTTTGAGCTGAGTCTGAGGGATGGAGGCGGATGATGAGGTTTTGGCACTCAAATTTTTCTTTACATGTAAGAATATTTTTGAAAACTTCTTTTTCATTAAATCCCCAAAAATAGGCATCTCCAAAAGAATTTAGTGCAACTTTGGATGTTGGTTCACTCAAAAATAGCAAAGTATCACTTTGTTCTCTGGATTTAAAATTTTTTAATTGGGCAAGAAGAGCGTAGTTTTTGATGCCAACTACATTGGGCAGTTCAAATTTTTTCGCTTTTGCTTCACTCACTTTATCGTGTGCGGCTATAAAATCAGGCAGATTATTTTGCCAATTAATTTCTGGATAGCCAAAACGTTCACGGTAATTTGTCCAGTGGTCTAAAAAAGCGACTGAGGGGATATGGTGTGCTCTTGCGTACTCTAAAAAATGATACTCTAAGTGATTTTGCCAGCCTGTTGCATAAAGGATAAGGTCTGGATGAAAAGAGGAGAGTTTTGTAACTATATCCTTTTTATCTTCATGTATTTCTTGGCAAAATTCTTCAAGATGTTTTGCTCTCAAAAGCCTAAAACAAGGAGAATCTTTTAAACAAAAAACAGAGAAATCTCCAGCGTGTAAAGAAGCTTTGAGTAGTTCTAGTAGGATTTCAGCCCCACCAGCATCGTGCGCAAAGAGTGCGATTTTTTTCACGAAATATCTTCAATGCAGAGTCTATCACCAAAGCCCAAATCAGCTTTAGCCTTTTTACCCAAAATCTCTTGTAAATATTTCGGATGCAGTCCATGTCCTGGGCGAACACTTTTTATGTTCTCTTGGCTTATAACTTCACCTTTTTTTATATCCCGACTCACATAAAGACTTCGTGAAAATTGACGTCCTTTGATGTTTTCTTCGTTGAGATTGTAAGTAGGCGTTCCCAAAAGTTTCTCAGTATCTCTGATAGCTTGTATCATCGCTTTAAACTCACCAATATCTAGTGAAAAATCAGCGTCCGCACCGCCAATAGACCTATCTAAGATAAAATGTTTTTCGATAACACATGCGCCAAGTGCTACTGCTGCTATGGGTGCAGTGATACCTAAGGTATGGTCACTAAAGCCCACTTTTACGCCAAAAGTTTTTGCCATATCTGGTATCGTGTTTAGGTTTGCACTCTCAAGAGGGGCAGGATAAGCGGAGGTACATTTGAGTAAGATTATCTCTTTGTTGCCAACTTCATGGCAGATATTGATAACATCTTCTATCTCTTTTTTTGTAGCAATTCCTGTTGAGATGATGATTGGTTTTTGTTTGGAAGCAGTATATCGTACCAGTTCATAGTCTGTTATCTCAAAAGAGGCTATCTTGTAAGCACTTGGGTTAAACTGTTCTAAAAAATCAACCGCACTTTTGTCAAAAGGCGTTGAAAAGATATCTATCCCCAAACTTCTTGCATACTCAAATAACTCTTTGTGCCACTCCCAAGGGGTGTATGCTTCTTTGTATAAATCATAGAGTTTTTTACCATCCCAAAGCGTTCCGCCTTTGATGATAAAATCTTCCTTATCACAATCGAGTGTAAGAGTATCGGCTGTGTAAGTTTGGAGTTTTACAGCATTTGCCCCTATCTCATGCGCTGCTTTTATACTCTCGAGTGCATTTTGGAGATTTCCGTTGTGGTTTGCACTTAGTTCAGCTATGATGAAAGTACCATCTTTGTTTAAATTAAAATTACCGATTTTCATTTTCTAGCTCCATATTGAGGATATTTTCATCTTCATCTTTTACTTTAAAGCCAAATCGTTTATAAAGTTTTATGGCTGAGAGATTTTCCTTGTAAACTTCTGCTTTTAAAAGTGGAAGCTTTTTGTCTCTAAAAGCAAACGCTATAATCCTCTCAAGCAAGACATCACCAACTCTTTTTTTATCAGGATTTGCGTATATCCCTAAAAAATCTCTGTTTAAGTCGATAACACCCAAGTACTCATCCTCTTTTTTCACCAAAAAGTAGTCTTTTGAAGTGTCAGATTTTAAAGACTCTATAAACTTTAGATGTGATGCAAGGCTGATATCCTCTCGTGTATGCATCCACTTTTTTATTCGCTCATCGTTTCGCCACGATAAAACAAGCTCTATCTCTTTTTCATTTAAGTCGATAAAATTTATATTTTCACACATGCTTTAAACTTTTTTGCTTCAAATTTTTCCATCACATTGTACTCATTTGCTTTGAGATACTCATATATATCGTCTTGATTTGAAGCCGTTTTAATCGCCAAAAAAGGCACTTCCATATATAAAACTTCATGCACTACAACGCTTGGGCTGATGATGGCAAATTTACTTTGATTGAGTAGTTTTGCCATAAAAGAGGTATCTACATGTAAGGATATATTTTTCTTACATGTAAGAAATTCTTGCAACTCTTTTAGCCCAGCATTGGCACTTGTTGTTACAACACAAATCTGCAAATTTTGAGGTAGATTTTCAAGTAGAGGTATGTTTATGCCAGAAGCATCCGTGCCACCCATAGCGATAAAGATATCGTATATTTTTTCTCTTACTTGCTTTTTCTCTTGCCTAAACTCTTCTCTTATAAGCGTATAAAGCACACCACAACGAAGTTCGCAGTTTTTTGGAACCAAGCTTTTATATCGCTCTTTGTTTGCAGAGATATTGTGGTTGAGTAAGATATCACAATAGTGCTTTTCATAAGTATCATCAAAACTCAAGATTTGCACTCCAGTAGCCTCTTTGATAGCTTTTTCATCTTCATATGTTATGCCATAGTGGTCGATGATAAGAAGTTCTACATGTAAAGATTTGATAAGTTCTATAAGCTCTTGTGGTTTGTTTGATTGGAGGATTTTTACTTCATAGGGGATTTTGTTTATGATGTTTCCCTCTAAGTTTAAACAAGCAAAGATAATCTCGTCATCTTCATACTGTGAAGCCAAAACAAGGTCTCGCATAACATGCCCAAGCCCGATAGAGCTTGAACTGTCACTTCTAATTAGGATTTTCATTATGGAGGGCTTTATACATCAGCTCTGCTCTATCCCAATCCTCAAGGGTATCTATGTCTTGTACCAAATGTCTTGGTAAGAGTGTTATCGTAGAGTGTTCTGCAAAGATAGCTTTCCCCTCGCACCAAGCCTCAGGTGTTCCCCAGTAAAACTGACCAGCATCGTGATATGCCTCTTCTAAATCTTGGCTGCGAGTGTTAAAATGCTCAGGATAAAACATCGCAATTTTTCCATCATTCACTCTGATTGCCCTTTGAATTGGAAAGGGAAAAGTTGTAGCTGAAAAAGAGTAAAGAGATTTGTTTTTTACGAGTTTTTCATATGCTTCTTGGATAAATCTTGCTTGTACAAAAGGAGCAGTTGCGTAGATACAGCAAGCTGCTTTTATGTCAGTAAGCTCTATCCCACAGTTTTCAATCGCATGTGCTATAACAGGGATAGTGGGTGTAAAATCATCAGCCAACTCTTTTGGACGCTCCAAAATCTGGGCTCCAAAACTTCCAGCGATTTTGGCTATCTCTTCATCATCTGTGCTGACGATGATTTTATCAAAGAGTTCACTCTCTTGAGCGGCTTTTATACTGTAAGCGATAAGAGGTTGTCCACAAAAGTTCTTGATGTTTTTTCGTGGGATTCTTTTACTTCCTCCACGTGCTGGGATGATGGCTATATTCATAAGTTACACCCCTTATGCACTTGCAAAATCTCCAAGAGAGTTTCACTTACAAACTGAGCATCCTCTAA
The DNA here is from genome assembly GCA_002469305.1 of Sulfurospirillum sp. UBA6810. Classification (GTDB taxonomy): domain Bacteria; phylum Campylobacterota; class Campylobacteria; order Campylobacterales; family Sulfurospirillaceae; genus UBA6810. The sequence goes on from DKEY01000152.1 coordinate 16,756, forward strand.
ACTCATCTCTTGATGACAAGGGATAGAGAGTTCTGCTTTATAAAACTCTTCTGTATTGTGAAGTTTTTGTTCTCCAAAAAGTTCTTTATAGTAACTAAACTGATAGGTTGGTTTGTAGTGTACTTGCACACCAATGCCTCTTTCTTGAAGTTCACGAAAGATATCTTCTTTTGCACACCAAAGAGTTCTATCTAAAAGTATGGGATAGAGGTGATAAGAACTTCTTACGCTTACTGGAATTTTGAGTGTAAAAAAGTAAGGATTGTCCTCAAAAATCTCATCATAGTATGCAGCTATGGCTGCTCTTTTTTGTATAAAAGTATCGAGCCTTTTAAGTTGGCTTAAACCCAAGGCACAAGCGACATCACTCAAGCGGTAGTTATATCCAAGAGATACCATGTCAGAGTTCCATACTTGTTTTTTAACGATACCATGGCTTCTTAAAAGTTTTGCTCTCTCATAGAGTTCTTTGTCATTTGTAGCTATCGCACCACCCTCCCCACAAGTTGTGATAGGTTTGATGGCATGAAAAGAGAAGATAACCATATCCGCTAAAATCCCCACTTTTTTGTCTTCTATTTGACTGCCAAGAGCATGACTTGCATCTTCTATGAGGTAAAGTTTGTGTTTGTCACAAAGCTCTCTGATAGCTTTTATAGCGACAGGATTACCTCCAAAATCAACAGGCACAACTGCTTTTGTTTGAGAGGTAATGAGGGCTTCTATTTTCTTCTCGTCTATATTTCCATCGTATTTTATATCGCAAAATATGGGCTTTGCTCCACACATCAAAGCGGCATTTGAAGTGGCTGCAAATGTTAGAGCTGTCGTGATGATTTCATCGTCTTTTTGCAAATCTATACAAGAGTAGGCTACATGCAGGGCTGAAGTGGCTGAGTTCATGACACAAACATACTTCATATCAAGGTAGTCTGCTAGAGCTTTTTCAAACTCTTCAACTTTTTTTCCACCAGTAAGATAATCTCCCCTTAGAGTATCTACAACAGCTTGGATATCCTCGTCGTTGATGGATTGTCTGCTATAAGGAATCATGCCTCAATCATCTCCATCAAGCCTTTGGCATCAAGCCACTGTGTGTTGGTTTCAGAACTATACTCAAAGCCCATTTTGACAGGTTTTCCAACTTCTCCAAGCCCATTACATGTAAAGTCATTTGCTTGTGTAAATGTGATACTAGGCTGGATGACATAGTGGTCATCAAACTCCAATGTCAAGTGACTGTCATCTTTTGGAACCATCACTTCATGTAGCTTTTCTCCAGGGCGGATACCGATGATTTTGACACCAAGGTCTGGTGCGAGTGCTTTTGCCAAATCAAGCATAGTCATGGATGCAATTTTTGGGATAAATATCTCGCCACCTTTCATACGAGCAAAGTTTTTAAGGACAAACTCAACTCCTTGTTCTAGTGTAATCCAAAATCGAGTCATATGCTCTTCTGTGATAGGCAACTCTTTTACACCTTCACTGATAAGCTTCTTAAAGAGAGGCACAACCGAGCCTCTGCTTCCTACGACATTGCC
>DKEY01000152.1:18363-18788 GCA_002469305.1 Sulfurospirillum sp. UBA6810
GCTTTATCTGTGGAGAGAGCTATGATTTTTTCTACGCCACACTCTAAGGCTGCATCTATAACATTTCCTGCGCCATTGATATTGGTTTTTATACACTCCATCGGGTTATACTCAGCTATGGGAACATGTTTGAGTGCAGCTGCATGGATAACATAGTTTACTCCATACATCGCTTTTTTTAATCTATCCAAATCTCGCACGTCACCTATCATGTATCTCATGCAAGGTTCATTAAAAGTTTGAGCCATCTCATACTGTTTTAACTCATCTCGTGAATAAATAATGATTTTATTAGGTTTNNATTTTTTCCCAAAACTTCCTGTTCCACCAGTTATAAGTATATTTTTATTGTTGAACAATTCTTGCCCCTTGGAGGTTGATAACATATATAAAGCAATTTTAATTCCAAAGGATTTTACCTACCA
>DKEY01000152.1:18801-34843 GCA_002469305.1 Sulfurospirillum sp. UBA6810
GCTATATATTTATTGTAAGATTTTCTCATCAACGGGTTGAGACAAGATATCTTGAAAAAAGGTGCCGATGAGGCTTGATATAAATTGAATATAAAAATACCGAATAAGGAAAAGTTATGGCAGTAAAGATTACTGATGTTTGTATCTCATGTGGAGCATGTATAGATGAGTGTCCTGTGGAAGCTATCGTGGATGATAGTGATAATCCAACAGGTGCTGAGATTTATTATGTTTACGCTGATAAGTGCGTTGAATGTGTAGGTCATCATGCATCACCTGCTTGTATGGAAGTCTGTCCAACAGAAGAGTGTATAGTTTTGGATATATAAAATATAAAGGCAGTTTAACTGCCTTGTTTTGTGCTTTTTAAATCCTTAAATTGGTTGATTTGACGCCATTATTTGACATATTTACTCTCTCAGAGTATAATAATTTCAGATAGATTTAAGGAGAGTGTTATGAAGATAGGTAACAGTTTTGATACACAAAGTACAAATTATCTCAACCAAAACAAGACAAATACACAGCAAGCTCTTGCAAAGATAGCAGCAACAAGAGAACTTAGTGGAAAAGATGGAGCTGATTATCTGCTCTCAAGCTCACTCTCTTCTCAAATCGCAACTATCTCACAATCTATCCAAAATGAAAACAACTCCATAGCGATATATCAAAGTGCTGATTCTACGCTGCGTAGTGTTTATGAGGGTGCAAATAAACTAAATGAGCTTAGTGCAGCTTCAAACAATGCAGCTTTAAATGCAAGTCAACAAGAGATGCTAACCCAAGAGTTTAATGCAACAAAAGATGCTATGCAAAGTGCTTTTGATACAGCAAGTTACAATGGAACACCTCTTTTTAACTCTGCACAGTTTGACTTACAAACACCAAGCTTGCAGAGTGTAAGCATAGATGACCAAGAGAGCATAGATACTTTTATGAAAAATCTAGATAACCTAAGCTCGCAAGTAGGTGCAAATATAACTAGAAGTGAAGTGGGCATCACAAATGCACTCTCTTCTTTGTCAAATCTTACAAGCTCTTACGCAAATGTTTCGGAAGAGCCTATGGATAACAAGATAAATGACTTGAAGATAAATGAACTCAAACTTGAAAGCTCGATGATAGTGCAAGCGCATCAAAATGACATAGCACAGCAAAGAGTCTCAGCACTACTTGTGTGATAAACAATCAAACTTTCTATAAAACATCTTTTAAAAAGTACGGTATAAGCCCTCGTGGGCTTAGCTGGAATTCAAAAGAAAATCAAGAAGTTCGTTTTGAAGCTATCACGAAACTCCTACAAAAGGAGATTCAAAAAAGTTGTATAGTAGATGCTGGGTGTGGTTTTGGAGATTTGTATCTTTACTGGCAGAGCTTGGGAATAAAACCAAAAAATTATACAGGTATAGATAGTTTTGCAAAGTTTATCTCCATCGCAAGCCAAAGAGTTTCCAATGTAGCTTTTTTAAAAAAAGATATCTTAAAAGACTCACTGCCTATGGCTGATTGGTATGTGGCTAGTGGAAGTTTAAATATACTGAGTGATTTTGATACCTGGCTTTTTTTAGAAAATATGCTTTTACATTCGCATCAAGGTATCGTGTTTAACATACTTTGTGGCGAAAAGCAGAGTGAAGTTTTCAACTACAAAACAGAAGATGAGATACAAGAGTTTGCAAAAAGAAAAAAGCTTACATGTAATATAATAACAGGCTATTTAAAAGATGATATGAGTGTGATGCTACAAAAGGAAGAAGAGTGAAGTTTGTACTGTTGTTGATTTGTATGATTTATCTTGGAGCGATGGCGTATCTCTATTTTTTTCAAAGTTCTATCGTTTTTAATGCAAGTGCGATTGAGCCAAAAGAGCCATTTGTCTTGGAAGATGTAAAAAAAGTTACTTTAAAAACTGATGCAGATGTCGTACTCGATGGCGTCTATAAAAAATCCAAATACGAACAAGCCCCCTTGATGATATACTTTGGAGGCAATGCTGATGATGCTACAAGATTTCTTTTACATGTAAGAAATCTTGAGGCTTATGATATCGTGAGTTTTAACTATCGCGGATATGTGAACAGCACAGGAAAACCGAGCCAAGAGGCTCTTTTTAGTGATGCTAAAAAGATATACGATACCTATGCAAAAGAGAAAGAAGTTATCGTGATAGGAAGGAGTTTAGGCACAGGTGTAGCAACCTACCTTGCGACAAAAAGAGAAGTAAAAGGGGTGATACTCATAACTCCATATGACTCCATAGCTTCTATCGCAAAAAAGAAGTACCCTATATTTCCCATCGACTATCTTTTAAAGCATAAATTTGAATCAGCAAAATATATAGTAAACGTAAAAGCTCCTATCGGTTTGATAGAGGTAAAAGATGACAGTGTAGTTACTAAGTATCATTTTGATAAACTTAAAGAAAATATACAAAATCTTGCCTTACATGTAAGCTTGAGTGATACAACACATGGGGAAGTTTTAACACATAAAGATTTTGAGAAAAGTATAAAAAATATCATAGAGAGAATGTAATGTTAACAGATAGAAATTTTATAAATATTGCCCATGAGATAGCAAGAGCGAGTAAATGTGTCTCAAAGCAAGTCGGGGCAGTTATCGTAAAAAATGGAAGGATTCTCAGCACAGGCTACAATGGAACACCAGCTGGGTATATAAACTGCTGTGAGCATTGGGATAATGCTTATACGAGTGAGCATCATGAGTGGAGTAAAACGTATGAAATTCACGCAGAGATGAACGCAATCATTTGGGCTGCTCGTGAGGGGATTAGGATAGATGGTGCGACTATCTATGTCACACTTGAGCCTTGTAGCGATTGCAGTAAAAATATCATAGCTAGTGGTATAAAAAGGATAGTTTATGATAAGTCTTACGAGCATACAAATTCTGATATAGTTGCAAAATTTATAGAAGAAAATGGTGTCGTAATAGAGCAAATTAGGTAGTTGGCAACACTTTACAGAACTCTTGGTCATTTTATTTTAAGTAGTTATATATGGAAAAAAAAGTAAAATGTAGAGAATTTTTGTATAAAAATATATAGTAAGGATAGATGAATGACAAATAAAGATATTAAAGATTTAATGCGTTTTTTTGACGGAAGTGATATAACAAAAGTAAAGATAAAAAATGGTGATTTTTCAATAGAATTACAAAAAGGTTTTGAAGGTACATATGTACAAGCTCCAGCTATGATGCAAGCTCCAGTTTCAGCTCCTGTTGCACAAGCACCAGTAGTAGCAGAAGCAGCACCAAGCGCAAAAGCTGTGGGAGATGCTATAACTTCACCGATGGTAGGAACATTTTATAAAGCACCTTCTCCTGGTGCAGAAGCATTTGTAAAAGTTGGAACAGTAGTTAAAAAAGGACAACCTATCGGTATCATCGAAGCTATGAAAATTATGAATGAAATAGAAGCAGAATTTGATTGTAGAATTACAGAGATTTTAGTAGATGATGGACAACCAGTAGAGTACGATATGCCACTATTTGCGGTGGAGAAGGTTTAATGAGAAGTTCTGTGCAAAGCACTAGCTTTAGTGCTAGGAATTTAACTTTGGCTTTGCTAAAGTTAAAGGAGGCTGTGTAATGGCTATCATAGAAAAAATCCTTGTTGCAAACAGAGGTGAGATAGCTCTGCGCGCTATAAGAACGATAAAAGAGATGGGCAAACAAGCGATAGCTGTTTATTCAAAAGCTGATAAAGATGCACTCTATCTTCAGTATGCAGATGCAAGTATCTGTATAGGCGAAGCAGCTTCAAGTGGAAGTTATCTAAGTATCCCTGCTATCATAAGTGCTGCTGAGATAAGTGGCTGTGATGCTATCTTTCCTGGGTATGGTTTCTTGAGTGAAAATCAAACTTTTGTTGAGATTTGTGAACATCATGGTATCAAGTTTATAGGTCCTTCTGTTGAGTCTATGGTTTTGATGAGTGATAAATCAAAAGCAAAAGATGTTATGAAAAAAGCGGGTGTTCCAGTCATACTTGGAAGCGAAGGTGCTTTAAAAACTGTTGCTGAAGCAAAAGAGTTAGCTAAAAAGATAACGTATCCAGTCATCGTAAAAGCAAGCGCTGGTGGTGGCGGACGTGGTATGCGTGTTGTTGAAAAAGAAGAAGATTTAGAAAAGAACTTTTTAGCGGCTGAAAGCGAAGCTTTGAGTGCATTTGGTGATGGTACGCTATATATGGAAAAATATATCAAAAATCCTCGTCATATAGAAGTACAAGTTGTCGGAGATAGCCATGGTAATGCTATAAGTATAGGTGAGAGAGATTGTTCACTGCAACGTCGTCATCAAAAGCTTATAGAGGAATCACCAGCACAGATACTTGATGAAGAGACAAGAGCAAATCTCCACGCAGTAGCAGTAAAGGCTACAAAGTATCTCAAATATGAAAACGCTGGTACGTTTGAGTTCTTGTTAGATGCGGATAAAAACTTTTACTTTATGGAAATGAATACAAGATTACAAGTTGAGCATTGTGTTAGCGAGATGGTAAGTGGGCTTGACATCATCGAACTTATGATTAGAGTTGCTGAGGGTGAAGAGTTGCCAAAGCAAGAAGACATCGTTTTAAAAGGGCACTCTATCGAGTGTAGAATCACAGCAGAAGATCCTATAAAGTTTATCCCAAGCCCTGGCAAGATAACAAAATATGTCGTACCTGGTGGACGCAATGTTCGTATGGATTCACATGTGTATCAAGACTATGTTGTTCCATCAACATATGATTCTATGATAGGTAAGCTTATCGTTTGGGCTGAAACAAGAGAGAGAGCAATCGCTAAGATGAAAAATTCACTTAGTGAACTTCAAATAGAGGGTATAAAAACTGTTAAAGATTTTCACCTCAAAATGATGGACAATCCAGATTTTATAAATAATAATTTCGATACAAATTATCTTTCAAAATTTTAAAGGCTAAGGCTTATGAGAATTAGTGGAAGTTTGGGAAATAATATAAATTTTATAGAACAAAAATCCATTATCTCAAAAGAGCAGAAAAATCAGAGTGACTCAAATATAACGAGCCACTCTGATAGCTTCTCAACTACACAAATAGTTTCTAATGAGATACTTACGCACAACGATTCTTTGGGCTTACTTCAAGTTGCACAAGAGTCTATCTCTTCTTTACAAGATAAAAATAAAAACCTCAAAAATCTTTCACAAATGTTTGAAGGTTTTGTCAGTGATAGAACAAACTTAGAAAAAGAGTTTGAGTCTGTTATCGAAGAGATGTTTGACGTTGTAGATGGTACGGTCTATAACAAGACACAGCTTTTTTACACCAACATGTCTTTTTCTCAAATGCAAGCTATGCCAAGTTTTATGATGAGTGATGTTATCAGCTTGGAGGACTTAAACATAGGAGATAAAGAGGGCTTACTTATGTTTGAAAAAAAACTTACCAATTTGTATGAAGATTTAACAAAAGCGAAAGAGTTTGTACAGTTGGTTTCATTTAATACTCTTGCTTCTTCTAGCTACTCAGAAGTTCTTTTAGAGGGATTTAGTTTGGAAAAAACACAGGTTGAAGTAAAACAGGCTATATATAAAGAAGATATCCAAAGAGCTCACGATGTGAACTCTTTGAGAGATAAGGTTTCTTCTTTGCTTGAGGATTAAGAAGGATTTCTTAAAACTTCTATTGAGGCTGAAGATTTAGCTTTTTCAAAATAATCACTTAAAACTTTTTGCTCTTGTTGTTGGTATAAAACACTATAAATACTACTTTTTGCTTTTTCAAAGTCTATATATGAAACACCTTGCTTCTCTTTTAGATAGAACATCAAAAAGCTATTTTCTAACTTAATTATTTGTGAAAATTCACCACTTTTTGTTCTTCCTAGAAGTGATTGTAATTTTGGGTTTAATTTTTCATTTTCAAGGAGTTCTGTTTTAAGGGTTACACTTTGTGGTGTTGCCATAGGGTTCTTGATGATAGTTTTTAAATCTTCTTCATTGCTAGAGTGATACGCAACTACATCAAAACTTGTTGCAACTTCAAATTCACTTTTATTTGCGTTATAAAAATCTTCCAACTCTTTATCTGTAATTGGTTGCATTTTTTCTCTTACAATGTTTTGATAAAGTTTATCTCTTTTGATTTTACTTTTTAAATCATTTTTATAAGTTTCTATCTCAATGTTTTGAGATTTTAGCATTTTTAGAAAATCAAATTCACTGATACCATTGTTTTGTGCCAGCTTTTTGATGTAATTATCTACTTCAAAAAGGTCAGCTTCTATACCCTGAGCTTTTATCTCTGCATCTTCGAGTTTTTGTCGCACAAGAAGATCAAGTGCCTCTTTTTTTGTCATTTTAAAATGTTCAGCATACTTGTAAACTTCATAAAGAGTTATAGGCTCTTTGTTGATGATGATAGCAACTCCATTGACTAATCCAGAAAAGCTTAGACTAGAAATTAACGCACTAGCCAATAAAACACGAGGAAACAGTTTCACTAATAAATCCTTTGTTAAGTAAAATATCTATATAATCCATATTCTTAAGCGGTCAATGATAACATTATTTTTAGTAAACTAAATTTAAATTTTTAACCAATTTTCAAAAGATTTTTAATTTTACAAATTTAGTTATATTGATACATAGTTTTGACATAAAAAAATACTATAATAAAAATTCGCTTAGATTAAGCGAAGTAGAAAGAGGCAGGTTAATGGTCGTTACTCGTTTTGCACCTTCACCAACAGGATATCTTCACATAGGCGGTCTTAGAACAGCTCTTTATAGTTACCTTTGGGCGAGAAAAAATGGTGGTAAATTTCTTTTACGTATCGAAGATACAGATTTGAAACGTAACTCAGTTGAAGCAGCTGAGGCTATCGTAGAAGCTTTTGAGTGGGTAGGACTCTCACATGATGAAGAGATATATTATCAGTCAAATAGATTTGATATATACAAAAAATATATAGAACAGCTTTTGCAAGAAGGCAAAGCGTACTACTGCTATATGAGTGGCGAGGAGAGAGAAGCTCTGAGAGAAGAGCAGATGGCAAAAAAAGAGCGTACCCGCTATGATGGCAGATATAGAGATTTTAAAGGAACGCCGCCAGAGGGAATCGAACCCGTAGTTCGCATCAAAGCTCCACTTGATGGAGAGATAAGTTTTGTTGATGGCGTAAAAGGTGAAGTAAAATTTAACGTGCAAGATATACTAGATGATTTTGTTATAGCACGAGCTGATGGAACACCTCTTTATAACTTTGTTGTTACCATAGACGATGCCCTTATGGGAGTCAATCATGTTATACGTGGGGATGACCACCTCTCAAATACACCAAAACAGATGATAATCTACAAAGCACTTGGTTTTGAAATACCAAAGTTCTTTCATGTACCAATGATACTCAATCCACAAGGTAAAAAACTCTCAAAAAGAGATGGCGCCACAGATGTTATGGAGTATAAAAAATTAGGATATTTACCAGAAGCACTTTTAAACTTTTTAATCCGTCTTGGCTGGAGTCATGGTGATCAAGAGATTTTTTCTCTTAAAGAGATGCAAGAGTATTTTAATCCAAATGATATAAACAAATCAGCTTCAGCATACAATGCAGAAAAACTTTTATGGATAAATACGCAGTATATAAAGTCTTTACATGTAGAGCGAATTATAGAAGCTTTAAAAGATTATGACTTAGACCTAAGTGACTATACAAATGCGCAAAAGCTTATAGATGTTCTTAGAGATAGAGCAAAAGAGATGAATGAATTTGCGACAATGGCAAAAGCTATTAAAGATGCCCCAATGAGTTATGATAGTGTAGCTATGGAAAAGTTTATAAACAAAGATGCGATAGATATTTTACAAGAGTTTACAGAGGCTTTATCAAAAACAAGAGGCTTAGTAGAGTCTGGAGAATTTGAATTATTTACAAAAGATTTTTTAGAAGCTAAAGGCTTGAAGTTAAAAGATTTAGCGCAACCAATTAGGATAGCAGTAGTGGGAAGTTCTGTAAGCCCAGCTGTTTTTGAAGTATTGAGTATTATTGGATATCAAGAAGTGATAAGAAGAATAGAAAATTTGATAAATTCAACAAAGGAGTTGTAGTGAGTAATCAAGGAAAGGTAACTAAAGAAGAAGCTTTAGAGTACCACATTGGCGGAAAGATAAGCATAAATGTAAAAACGGTTTGTGATACGGCAAGAGATTTGTCTATGGCATATTCTCCAGGTGTTGCACACCCTTGTTTAGAAATTCAAAAAGATAATGAATTAGCTTATAAATATACAAATAAAGGTAATTTAGTAGCAGTTATCACAAATTCAACTGCTATACTTGGTCTTGGTGATTTAGGCCCTGTTGCTGGTAAGCCTGTAATGGAAGGAAAATCAGTACTTTTCAAAAAGTTTGCTGATGTTGATGCGTTTGATATCGAAGTTGATGAATATGATGTAGATAAATTAGTAGAGATTTGTAGAGCGCTTTCTCCAACTTTTGGTGGTATTAACTTAGAAGATATAAAAGCTCCACAATGTTTTGACATCGAAACAAAACTTCAAGCGTGTGTTGATATCCCTGTTATGCATGATGACCAACACGGAACGGCTATGATAACAACAGCAGGCATCATCAATGCCCTTGAAATCAGCGGAAAAGATGTGGGAAGCATGAAGATAGTTGTTTCAGGTGCTGGTGCGGCTGGTATTGCTTGTGGCAAGATGTATAAACTTCTTGGTGCGAAAAATATCGTTATGATAGACTCTAAAGGCGTTATCCACTCAGGACGTACAGATTTAAATGCGCATAAAGCAGAATTTGCCCTAGAGACAGAAGATAGAACACTAGAAGATGCAATGCGTGGGGCAGATATGTTCCTAGGACTTTCAGCTCCTGGTATCGTTTCAAAAGAGATGGTAGCATCTATGAATCCAAATCCTATCATCTTTGCACTTGCAAATCCAATTCCAGAAATCCTTCCTGAAGTAGTTGCTGAGGTAAGAGATGATGTTATGATGGGAACAGGTAGAAGTGACTATCCTAACCAAGTAAACAATGTTCTTGGCTTTCCATTTATCTTTAGAGGAGCACTTGATGTAAGAGCTACTAAGGTAACTGAAGGTATGAAGATGGCTGCAGCTGTTGCCTTAGCAAAGCTTGCTAAAGAAGATGTGCCTGATTATGTAAAAGCTGCTTACAATGGTGAAGATTTAAAATTTGGTAGAGATTACATCATCCCAAAACCATTTGATAGAAGAGTTTTTGTATGGGTAAGTGCTGCTGTGGCTGAAGCTGCTGTAAAAGACGGCGTTGCTCGTGTTGAAAACTTTGATGTTGAAGCATATAAAGCAAAACTTCAAGCGATACTTGACGCTGAAGTAAAATAATAACACACTCACAAGTTGCACTCTTTTTGAGTGTAGCTTGTTTTAATCTATTTTAACTCTCTTCTCTTATCTTGTATTAACAACAATTTTAGTAAACTAATCCCAATATAATTAAGGAGAAAGTTCTCATGAATCTCATGTTATTTGGAGCGCCAGGTGCTGGCAAAGGGACACAAGCAANNAATTTTTAATCGAAAAATATAACATACCTCAAATCTCAACAGGTGATATCCTAAGAAGTGCGATAAATCAAGGAACGGCGATGGGTATGGAAGCAAAAGGCTATATGGATGCTGGTAAATTAGTACCTGATAGCACTATCATCGGTATTATCAAAGACAGACTCGCTGAAAGTGATTGTAAAGAGGGTTTTATCCTTGATGGCTTTCCAAGAACTCTAACACAAGCTGAGGCTCTTGAAAACTTGATGAAAGGAATGGGAATAGCTTTAGATAAAGTTATCTCACTCAATGTTCCAGATGAGCTTATAGTAGGACGTATCACAGGGCGAAGAGTTTGTGCAAAATGTGGTGCATCTTTTCATGTAGAATTTAACCCATCAAAAGTTGCAGATGTTTGTGATTATTGTGGGGGTGAACTTATGACTAGAAAAGACGATACGGCCGAAACTGTCGTGAGTCGCTTAGAATCATACCATATGCAAACAGCACCTTTGCTTGCATACTATAAAGATATGGGTGTATTGCTTGAACTTGATGGAACAAAAGATGTTGCTGATGTGACATCTGATATGTTCGCTTTACTAAAATAAAAAGAGAGAAAATGAAAAATACAGAAGTTATACTTCGTGCTTCAGTCGCGAAGAATTTTTACTTGACTTGTTCAGTAAAAAGGGGAGAGTTGATATGAAAAATGTAACAGTTATAGACCACCCACTTATACAACACAAACTCTCAATTTTGAGAGATGAAAAGACGGAACCATTTCAGTTTAGATTACTCGTTGATGAGATTTCATACTTGATGCTGTTTGAAGCAACAAGAGATTTACCTCTACGTGATGTAAAAGTAAAAACGCCAGTTGCAACAGCAAATGCGAAAAAGCTTAACACAAAAATCATGATATGCCCGATTTTACGAGCAGCACTTGGTATGCTTGATGGGATATTTANNCAAAGAAATGAAAAAACACTTGAAGCTGAGTTTTACTATGCAAAACTACCAAGTGACCATACAGAGAGAACAGCTATCATCATAGACCCGATGTTTGCCACAGGCGGCACAGCGATAGATGCAGTAAATTTTCTCAAAAGTAAGGGTATCAAAGATATCATGTTTTTAGCTTTGGTTTCAGCGCCAGAGGGTCTTAAAAAGTTTGCAAGTATCCATCCTGATGTGCAAGTTTATACAGCTTGCATTGATGATGGGCTCAATGAAAATGGCTACATCGTTCCAGGTCTTGGAGATGCGGGAGATAGAGTTTTCAATACATAAGTTATAAAAGTATTTTGAGCGGGTTATATTCGCCCAAAAAAATCAGGAAGATTTTGGGCGAATGTCCTTTAGGAAGACTCAGGATGAGACTTCCTAATAAAGTGCAAAATATTTTTAAGTTATACTGCCCCTTGGTCAATCATAGAATCAGCTACTTTTTTAAATCCTGCTATATTTGCTCCCATCATTAGATTTCCCTCATCCCCAAACTCTTTTGAAGTTTGATATGAAAGATCAAAGATAGATTTCATGATATTACGAAGTTTATTGTCCACTTCAGCAAATGACCATCTAGCCATCGAAGCGTTTTGACTCATCTCGAGCTGACTTGTTGCAACACCACCAGCATTGGCTGCTTTTGCGGGAGCATACATGATACCATTTGCGATCATATAGCTGATAGCTTCTGGCGTGGAAGGCATATTTGCGCCCTCTGTTACTAAGATACAGCCATTTTTATGGAGATTTTTTATATCGTTGAGGTTGAGTTCATTTTGAGTTGCACTAGGAAAAGCCAAGTCACAAGGAACAGCCCAAACAGCATTTGTATCTGTTGGATACTTGTGTACGGGGATATATGTTGCATCTTTGTGGATTAGCATATACTCTTCGAGTGATTGTCTATTTATCTCTTTTATCATTTTTAGTGTATCTAAATCAATACCATTTTTATCATAAATCATACCGCGAGAGTCGCTACATGTAACAGGTTTTGCACCCATATCATAAAGTTTTTGTATAGTATAAATCGCAACGTTACCAGAACCAGAGACGGTTGCAGTTTTGCCTTTGAGACTATCATCTTTTTTATTGAGAACATTTTCTGCAAAGTAAACTGCACCAAAGCCAGTTGCTTCAGTACGGGCAAGAGATCCACCCCAGTTAACGCCTTTTCCAGTGAGAACACCCTCAAAATTTCCAGTGAGTCTTTTATACTCACCAAACATATATCCTATCTCACGGCCACTTACACCGATATCACCAGCTGGTACGTCTTTGGTTTCTCCTATGTGTTTTGAAAGTTCTATCATAAAAGATTGGCAAAATCTCATGATCTCACCTTCACTTTTTCCCTTTGGATCAAAGTTAGAACCACCTTTACCACCACCTATCTGTAAGCCTGTGAGTGAGTTTTTGAAAATTTGCTCAAAACCTAAGAATTTGATGATACCAAGATTTACTGATGGGTGAAAACGAAGACCACCTTTATAAGGTCCGATAGCGGAGTTAAACTGGACACGATAGCCGATATTTGTTTGGATTTTTCCAGCATCATCTATCCAAACAACTCTGAAAATTATCTGCCGTTCAGGGATAACAATCCTCTCTAGTATATTGTATTTGTCATATTTTGGCTCTGCCTGTAAGATAGGTTGGAGCGTACTTAAAACTTCCTCTACCGCTTGATAAAATTCAGTCTGACCTGGAGTACTTTGCATAGTACTTTTCATAACTTTATCAATATACTTCTGAACTGACATCAATTTTCCTTTTAGATACACTTATGTGCAATTTATTTCAGATTATGATTTAGTTGAGTACTTTTTTTCAAAAATAGTTTCAACCCCCGCTTCTCTTTTTCCCCTATATTATAAGATATCAATTTGAGATATTCTTTGATATCTTTTTGTGATATTTGGCGCTCATGTGCATATTTATTTAGGATATACGTGGGTATTCTAATACGTTTGTTTTTAAAACTATCTGAGATTTTTTTATAAATATTAAAATGACTATTTATACTAAGTCTTGCAAAAACAAAAGGTAATCGGTACTTTTCAGTCCATATTTTTGCTAAGTCTATGTAGTTATCTGGATTTTTTATATAAGCTTTAAGAGCTTTATCTCCGATGAGAACTTTTCCCTCAATTCCCAAAACTTTAGCCAATACATTTGAAGTAGCAGAGTGCGGGTCAGACGCACTTACAGTGTTTTTTTCTACCAAAACGCTTTTGACATTTTTTTTAGCGACTATACCTAAAGGAAGTGTTTTTAAGTTTTTTTTGTTGCTCTCGATACTTGAGATAACAGCACCACCAACAAGTCTTTTTTTAAATTTTTTGTTTACTGCCGCAGGATAAGATTTTTTGTATTCACAAGCTTTCTTAAGCGCATTTACCATTTTGTACTTTTTCAAAAAGATGTGAAAAGGTAACAAATTTATATAATCAATTTTTCCAAAAACCATGATTTTCCATTGTTGAAATTTGAAACGATTGTATCACTATCTCTCTTAAATAAAAACCAAATTTTTTTATAATAATGATTTTGGTATAGTATCTTCATTGAGTATAGGGAAGGATATTTTTTGGAAACTATTAGTAAAGAACAATTTGGGAGTGATAACTACTCAGGTATATGCCCAGAAGTTTTAGAAGCCCTTATAAAAGCAAATGAGGGTTCAGCTCCAGCCTATGGCAATGACTTTTATACCCATGAAGTCTCAAATAAAATACGAGAGATTTTTGAGTGTGATTGTGAAGTCTTTTTTGTTTTCAATGGAACTGCTGCAAACTCACTCTCTCTAGCGTCCATGTGTCAGTCATACCATAGTGTGATATGTCACGAATTAGCTCATGTTGAGACAGATGAGTGTGGCGCTCCAGAGTTTGCATCCAATGGCTCTAAACTTCTTTTGGGGGAGGGTGAAAATGGAAAACTCAATCCAACAAGCATCGAAGAGTTAGCGACAAAGAGGACAGATATACACTACCCAAAACCAAAAGTTATAAGCCTTACTCAGTCAAATGAAGTAGGGGTTGTTTATACACTTTCAGAGATAAAGGCTATCAAGAAAGTAGCAGATAGACACAATCTCAAAATCCATATGGATGGAGCGAGGTTTGCAAATGCGCTGGTGAGTTTAGGGTGTACTCCAGCCCAGATGACATGGAAAGTTGGAGTTGATGTTTTGAGCTTTGGTGGTACGAAAAACGGTATGGCTTTTGGTGAAGCGGTGGTGTTTTTTAACAAAAGCTTAGCTGAGGATTTTGAATACAGAGTAAAACAAGCAGGGCAACTTGCTTCAAAGATGCGTTTTATCTCTGCGCAGTGGCTTGGACTTTTGAGTGATGATGTATGGCTTAAAAATGCACGTCATGCCAATGAAATGGCGACATATTTTTCAAGTTCCGTTGAGTCACTTGATGGGGTGCATTTGATGTTTCCAGTAGAGGCAAACGAAGTTTTTTTGAAACTAAAACCAGAGATTGAAGTAGAGTTAAAAAGAAGAGGGTGGATTTTTCACGCTTTTATCGGCGGCTCAAACAGATTTGTATTTTCTTGGAATACAACTAAGAAAAGAGTAGATGAATTGATTAAAGATATTATGGAGATAGTAAAATGGCAAAAGTAGAATTTTTAGGACCGATGAACAAAGAGAGTATGCAAGTAGATATACAAACATTGGCTGATTTGAAAGAGATGTTTAAAGATGATGTACAGCTTCAAGAGTGGCTTGAGATTTGCGCAGTGGCTGTAAATGACACTCTTGTGTGTTCCCTTGATATAAAAATAGAACCAAATGATAAAATCTCTCTTTTACCTCCAGTTTGTGGAGGATGAGATGAGTTTAGAGTTGCATGATGGCCCTTTACATGTAGAGGAGATAACCAATAGATGGTTTAATGATATGCGAGATAAAAACTATGGTGCTTACATCCCTTTTATCGGCATAGTGCGTGATGAAGATGGTATCAGTGGACTGAGTTTTGATATTTATGAGCCGATACTGGAGAGTTGGTTCAATGCTTGGCAGACAAAAGCAAATGCCGAGGGTGCGTATCTGTTGATGGCACACTCTCGTGGAGACGTTCCAAATCATACAAGCTCTTATATCTCAGCAGTGGTTAGCCCTCAGCGAAAAGTAGCACTCAAATTTATAAATGATTTTGTAGAAGATTTTAAAGCAAATGCTCCTATCTGGAAGTATGACTTGATAGATGGTAAAAGAGTTTATGCAAAAGAACGTAGCCATATCCTTAGTGGCGCAGGACTACTCAAATGAAATCCTCTTTTAAAGACTTTGATGCAACGATAGAGGATTTGATAAAAGCTACATGTGATGTTAAAACAAACATAGAGAGTATTTTGCTTACAGAATCGCTTGGGCGAGTTTTAGCAGGAGATGTAGTGGCACGTGAAAATTCACCAGCACACTTAACTTCAGAGATGGATGGCTATGCTATAAGATTTGTTGACCAAGAAAAAGGTACTTTAAAACTGAGCGATAGACTGCCTGCTGGAACAGATACAAGCACGGTAGTAAAAGAGGGAACTTGTATCAAAACTTTTACAGGCTCACTCATGAGTGAAGGCTCTGATACACTTATCCCTATCGAAAATGTCGAAGTAAATGGTGATGAAGTAAAGATAATAACCCCTGTAAAAAAAGGCTTTGCGATTCGTGCTATCGGCGAGAATTATAAAGAGGGTGAAGTGCTTATCAAAAAAGGAACAACGATAGACTATGCCGCTATCGGTGTTATGGCAGAGCTTGGTTGTGTCAATGTTTCTGTTTATGTAAAACCTCGTGTAGCGATTTTGGCAACAGGAAGTGAAATCCTAGAAATAGGTGAACCAAAAATGACACCAGCGCAGATAAGAAGCTCAAATCATGTTACACTCGAAGCACTTATGCGTCAAAATGGAGCACACACTACAAGGTTACCTCTTGTAAAAGATGACAAAGAAGAGATTAAAAAAAGTATAACAAGTGCTTTAAAAAGTCATGATATTATCATAACCACAGGTGGTGTAAGTGTTGGGGATTATGATTTTGTAAAAGAGATTATCAAAGGCTTAGAGCCTGAATATATCGTCGATGGAGCATTTGTAAAACCAGGTCGTCATATCAAAGTCGTAAAAATTGGTGAAAAATTTATCTTTGCATTGCCAGGGTTTCCTTATAGCTCTTCGGCTATGGCTTGTGTGTATGTGTTGCCACTACTACGTGCTATGGTTTCACAAGAGCCAAGAACGAGATATGTTGATGCTGTTTTGCTAGAAGATTATCCAAAGCGTTCAAAGTTTACAGAGTTTACCGCTTGTAATTTAAAGATAATTGATGGTGTACTTGGTGTAGATTTGGAGGGCAAAAGACTCGGTAGCAGTGCGATACTGACAAATATGCTTGATAATGCGGCGCTTTTACGTATAGAGAGAGATACCCAGTTTATAAAAAAAGGTGAAAAGGTTAGGGTTGT
>DKEY01000152.1:34848-46332 GCA_002469305.1 Sulfurospirillum sp. UBA6810
AAAAAAATTGGCTATTTTATATATTTGTACTTAGATTTACGATATACTTTTTTACTATAAGTTAGCATAAAGTTATAAACTTTACTTATGCTAAAACTCGTAAATTTACAAGGAGTTTTTATGTTGGTACTTATTTTATTAGTTGCCATAGGTTTTATTGTTCTTGCTACGAGCAAGTGGAAGTTGCACCCATTTATCGCACTACTTGTTGCGGCATATGGTATCGCTATCAGTGTAGGGATGGGATATAACGATATAGCAACAACAATGACTAAGGGATTTGGTGGGATACTTGCTTATATAGGTATAGTTATCGTACTAGGAACCATCATAGGTGTTATACTTGAAAAAAGTGGTGCAGCTATAAAAATGGCAAATGTAATACTAAAGATAGTGGGCAAAAAGCGTCCCGTTCTTGCGATGTCAGTTATAGGTTATATCGTATCTATTCCTGTTTTTTGTGACAGTGGCTTTGTTATCCTCAATGCCCTAAAACGCTCTATGGTACAACAGCTAAAAGTTTCAGGTGTTGCTATGAGTGTGGCTTTGGCAACAGGTCTTTTTGCAACACATACTTTAGTTCCACCAACACCAGGTCCGATAGCAGCAGCTGGAAACTTGATGGTTGACAATCTTGGTCTTGTTATCATTTTTGGTTTGATGATTTCTATCGTTACTATGTTAGCAGGTTATTTTTGGGCGATGCGTTCAGGTAAAATCTACAAAAGTGGTGAAGATACGCTTGTTGATTTGGAAAAAGACAGCGAAGTTATAGCAAAGTATGGTGAATTACCAAGTACTTTCAAAGCTTTTGCTCCTATCTTTATCCCTATTTTACTTATGGCATTAGCAAGTATCGTAAAACTCTCTTTTGGTGATATGAGTGAAACAAGTTTATATAAACTCTTTATCTTTTTAGGAAACCCAACAAATGCTCTGTTTGTAGGTTTGATTTTTGCAGCAAGACTTTTACCAGCATTTAATGAAGAGACACTTTCTGGTTGGATTGGCGAGGGTATCAAAAACTCTGGAGAGATTTTGATTATCACTGGTTCTGGTGGTGCACTAGGGGCTGTGCTTAAAGCAAGTGGCATTGGTGCGTATTTGGGAGATGTTCTTCAAACTCTTAGTCTTGGTATCTTTGTTCCATTTATCATAGCAGCTGCGCTAAAATCAGCTCAAGGCTCATCTACAACAGCTTTAGTTGTAACTTCCACTATCATTTTCCCACTTCTTGCAAGTTTAGGATTAGATAGCGAGATAGGAAAAGTGCTAACAGTGATGGCGATAGGTGCAGGTGCGATGACAGTAAGTCACGCAAATGATAGCTTCTTCTGGGTAGTTTCAAGATTTAGCCAGATGGACGTTGCAACAGCATATAAAGCTTATACAACAGCAACACTTATTCAAGGTGTAGTAACTATCGCTGTTGTTTATGTACTATCAGGAATCTTACTCTAGTATGAAAGTTGTCATCGCGATTGATTCTTATAAAGGAAGTGCTAGCTCATCAGAGCTGGCCCTTCATATCACAAAAGGTATCAGACAAGTCTATAATGAGAGTGAAATTATAATTTGTCCGATAGCTGATGGAGGAGAGGGTACTGTTGAAGCACTCTCTTGTAGCGAAGGTGCAAAGCTCATAGAGCTTACATGTAAAGACCCACTAGGCAAGAGTGTAAACGCAAAATACACTATCTTGCAAGATGGTGTGGCAGTGATAGAGATGGCAAGTGCGAGTGGTTTGCCACTTGTTCCACCCCATCTTAGAAATCCAAGTATAACTTCTACATATGGCACGGGTGAACTTATAGTGGATGCTATAAAAAAAGGTATTAGGGAGTTTATCGTTGGTATCGGTGGGAGTGCTACAAATGACGCTGGTCTTGGGATGCTTCGAGCTTTGGGCTTTAGATTTTTTGATACTAGTGATGAAGAAGTGGTCTATGCAAAAGATTTATCAAAGATAAGTAAAATCGATAAAACAAATGTTTTAAAAGAGTTGGATGAGTGCAAGTTTTGGATTGCTTGTGATGTGAACAACCCTCTTTATGGATCAAACGGTGCAGCATATGTGTACGCCAGACAAAAGGGCGCAGATGATGCGATGATAGAACAGCTTGATAGTAACTTGCGTGCTTTTGCAAAACTTGTAGATGATGATTTGTCACAAACCCCAGGAGCTGGTGCTGCTGGTGGACTCGGGTATGGATTTTTAGCTTTTTTAAATGCCACTTTAAAATCAGGTATCAAGATAGTGCTTGAGACAGTAAAGTTCCATGAAAAAATCATAGGAGCTGACTTTGTGATAACGGGTGAGGGCAGAATCGACAAACAATCAACGATGGGAAAAGTGATAGATGGTATCGCCCTAGCTTGTAGGGAGCAAAATGTTCCGTGTATCGCTCTTGGTGGAGGCTGTTCGGAGTTGGATGATGTTATCCATGAGAAAGGTGTCAGTGCTGTCTTTTCTATCATGGATGCACCGATGTGTTTGGAAGAGGCGATGGAAAAAACTAAAACGCTTGCTTTGATTGAGAAAAAAACGCAACAAGTTTTTAGACTTATAAGAGCTAGTAAATCCTAGCTCTATGAAAATTTTTTTATAAGCTCTATCGTCGCTAAATCGACTTTTTCTGCGCGCTCGCTAAGTTGCTTTATAAGAGAGTCTTTTTTTTTACATGTAAGGTTTTGTCCAGCTTTTATCTTGATGCTTGAGCTCTTTACATGTAAAGCAAAAACAGCTGTTTTCTCTAGCATTTTTTTATAGATGGGATTTGTTGCTTCTATATCTTCATACTTTTTTTCTGGTTGCATTTTTTGCATCAAAGCGTTCAGTGCCAAGGCTTTTTTATCTAAATCGTTTATTATCTCTACTTCGCCATCAAATGTAATGCTCGCAAAAAACTGTGTTGCAGGACATGCTGAAGTTGTCCCACTAAAATATGAGGGGATAAACGAGAAGGGTTTTACTACACTAAAAGAGGCTTTTGGATTTTGAGTGATGAGTTCCATCTTTTTGCCCTCAAGTGAGCCATGAAACACGATACTCTCATCAAGCCAAGCAAAGTTAAGTGGCACTCCATAGGGTGTATCTCCATCACTCAAAGAGAGTGTACCATACTCACAAGAGTTTAGAATCTCTAGCATCGCTGTTTTATCTTCTACGCTAAACTCAGCCCTTCTCATGGAAGATTGCTTTATATCAGGTGCTGTCTGTGCTTGGATATTTTCATCTATGATAAAGTCTTGTCCATCTTTTTTGATACTCTTTAACTCTCCCTTGTTCATCTTTTTTATCACTGCAAAGGTGCTGAGTTTATATCTTTGTGCATATTTTTGGATACTTGTGATTTGTTCTTCTTTTGCCATTTTTTTTCTTTACATGTAAGGTTTTTGAAATTATGTTTTAGGGATGTATGATTCTTGATTTATAAGTGCTAATACAGAAATAAACTTCTCTTCTATAGCATAAACTATTGTATAGCCTTTATATATTAAATCTCGTATGTTTTCATCATCATGATAAAGAGATTTTCTACATCTAAAAGGCATTTCCTTTAGTGCTTCACACCTTTCTAATATCTCTTTTTGAAAAGATTTTGATGCGTTAGGATTATCTAGTGCTATAAAACGAAGCTTTTTTTCAAGAGAAAGTACAAACTCTTTTTCATATCTAATGTGAATCATCAAGATGTTTTTCTAGCTCTTCTAGCGAATAAAATGTAGCTTCATTGTTTTTAAGTTTTTTAACTTGTTCTGCTACTATCTTCTTGTTTTCTTCAAATTTTAACCGCTCAATTTCTTGAGAAACAAGATTGTCAATCTCATCATTTCGTAAAATAACAAAATCGAGTTTATTGTTTTTTAAAACGCCTATTTTCTGGACTTCATGATTTGCCAACTTTGCGAGAACACTCCCGAAGTTTTTTGCTATATCTGTGCTACTCATTAGCTCACTAGGTTTATATGTTAGCATTATATTCCTCTCTATTATACACGTAATATTGAAGATAATTATACTTCAAGGCAAACATTGTGTCAAGTAATTTTTAATATGAATATGATTTTATTTTTTGGTTTCGAGTTTTTCTTTTAACTCTTTGAGTTCATCGAGATTTTTTTCACTCTTTTGGATAAGCTCATCAAAGGCAAAGCCTTTTATGACTATCTCATAGAGTTTTGGACGGTCTTTTTTCCAATTCCTAAGAGTCCTAGCATCAATACCAAGTAATCTTGCCATATCTTATTGCGTTGTTTTCATTTTGTAACTTTACACAAAACAAATTTTGAAAAAAATTCGGATATATATTTCCGTTTTAATAAAAATTTAGGAAAAATGCGTATATAATGTTTTTTTTTGAAAACAATATGTATCATCATTTGGCTAGGAGGCTATTTTGGAAGGAAAGGTTTTAGGTTTTAATCAAGAAACAAAAGAAGGTGTTATTAAAAATCAAGATGGGCTTAGGTACAATTTTTCTCTTGAAGATTGGAAGAGTGAAGAAACACCAAAACAAAATTTAGAGGTTGATTTTGTTGCTGATAATGATAGAGCACGAGATATTTATGTGACTTCAAAATCAATTTTATCTACAGATGCATTGAAAAATGCGAATGAAAAACTTAAAGATGTAGAGTCTAAAATCTCCAATTCTTTTGATAAAGTAAGTCAAAAAATATCTTCACTAAAAGATAAATCTAGCGATACACAAGAGATGAAAAAAAGACTCAACCTGAATGGTTTTAAACTTTATAATATACTAGCAGGTGGCATAGTTGTTCTCCTTGTAGCTTTTATTTTTATAAAAAATTACTATGCAACTGAGGCTTTTAAAAAAGAGTTACATAAGTATGGAGAAAATATTATCTATTCAAAAGCTAGTTGTAGCGGTCTTTTCTCTACAAATTGTTCTTTGGAAAATTTAGAACTTTATAGCAATGGAGGGAAAATACTTTCATTAGAAGAGATTAGCCTTTCTAATGTAGGTTCGCTTGCAAAAATTCAAGATATAAGTGAAAAAAGTGATATAGATGTAGCAATGAACGTAGAAAATATCATTTTGCTAAAAAAAGACTTTCTACAGCTGAATAAAAGTTTTTTAAAGCTTGATGATGCAGTAATGGACTATATCTATGGTGAGTTTAGTAAAAAGAACTCTTTGAACATAGAAGCTACCTTAACAGTTGCAAATGGGAAAATACTGAGAGCTAATGTTGAAGAAATTTTATTAGAGAATAGTTTTTTACCTGTAAACGTCAATATGCTAGTTGAAAATATTTCTCTTAATCCTTCACTAAAAGCTATGAGTATTCAAATCAACTCTGATGATATCTTGGAAGGAGCCTATAAGATTTATTCTGAAGCTTTTCTAAATTTTTCCGAGCAAGAAAAGATTAATAGTTTTCATAAAAAATCTCTCAAAGTGTGTCAAGATAAATTGAGCGAAAGTGAATTCAAAACTTCTTTTACAAAGATGATCGCTTATTCGAGTAATGATGAGATTTCTCAAATGTTTTTTAATCAGCAAGACGGAATAAAATTGAGTTTCAATAGTCCACAGGGTATGACAGTTGAAGGACTAATAATGAATATATTTTCAGATAATAGATGGCGTCATTTTGCACCAGATTTTTCTTTTGAAGTTAAACCTTATGGTGATGTAAATCCACTTGTTAAAGCAGATGTAAATTCTATCATAGAAGAGAGAAAAAATTATCTTAAAAGCTTTGGGATTGAAGAAGATAAGGTCAAAGTTAATGAAGAAAAAAGAAATAAGTTATCTGAACAACTTGGTAGTTACACTTGGGGAAGACTACCAAATCCTGCAAAAGAAGAATCAGAAGTATTAGAGGTAAAAATATTTGATGCTATACCACAAAGTACAAAAGAATTGTTAATAGCAAATTTAGATAAACAGTACAAATGTTATCAATTTGATACAAATATAAATAAAAACTCACGGAAAAGAGTGGTGTTAAATAATAAAGAATACACATTTTATGGGGCATACTCTCAGCTAAAAGATATTAAAAGACAAAATCCAGAAAAAATAAGTAGTGCTTTACATGTAGTATCTGAAAAATTTGCACCTGAAATGGAAGTGGAACAAGAATTTTTAAAAGAAAGATTGCAAACTATTTTAAATGATAATTTATCTTATAATAATATAACCGCTTGTTACCCATTTAGAAGGTTTGATTTCCTTGATTATTCCATCTCTAAAAGTGTAGAAGAAAAGTTGGACTTTCTCAAAAAAAATACAAATTTAGTTAGAAGATTGGATAATCAATATTCTCAAGAGTATGTAAACTCTTACAATAAACATATGGAATTATGGAAACAAGCTAAAAAATCAGAACTTGACAGTATTTTAACACAATATAAAGAACTTGATAAAGAGATTTTGGTTCTAGAAAGAATTATCAATAGCGTAAGCTCTTGTAAGGATACAAAATGTTTGGAAAGAGTCAAGTTTGAATCTACTCAATGCAATGGAGAAAAATCATGATAAGAAGTATCGTTTGGATTAGTATAATTTTATCTTTTTTTACAGGGTGTGTTCCTCAGCCTAACACACCTTCTAAATCGCAAATACAGTGTGTAGCAGAAGTAATAAAGGTAGAAGATGCCACCATAAAAAACTATGTGGGAACAGTTTTAGGTGGGGTGACAGGTGGAATTATAGGATATCAAATAGGAGGAACAAAAAAAGACAATCAGATAGCTGCTACAGTAGGAGCTGTTGGAGGGGCTTTTATCGGAAGTATGTTTGATGAAAAAGATAATGCGCAAAAACTCACTATAAAAGCAGATAGAGATAGACAAATAGAAGCTATTGTCAAAAAGCAAGAAAGATTGTTTCAAGTTGGTGATAGAGTTGAGTTTTCTATGCTAAATAACGAAGTTACAGATGTAAAACTTGTAGAAGCTACAAAACAAATAATGTGTGGTAGATTTAAGCCTTCAAGCATAGCAAAGCAGTGTAATGAGCTTGCAAAAGCAGGAGGTAATAGCGCAGAATCTCACCAAGTTTATCTTGGGGATAGTCAGGGAGAATTTATATTACAGCTTCAAACATTTAGTGCAAAAGACCAAATTTTTGTAATTCATGATAATAAAGTAATTTTTGATACAGGCTGTATTGGAACAAATGGTTGGAAGGAAGCAAAAATTCCATATAATGGCTTTAGTGAAGAACTTACTATAAATGTAAACCCTAATTGTTTAAAAAGTGAACCTAGTACACAATGGGAGTTTAAAGTGTTATGTGAAAGTAAAGCTTCACAGAATACTAAAGGTATAAAAGCTAAAAAATTTGTGGGCGTTATGACGCAAAGAGATTATGACAATGCAACAAATACTTGGAAGTATAAAGTTGTAAGTCAAAACAATAAAGAAAGCATAGAGTTTGACTCAAGTACAAAAATTATGTATAAAAATGATTTGATAAGCTTTAATGTTCTAAATAAAAATGATGTAGATGTAAGTTCGATTGTTCTTTTACAACGTAATTATATAGAAGGTGAAACAAAGAATAACTCTGTAAATTTAGCCACAAATCAAGAAGAGATAAAAAAAGAAGAAGAAGTAAAAACAACTAATTTAGCAGAGTCGTTATTTTAGAAAATCATTAATAGTTTGAAATTAAATCCTAAAAAAAGGGTAGAGAGAAAAATTTAATCTTTCACTCTACCCTTTTCATACTTCTCTTGTAAAACTCTTGCTTTTTCATAACTCTCTTTCTGATTTTCTACTATTTCATCAAAAGCAAAACCTTTGAGTACTATCTCATAGAGTTTTGGTTTGTATTTACGCCAGTTTCGTATGGTCATGGGTGTTACTCCCAAAATTCTCGCTATATCTTGTTGTGTATATTTCATAAAAAAAGTGTATATAAAAAAGTCTGTAAATAAAATTCGCAAAAAATTATCTTATTTCTTATATATAAAGCAAATATTTTGCTAATATGATTTAAAATAGAAAAATATTTTCTAAAATAATACAAAAAGAGCAAATATGAAGAGAGAAATAGAATATAGGGGTGTTGTTATTGATACTGTTATTTTAGTGTTTTGTATTGTTGTGACAGCACTATTTTTTTATTTAACAGAAATAACTCAAAATATTTATGCTTATATCTATCAAAACAGGTATTTAGAGGTTATCTTGATAGTAGCAATCTCCTTTCTTTATCTATTGATTTTTACGCTAAGAAGATTTTTTGAACTTAAAAAGATGATAAAAAAAGCAAATACAGATACGCTAGTCAATGTTTATAACAGAAGAAAAGGATTAGAGTGTATAAAAGAAGCTATGAAGCAAAAAACTCAATGCTCACTTGTGATGTTTGATATAGACGACTTTAAAAAGATAAATGATGATTTTGGGCATATTGTTGGGGATATTATACTTGAAGAGGTTGTAAAACTCATCAAAAATCTTAATCGTAAAAGCGATCTACTTATCAGATGGGGAGGAGATGAGTTTGTTCTTTTGTGCTATAAAACTACCAAAGTCGAAGCGTATCAGCTCTCAAATAGGTTGAGAGAAAAAATCCAAGAGCATGAGTTTTCTAATGGCATATCTATCACTGCTAGTTTTGGAGTTATCGCTTTAGAATATGAAAAAGATCTAAAAGAGCAGATAAACCAAGTCGATAAAAATATGTACAAAAGTAAAGAAACTGGGAAAAACAGTGTTTACATGTAAAGCCCAAACAGATAAATCAAAAAAGTATATCGGGCAGTTTTTGCTACAAAAACAAGTATGAGAAATTTCCAAAAGTTATAGCGTAAAACACCCGCGGCAAAAGTGATAGCATCACCTATGATAGGTGTCCATGAAAGGAGTAGGGCAAAGCCTCCCCACTTGTCAAAATAGTTCTTTGCTTTTTCTACATGTAAGCTTTTTATATACTTTTTCTCAACTGCCCAAGTGGTTGCATACTTGCCCAAGAGATAGTTGACCACTGAGCCTAAAGTATTGCCAACACTTGCTACAAGTAGCAAAAGCTCACTGCTGTAAGCTTGTGATTTGAGATAGAGCAAAAGTGCTTCACTCCCCCCTGGAAGTAAGGTTGCAGAACCAAGTGAAGCTAGAAAAAGTGTAAGATAAGCCATCTAACTAATCAGCGGTAAAATCTCTTCCTCTTTTATATCTTTTGAGTTATATTTGACGATAAGGATTTTTTCATTTTCATTTTTATACCACTCGACGATACCTTTTTTGGTATTGAGAGTTGAGAGTTTTAACTCATCAAATTTGCCAAAATCAAGATAGAGATTTTTTGTAAAGATAGGATTTTCGAGTGTGATGATAAGTCCAACCCACAAGATACAGGTGATGACAACTACGATAGCGATAGAGTTTATCCCATACCATTTGAGATAGTGTCCTCCCCAAAGTGAGCCAGTAAAAGTTCCAAAGTAACCAAAGGTGTTAAACACGCCAAGTGCTGTTCCTTTTTGGTGGATTTTTGCGTATTTGCTTGCAAGTGATTGTAAAAGAGGCTCATGGATATTAAATCCTATAAAAAAGACGATAACTCCAAGTACAAATACAAAAGGAGTATGAGCAAGCGACATAATCAAAAAAGCAAGAGCAAAGAGCACTATACCTATGATAAGCACCAACTTTGGCTTTTTTTTCTTTTCGCCCATGACAGCAGAAAATCCCATAGCAAAGATACCAAAGACCATAGCAGGAACATATACCATCCACAAATCTTTTTTGCTAAATTCAAAATCTTGTATCATCAAAATCGGGATAACCAAAAAAGCCAGAGTCATCATCCCTTTTTGAAGCATATTTGTTATATTCATTTTTAAAAGATTTATATCTTTAAGTATAACGAGTATCTCTTTTTTATCATTTTCATATGAGTGAGATATCTTAGGAGGGTTTTGTACCTTTACATGTAAGATTATGATAGCAGCTAGAGCAAAGAGCGCTGTGAGTAAAAAAAGTTTATCTATCCCAAAATAAGCACCTATAACAGGGCCTAAAACCATAGAAGCTGCAAAAGAAAGAGCGATACAAGCACCCATAAAAGCCATGGCTTTTGCTCTCACTTCTTCTTTTACCATATCGCTTATCATCGCACTAGCAACTGCCCCGATAGCGCCAGCACCTTGTAAAAGTCGTCCAAAGATAAGTATATAGATATCGTTGGAGTAGGCACAGATGAGTGAACCTATGATAAAGATAACAAGACCTATGGTGAGTGTGGTTTTTCTGCCTATCTTATCGGAGAGATAACCAAAAGGCACTTGCAAAAGCATTTGTGTTGCAGCATAACCACCTATGGCTATACCGATAAGAAGTTCATTTGAATCTTTGAGCCCTAAAGCATATACTGAAAGGACGGGTAAAACTATAAAAAGTCCTAAAAAACGTAAAGATACAATCATGCTCAAAGGCAGAATTGATTTTATCATAAAAATATTCCTTCTTTTTAAATCAGAGTAATTTTACCCTAATTAACTTAATCTTCGTATTTAACGATTTTTACTATCGGTTTTTGCAAAAGTAAATTATTTGGATAGATGATTTGATTTCCCTCTTTATCTTCTAATTCCACTTGAAAAAGAGAGATTTTTGTGATGACTCCCTCGATACTATTGTCACCATCCATTGTTTTTATCTTATCTCCTATCTTTGCAGGAAAACTGAAAAATATAATGATACTTGAAGTGACGTTACTGAGTATCGACCACTGGGCAAAAAGGGCAACACCGACAACAGCGAAAACAGAAGAGGCAAAGACTAAAAATCCTTTGTAATCTATACTAAAAATGAGTGAAAAAATTATCACAAAAGCTATGATAAGCATAAGTGTGAAAAAGTTTTCGAGGTAGTGTATGCGTTGGATTGGTACACTTTTTGAGGTTCCCAACTTTTGGATTATTTGCTTGATGAGTTTGTTTGCATAGACTAAACCAACAATGCTAAGAAGAAGCAGTAAAAATTGAAATATGGACATATCTGTTCCTTGGTAAAGTTTTTTAAATTTTAACGAAGTTTTTTATACTACTTTCTTAAAGGCCTGAGGAGTTGGCTAAATCTTGTAGATCCTCGGTTGCCTTTTATGGGCAAACTAGCTTCGCTTACAGAGCGAACATCTTCTATGGAGTAAACAGCGAGTGGATTGAAAAAGTTGATAGTTGCAACCACTTTGTTGATGGCTGAGCGTTTTATAACAGTAAAGATGATACTTACTTCTCCCTCATTGCCCTCAGCATCAGCTACTGTTACATTGTACTTTTGTTCACGCAACTTTGCTATGAGATTTGTGGCGTCTCTTTTAGTGATGATTCTCACTACAACATGACCGATAGCAAGGCGACTCTCGATATACATCCCAAGATAGTTTCCCAAAGAAAAACCGATGGCATAAGCCAAGAAGTTTGTGAGACTGTTGAGATTTGCCATGACTTGTGAGATAGCAGCAAGCCAAATACTCACTTCAAAAAAACCTAGGA
>DKEY01000016.1 GCA_002469305.1 Sulfurospirillum sp. UBA6810
ACTTTCCAGCCCCATGTGAGGCGATAACCATCAAAAACAGCATATAATAAAATGGTATCTCAAAGCCATTGTTTGCGGCACTAAAGCCATGAGGTAAATGCACTAAGAAGATAGCAACCAACATCACCACTATCAAAGGGATACTTATGAGTCTGCTTAAAAAACCAAGCCCTAGAAGTACCACACCAAATAGCTCAGTGCTCGCAGCTAAGTAAGCATTGAGTGTTGGAAAAGGAATCCCCATACTTCCAAACCAAGCAGAAACATCTTGGATGTTTGCAAACTTTTTCATCGCTGGTTCAAAAAAACCATATGCAAGTGTGCCTCTCACTCCTAGAAGTGCTACACTTTGAAAATTATCAAACATCCCCTCTACTTTTGTATAACACTCTTTCATCTTTTGCTCCTTAGTATCGCTAGAGTATGTAACTCTTGCAATGTATTTTTGAAAAAACTCTTGACATCTTTCGTCTTCTCACCTGTAAGATGCTTTACATGTAAAAGTGCCGCTTGTAATCCACTCTTGCGTAACTCTTTCAAAAAGATATATAAAAGCTCTGAAATCTCACGGTATATCACCTCTTGTGTAGCGATATCATAGTATGCCATCACAAAGTAAGAACCTCTGTTTTCAAAATCTCTTTCATACACTTTAAAGCTTAGTTTTTTCAAAACAACATTGTTTGCGAGTTTGTACTCTTTGGAGTATGAAAAAGCCTCTTTTTTTGGCTTTTGATACTTTTTCATAAATAACTCTATCTCTATCCACTCAAACCAAAGTAAATCATCAACATATGGCATATCTCTAAAAAGTTTTTGTTTTTTGATAAAACTGCGAAACTCATTTGGAAACTTCCAGATAAGAGGAGTGCGTGAGCCTTTTTGCATAAACTGGCTTATCACCTCTTCGAGTCTTTTTTCATCCACAAGGGTGTTAAATATCGGATATGCACTACTCACAACTTCAAAAAAACGGTAAAAAACAAGCTTTTTATATACTTCCACTCCCTTTTCACATGTAAGCTTTTCTTTCCCGATAGCTACATCAAAAAGTTCATCTTGCCTTCTAATCTTTTTCATCTCTTACTCCATGCACTACGCCTTGTAGGTGCTTATACTCTTGTATGAGTTCACTTAGTGGTGGGATATTGTTATCTCGCTCTATCATCGCAGGCACATCTATCTTGGAAACAACTGTTTTTAAAAGCTCCCAAACCTCATCACGGATAGGCATACCGTGAGAGTCTATGAGCATATCTAACTCTTTATCCTCATAATGCCCAGCCATATGGATATAAGCAGTTTTTGAGATATCAAGCTCTTTTAAAAACTGTGTTGCGCTAAAGTGATGATTTGTCGCATTGACATAGACATTGTTTATATCTAGTAGAAGCTTCGCCCCTGAGCTTTGCAAAAGAGAGTTGATAAACTCTGCTTCGCTCATCTGGCTCTCTAAGGTATAGTAGTAAGTAGCATTTTCAAGTATCAACTCTCGCCCTAGAAAATCTTGCACTTGTTTGATTCTATCGCTTACATGTAAAAGATTTTTCTTTGTCATACTAAGTGGCAGAAGCTCATAAGTTTGACTCCCAAAATGAGAAGAAAAACTTATGTGCTCTGAGTAATGCTCTATCTTATAAGTATCTAAAAACTTTTTGATAGCTTTTAAAAACTTCCTATCAAGTGGTTCGGGTGAGCCTATGGAGAGCGAGAGTCCATGAGCTACAGCTGGTCTATAAGAGAGAACTTCTTCAAACTTTTCTCTGTGATGATAAGGCATATGCAGCCAATTTTCAGGAGTCACTTCCCAAAAATCAGGTAAAAATCCATCACTTCGTATCTCTTGCAAAAAATCTCTTCTAAGACCAAGTCCAAAACCACTTATATTTTTCACCGCTACCCCTTTTTAAATCAACCACATTTTCCTGTGCCACACTTTGCATCTTTATCTTTTGTGACCACTTTTTTCTCTTCTTTTTTCTCACCGCCACACTTGCTTGTACCACATTTTGCATCTGCATCTTTTACAACAACCTTTCCAGCCTTATCCTCGCTTCCACAAGTTCCAGCACCACATTTGCCATCACCACTTGCAGCTAGGGCTGCTGTGGCACTTATGAGTGTTGTTCCTAAAAGAACACCTGCTAGTTTGAGTTTACTTGAGCTTTTCATCTTTCTCTCCTATTATCAATTTTTATAATGAAAGTGTAACGATTTTACGTGTAGTGAAAATTTATCTTTTGTTTAGTCAATGTGTAGTTGTTTTGTCATACTTCTATGCTAAAATAAGCAAAAAAAGTTTGGGTTATGGTCAGAAGAGTTTTTAAAAAGAAGAAACATCCACATCAGCAAAGCAAACTAGCTGCTTTTATAGAAAAATACAAAATACCAAGAGAGTATCTCTGCGTCAATAGACGCTCCATCACAAGAGGTCTTGCCATAGGAGTTTTTTTTGGGCTTATTCCTATGCCCTTTCAGATGCTAGCAGTACTAGCACTTACCCCTTTTATAAAGTTCAACGTTCCTATCGCTATCTCTATGGTTTGGCTAAGCAATCCTCTGACCATGCCTTTTATGTACTATATCGAGTATGAGACTGGTGTTTTCTTGCTAGGACTTGATACTTTAAATGTCGAGATGACTATCGAGTGGTTTCAAAACAATCTAAATGCTATCTTTATCCCGCTTTATACGGGAACACTCTTTTACTGTGTCACGATTTCACCACTTGTGTACTATGTTGTAAACTGGCTTTGGATACACTCTGTGCATCAAGAAAACAGAGGAAGAAAGCGAAGATAATCTTACATGTAAGACTATCTTCTTTACCCTAACTCTCAGATACGATTTTAACTTCTCTTTGAGGAAAGGGTATAGCTATCTTTGCTTCATTGAGTGCTTCTAAAACTTGTAAGTTTGCTGCATATTGTGTTTTAAAATAACTATTAGTTGGAACCCAGTATCTATATCCTATGTTGATAGAACTATCTCCAAAAGCCTCTATCCCGACTATCGCTTCGTTTTCGCTAGACACTCCAACACAAGCGTGAAGAGCATCTTTGATGATTTGTATCGCTTTTTGAGCATCGCTATCATACGCTATCCCTACACTTCCCTCTACTAAACGCTTTTCAAAAGAGTTGACTAAAACATCTCCTATCATATACTTATTTGGGATTGTTATCTGCTCTTTATCTTCATTTATCATAACCGTATAAGCAAGTTTTATAGCACTGACCTCTCCATAGATACTGTGTACTGTTATCGTATCGCCTATCTTAAAAGGTTTGGTTGCGATGAGTACAAGTCCAGCTGCAAAGTTGGAAACACTCCCTTGCAAAGCCAAGCCAGCAGTTAAAGAGATAGCACCTAGTGCTGCTATGAAAGGGGCTATCGAGATACCTAGTTTTCCAAGTGCCAAAACAGCCATCATAACGATAACAACTACTCTTAAAAACTTTGCTATAAATCCACCGATAGTCTCATCTAATGTTGTTTTTAAAAGTAGTTTTAACGCATACTTTTCAACATATTTGGCTACATAAAGACCTATCGTAAAGATGATAATTGCGCCAAGAATTTGAAAAGAGTAGTTTGTCAAAAAATCTACCACGATAGTATAGAAACGGCTAACTGATTCTATCTCTTCTTTCATGTTCTATCCTTTGTTTAGATAAATAATTTTTAAATAGTACCAAATTATTATTTAAACATGGGGTAAGGCTTACTTGATATATCTTTCTCTCTTTGCCTCTTTGATTTTAGTGATATCCACAAAGATAAAGCTATCTACACAATTTGCAAAGTCTTTATCAACATTGAAATCTATAAAAGCGATGCCACCCTCTTCACAAAGTTCTGCATACTGTTTATAGAGCGTTGGGACACTTAAGCCTATATGAGAAAGCTGTTCTTTTAAGATACGAAAGTCTTTTTTATAATCACTCCCGCAAAAAAGTCCTAGTGCCTCCTCTTTTTCAGCACGACTCATAAAAAAACCATCTCTTGCACTAACAAGCTTTTCCGTTGGAGGGAAATAGAGTTGAAAAAAGGATAGGATAAGGTTTTTGGCGATTTTTGGGTACATATCACTCAGTGTAACTGGACCAAACATATACCTTACATGTGGATTTTTTGCCAAATATGCCCCAATGCCTTGCCAAAGATAATCAAGCGCACGTGAGCCCCAGTACTGAGGCTGTACAAAGCTACGACCTAGTTCGATAGAGTTTGTCAAATACTCTTGCATAGAGGCTTCAAACTCAAAAAGAGTATTGGTGTAAAAACCCTTATGCTCAAAATACTCATTGATAAAACTTGACTCCCCTATCCTATAACTTCCTACAACTTCGAGTGCATCTTCATCCCATAACACTATATGCTTGTAGTAGCTATCATAGCTGTCTGTATCACGTTTTGTTCCTGTTCCCTCTTCTACTCTGCGAAATGTTACCTCTCGCAAACGCCCTATCTCTTTCATCAGACTTGAGCCTTTTTTATACTCATAAAGATATATCTTTTTGCCATCAAGTGTTTCTCCAAGTAGCGTTGAGTCTTTCAACTCTTTTTTTATCTCTTGTCTGCTTTCAGGATGGGCGATGGAAGTTTGTGTGGGGAAAAGTCCTTTTTTATTTTTACTGATTTTATAGAGGTGCTTTTTTAAAAGATTTACCAAAACACTATCACTAAAACCTGTGTTTGCTATGTTTTTAAAAGGGATAAGTTCTCCTACTTTAAACCCTACTCCTTTTGATTTTTGCAAAAACATCTCTCGTACAAGAAAAAGCGTAGAGAGTTTTTTGTTGCATGCTGACATGGCATAAAAAAGATTTGAGTTTTTTGCATCAATAAAAACTGGCAAGATAGGGGAATTTGTCTTTTTGGCAAACTTTAAAAAGCCTCTTTTCCACTCGCTATCACGAATCCCTAAAAAGTTTGCACGTGATACTTCTCCTGAAGGAAAGATGATAATGGCTTCATCATTTTCTAAAGAGTTATACACCTCTTTAATCTGCTCTTTTCTTGAACTTCCTTTTATGTTATCCACTGGAATCAAAAGGTTTCTTATCTGAGGAATTTGCATCAAAACATCATTGGCGATGACTTTTATATCTCTTCTTATCTCTTTTATCAACGAAATAAGACTTAGCGCATCAAGAGCACCAAGGGGATGATTTGCCACTATGACAACACGCCCTGTTGGAGGGATATTGAGTTTTGCTTTGTTGGATATGGAGTAGCTAAAATTGAAGTACTCTAAAACTGCTTCGATAAATTCAAAACCATCAAGTGTGTGATAGGTGCTAAGAAAATTGTTGATTTCATCTTGGTGCAGTATCTTTTTAGCCGCATATGTAAAAGGATTTGTAAGGAGTTTTGGATATCTTTGGATATTTGGGTATTTGTTTAAAATTGTCTGTTCAACATTGACCATGATGCGTCCTTATAATGTATATGTATCCATTATAAAAACTAATAATTACAAAATGATAACTAACAAGAGAGTGTAAAAGATATTTGTACTCTCTTGTTTTAATAAAGAGGAATAATCGAATAACCTTTTGACTGGTATGCACCTAAGGATATGAATGTATTACCAACAGCTCTTACACCATCGAAATAATCTTTTGGATCAACTCCAAATATACCTGCTGCTATATTACAGCCTTCAACTTGAATCTCTTTTTTGGAGATAAGTTCTTTAATCAAGGCGATGGTTTTGTCTTCATTGCCATCAGCAATTAAAAACTGAACCGCTGCTCCTCTAAAAGCCAAGATGATATTTGGCTTTATGTTTTGTTCTTTTAACCCCTCGTAAGTTTTTAAAATAACACCTAGATATAAAGGCATTTTTTGCATACTTTCTATATTGACATCAAAAATTATTTTTGATTCTTTAACTCCCTCAAGAGATACCTTGTCATCTATACTGTTTGCACATAAATTTAAGCTAAACACAGTAAATAATAAAACAATAAGTTTTTTCACTCTACCTCCTCTTTTTGAAAAAAAACTTTACTGAATTTATGTAATATTTACGTAACAATTATCAACTTTGCTTATATTAGATATTTTTTTAGTAAGAACTCGTTAAAATGCTAGCATGAAAATATTACTATTAGAAGATGACTATAGCTATAGAAACAGTATCAAAGAGTATCTAAACTCGCTCAACTTTGAAGTAGATGACTTAAGTACTGGCTATGAGATTGGCTGTAACGACTACATAAGAAAGCCTTTTGTCTTAAAAGAATTAAAATATAGGGTAAATCAAACTATAAACAGTTTTCATTTTAAAACGAGTAAAAGTAAAATCAGACTCCCTGAAAACTTTATATTTGATTTGGATAAATACGAACTTTTTCACAATGAGAACAATATAAAACTAACCTCCATTGAACAAAAGATTTTTATTTTTCTTATCAAACGCATAGGCTCCTATACTACTTTAGCCGATATGATTTCTTCTATCTGGGATAGCGAATTTATCTCTGACGCTGATTTGAGAATGCATATAAAAAGAATTCGTGATAAAAGCAGTAAAACGCTCATACAAAACTCTCGTGGATTGGGCTATAAAATTGAAAAAATTTGACTTTTCTATCGGATGGTTTTCTTTTTTGTTTTCTTTGGCGATAGTGCTTATGCTCTCGATAATTTCACATTTTTATATTCAAGAATCTATACAAACAATCAATGCAAAAGAGGAACACCTAATCGCATGCTACGCCAACAAACTCACTGAAAAAGCTAAAAATATAGATGAGTTAAAGCAACTTTTATTTGGCACACAGGAGTCATTTGAATATAAAATAGCTATTATTGATTCTGCAAACAAACTTATCTATTCATCATTTGATAAAACTCCTACATACAATCTCTCCAAAGTGACCTACTTAAAAGGTGATAGTGTATTTTACAATGCGATTAAACACTTCAATGATGTTGGAAATGTCAAGGTTGTGTTTGAAAAAAAACTTGATTATTCAAGCGTTAAAACAAAAATCATAGTTATCATAACTTCAAGTCTTCTCTTTTTGATTGGATGTGCCTTCTTTTTATACTTTCACATTAAAAATATTCATACACACATTACAACACAATTAGACGCTTTTTTTAAAGATGCTATTCATGAGATTAGAACACCTCTTGGTGTAGTTCAAATCAATCTGGATTTTTTAGAAAACAACAATAAAGCATCCATGCCCCTAAAAAGAGCACAAGGAGGTTTGAGAAATCTCACTTCAGTTTATGAAAGTCTTGAATACTGTATAAAAAATAAAAAAATAAAATACAAAAAAGAGTCCATCAACCTAACAGATTTTATAAAAAATAGGATAGATTTTTTTAAAGTATTAGCAGAGATAAAAGATGTGACAATAGAAGATGCAATAGAAGATGCAATAGAAGATGAAATTACAATTTATATGAGTCGTATTGAACTCCAAAGGCTCATCGACAACAATCTCTCCAATGCTATAAAATACTCAAAAGAGAGTACACAAATAAGCATACATCTTTACCAAGAGAGTACATTTTTATATTTAAAATTTTCAAATTATGGTGATACCATACAAGATATCAATAAAATATTTCAAAGATATTATAGAGGGGATGATGATATACGAGGTGGTTTTGGTTTGGGACTTAGCATAGTTGAGCATATATGCCGTATCTATGATATACATATAGAAGTTAGCTCAAGCGAAGATGGATATACGACATTTTTATATAAAATCCCTCAAAAGAATTTACAAAGGGTTTGATAATGAATAAGCTAATTAATTTTATATTTTATATTTTTTTTACTACATATGCACTAGCAAATACAAATATACAGTTAAACGAAGAAGAGAGACAATGGCTAGATAAAAACCCCACTATCACCGTAGGTATAGATAAAAACTTTGCTCCATTTGAATTTACGGATGAAAATGATGAGTTTAAGGGTATATCAGCAGACTATATTCAGGAACTGGAAAAAATTTTACATGTAAAGTTTAATATCATCAAAACAAAAACTTGGAGTGAAATCATCCAGATGACAAAAGAGAACCATATAGATATCTTATCTTGTATAGTACCTACGCAACAAAGAGAAGAGTATCTGACTTTCACTAAAAGCTATCTCTCTTTCCCAATGGTCATCGTGACAAATAAAACAACCGGTTTTATAAATGGTATCAAAGATTTGAGTGGAAAAACTGTTGCTGTTATAGAGGGTTATACTCCACATGAAATTATAGAAAATCACTATAAAGATATCCATCTGGTAAAAACAGAAAATATAACACAAGCACTCGAGCTTGTGGCTTCTGGAAAGACTTTTGCACACGTTGGAAATCTCTCAAGAGTAGCATATCTCTTAAAAGAAAAAGGATTTCAAAATCTATCTATATCAGGAATAACAAAGTACAAGTATGAGTTTGCAATGGGGGTAAAAAAAGAGAATACCCTCTTAAAAAATATCTTGCAAAAAGGACTCAATGCCATACCTCAAAAAACTAAAGATGATATTTACTATAAGTGGTTTCCAACTAGCTATAAACAAGTTCCTGATTATACTCTTGTTTCTGAGATAGCAATATTTTCTCTTGTTATCATCTTAATCTTTATACTTTGGATGATTAAGTTAAAAAAAGAGATTAGAAAAAGAGTTATCATAGAAAAACAACTTAACAAGAATGTTCTTTGGCTCAGTAATAGTTTAAAAAAAGCAAATATAGGAGCGTGGACTTGGGACTTGAGAACTGGAATAATAACAGGAAATTCAGTTTACGCAAGCATACTAGGGCTCAATGATGAAGAGATAAAAATTTCTGCTAAAGAGTTCCAAAAAAACTTTATTCACAAAGATGATTTGCATATGGTTTTAGAAGAGTTAGAGAGTTATTTTGCCAACATAGATAAATCTTGTAGTGCAGAGTTTAGGATACATGCAAGAGATGGAAAGTTAAAAAAGATAGAATCTCGTGGTGAAATTTTCCAATTTGATGCATACAACAATCCAACTGTATTATTTGGTTTTATCAAAGAGATAAAAGTTTAAAAAAGCATATCCGCTCTAATCTTTTTATACTTATCTGATTGAAGTCTTTTTATCTGCTCCATAGAAAGCGGTGTACCCTCTTTCACCTTTCCTTGCAACAAGTCAAGTACTGTATCTGTGTTTTTTACAGGGTTAAGTAACAGTGGATTTTCATGGCAGTTCTCACAAGACTTTGCATTTTTTGTAATCGTATGAGGAGTATATGGACTAAAAGCTTCTATCTTTTCTCCCTCTATCTCACTTACATCATTTAAAAGCATATTCCCTTTTGCATCTCTATAAGAAATTCTATACTGGAACATTGGTCTCAAAATTTTCACAACACCATCTTTATCATTTCCTAAAAGCGCATGTTCCCATCGCCTAAATCTCCATCCGCTATACCAAAGTCCCCTTTCCATCTTTTCATCTACCCAATCTGGCATAAAAGGTTTTGGTTTAGTTTGAGATTTTATCGCTTTATTTAAAAAATTTTCTAAATAGGTATCCTCTTGAGCCATTAAATTTTTCCACTTATCATAATCAGCCATGTCATCTCTAAATACAGAGAGTTCATAATTGCTCATTTGCCATGAAGCGTGACAAGCAGAACACGAAACATTTGTATGATTTGTATGTGCTTCATTGGGGCTTAAACTTTGGTGACAATCTTTACATGTAACTTTTTGAGGATTTTGTGCTCTATTATGTATCCCCATAACTTCCTCTTTTTTATGGCAATCTTTACATGTAAGACCTTTTTGAAAATGTATATCTTCTTTTAAATGGTGATAATTTGTTCCATACATCTTTTTTGGGTATTTTCCCTCTTTGGTTATAGGGGCTCTATAACTTTTATCGTGATCCACAGGGAAAAGCCCAAGGTAGTCTGTTCCTACAAAGATTTTGTTATGACAGCTCAAACAAGCACTCATAGGTGTATCTTGACTCATGGTGTGGATTTTTGCATAAGGACCTTTTTGTTTTATGGTTAAATCACTTCCCGCATACTTTCCATCTTCACTATACTCCATATGACAAGACATACACCCTTTGCCTC
Organism: Sulfurospirillum sp. UBA6810; assembly: GCA_002469305.1. Lineage (GTDB taxonomy): Bacteria > Campylobacterota > Campylobacteria > Campylobacterales > Sulfurospirillaceae > UBA6810. The sequence continues at coordinate 10,089 of DKEY01000016.1, forward strand.
TATACATCCCAAGTTCTCCACTACCTTGGTTTCCTATATGGCATTTTAAACATTTTCTTCTTAACATATCATCTACCAAATCTTGTGGCTTATGTACCTCATCATTTGGATAAGGAAGCGACTGTAAAGTTACATTGCTCTCTTGTATCCCCCATAGTGTTCGAGTCTTGTTTATCTCATTTTTTAAACTTACATGTAAAGAACTTTTTACACTTTTAATATCTTGTTCATGGCATTTTGCACAAAAGACTTCTACATATTCTAAACTATCAGGATGTGCTACTATATCTGTTTTATGGTCATAGTTTTCTCTTTTTTCAGGCTTTATATGACACCCCATACAAGAAAAATCATGGTTTTTTTTATCAAATTTTTCTATATTGTGGCACGAGATACAATCTTCTGCAAATGCAACAGAAAACACCAAAGAACATATAAAAATAGCTATTTTGAACATGATGTTTTTCCTTGGGTGAAAAGTAGTTTTGAAGTGTTAAAATCTTGATAAATTTTATCTTCATAACTTCTGTGACACAAGATACACTTATAGGCATTTATAACATTTTTCAACTCTTTTTGGTTAAATCCTCTAGCCTTCTCTCGTGAAGTTGTTTGAAACTGTTTTCCCTCAAGTGAGACAAAAGAGTCTATAGGATATTTTATATCTAAACCACTTTTGATGGAGTCATAGATAGGATAAAAAAGTATTTCATCTTTTTTAATTTCAAGACTACCACGACCCAATCCAAGCGAGGCTGGGTCTGTATGACAATCCACACAAGTACGGGATTTTCCTGTGGTGTGAGGGTCCCAACCAGCCATCGCCATAGCATGAAACTGCTCTATTTTTTTGTCTTTAAAAACGGTTCCTATGACTTGACAACCTGGTGCAAAAGGCATTATCTTTTCGTTATATCCGATACCAAGCGATGGCGATTCAAAGCGTAAAAAACTTCTTAACTCCACCCACTCACCTTTTGTTATCTCCTCTTTGACCCAATCATATTGCTTTCCATCATCAAAATAGACTTCATGACAGCCATAGCAACTTGCCATCCACTGCGTATGACAAGCCGAACAATCTAACCTTTTATGGATATCCAAAGCGTGGTATGGTGCATCACTCATATCACTAAGCTCAAAAGCTTTTCCATCTCGCTTACGGTAAAAAGTACTGTTTGTATCACTCTTTTGGAGATTATATATGGGGGCATTTTTTTTATTTGTATAAGCTATTTTTTCAGGTGTTGGCATATTTTCATTTAAATCTATAAGAGTTTGTGCCAATGAATTTGGCAACACTTCCTTAAAATTTGCCTTATGGCAATCCTTACAAGATATATCTACTGCATCTTCCATATGAGCGTGTTCTTTGCCATCACCCATAACCCCAATCTCAGTATGACAATCTATACAATCTAACCCTGCTTTTTCATGATGTACATCAGCTGGAAGTTTATAGAAAAACCTATGAGTATCTAGTTTATTAGAAAAATTTCCATCTTTATATGGAGTTCCATAGCCTTCACTTTCAAACTGCCCAAAGTACGATATACCTATGCGATTTGATCTATTGTGACATTTGAGACAGGTCTTTGACTCTATCTTTGTTGTAAACTCGGTATGTTTCTCTTTGGTTGGATTTTCAACCCTGTGACAATCAGCACACCCACCACCTTTTGCAAGGGTTTGATCGTGAAAATTTTCCTCTTTTTGATTGATATGACAGGAAGCACAAGCTTTAGAAAAATGACTCTGCGCTAAATCATGAGCAAAAACTTTATCCTCTAAACCAGTTGATTTTTCTACCCACTGCTCTACTAAAATATCTTTGATGCCCTTTTGCGTTTCCATCATACTCAGTTTAACACGAGAAATCACATCAGCATGACAACTCCCACATGCTCTATCCACATACTCCAAACGAGATGGATTTTTTATGATATGCAAATGCGCATCTTCTTTTTTTATCGCAAACTTATTGCCTCCATGGCAACTTGCACAGCCAAAAACTTCTATGGGATGTGCTTTATCAAGACTACCATAATCACTATGGCAACTCATACACTGATCAGGAGAAGCCACAACAGGCAAAGGTTTTTGTATTTTTGTATATAAAAATAGCAGCGTTATAATCGAGGATATAACAATGAGTATTTTATATAAAAGAGAGTAACGCATATACACCACACCAAATCAATAACAAGTATCTCAATACTTTTTTGTACTTCTCTTTATAAAAGTAGAGTATTAAAAACAGAAAAGGCAATGCCAAAACAAGAGTAACAAACAGTGGCTGTACTCCTAACATCAGTAAATTTTCTGCTCCTCTAAAAAACCAAGGACCTTTCACATGTACTATTGTGCTAGTATCAAAAACGATATCTGCTGGCATAGTAAAAATCATCATACAAATGATACTAATTCCAAGCCCAACTATAAAATACTTTGTCCTAAAAGTTTTTACATGTAAGAGTAGCGCATATACTAAAAGGATTGGTAAAAAAAGTATATGCCATAGATAAAATTTCCATATAAATAAAGAGTTATCTTGTAGTAGTGGTAAAAAGTATTTTAAAAAAGGTGTCTGTTTTATCATCGAAAGTGCCACTTCTCCAGCAGAAACGCCACTCAAGTCTGCTTTAAGTACATATCCTGTAAACATGAGCAGAAACAAAACGACCAAAGCAACGACAGAATAATTCCATGAGGAACTGCTTAGAGTGAGTTTATTTTTAGATAATTCGAGAATTACATGTAAGCATGTAAATAGTAAAAAAGCTTCGGAACTAAAGTAATGTAACTCTCTAAAAATATCCCCATAAGGGATAAGAAAAGTAAGTTTTTGAACACTTTCATAAGCAAGTGAGGGCTTATAATGAAATACCACGATCAGTCCACTTATAACACTTACATTAAACAATGCTACACAAATCCACGAGATAATAAAAGGCACTTTTTACCCTATATATAAGACATTATTGACTATTTTGGATTTTATTATATCCAAATCTCTTATAGCAGGACCCTTTAATCTTTTGCCATCCAGAGAAAACTCACTACTGTGACAAGGGCAGATAAATTTTTCTTTAGTACTATCAAAGTTAAGAATACACCCCATATGGGTACAATGAGCATCATATACCTTGATATCCTCTTGTCTTTTATATATAAAGACTTTTCCAATTTTTACTATCTTTGTATCTATCTGCTCTAAAGAGAGAGTTAAAGATACTTTTTCAATATCTTCAAATGCTGTATATCTTATAACAGGATATACAAAAGCTCCTACCCCAACTAGGGGTAGAAACTTTACGACATTTCTTAAAAGGATTCTTCTACTCTCATTAACATCCCTCAAGCTGAGCCGCTCCTGCTCCTGCTGTTGGTCCTTGTGCTGCTTGAGAAGCTTCAACAACTGCTCCAAACTCAGGAATATCTCCATTATCTGCCATTCTTTGAATTATATCATTATAGTTTGCCCAAGCAAGTTTATCCCAGCTATTTGCTTGTATAGCTTTTTGCGCATAGGCTCTTGCTAGAGGCAAATTATCAGCATCCACTGACTCTCTTGAAAGCTTCATAAACTTCGCACAAAGTGCTTGGTCCATCTTATACTCTTGCCCACTAGAAGCATTTAAACTTGCATATCCAATACTAATTGCAACAATGCAACCCAATACAAATAATAAACTCTTTTTCATCTCATACTCTCCTTAGTAATTAATCGTTATATAGTAAACATTTGGCTTTGCACCATCAGCTTCTTTAAGCCTTGTGATTGATGTTGCATTTTTTAGTAACTTAGAGACTTTGCTCTGTGGATCATTTAAATCACCAAAGTTTCTAGACTCACCCACGCAAGTAGAAACACAAGCTGGTTCTAGCCCTGTGGCAATTCTTGGAAAACAAAAAGTACATTTATCAACACTTTTTGCCTCCTCATCATAATAACGTGCATTATAAGGGCATGTTACCATACATGCTTTACAGCCTATACACATATCAGGGTCAACTAAAACAATCCCATCTTCTTCTCTTTTAAAACTAGAACCTGTTGGACAGACATCAACACAAGGAGCATTGTCACAGTGGTTACAAAGTACTGGTAAAAAATGAACCTTTGCTTTACCAAATCTATCTGTATCTTCTACCTCAAATACTCTTGTTCTGTAAGCCTCTCTCATTGGAGTAAGCTGCCACTCTGTTTTACATGCAACATAACATGCATCACAACCTATACATCTGTCTCCAACAATTACCATTGCAAGATTTTGATCTTTTTTTGTTTTATTTATAATACTCATAGCAAAACCCTCTTACACTTTTTTTATGGTTACAAAACCATTGTTAAATCCACATGCTCCACTGATAGGGTCTATATCATGGCTACAAAAATTTGTGTCACTTATACCAACATCATAACCTTTGGACCATGCTTTTGTTATATGCCCAAATCCATGATGTATAAAGATAGAATCTTCTTTAATTCTATCTGTTATCTTTATGCTTTGTGCTTTTGATTCAAATTTTGTCGTTACATTTGTTAGGGTAACCTTATCTCCATCTTTCAAACCAAACTTTGCTGCATCTTTTGGATTTATCCAAATAGGATTGTCTCCATGAACTTCCATCAAAATCCAATTATTTTGGGTTCTTCCATGGGAATGATTAGGTGCTCTACCCATCAACAATCTCAACTCACCCTCTTTTGGCATTTTTGGATCTTTATAAGTAGGCATTGGTGCAAAATCATCGCCATGTGTTTTATATAACTCCTCAAAATCAGGAACATAAAGCTGTATTTTTTGTGTTTTTGTTGCAAAATGTAGTTTTTCTCCAGCAGCACGAGGATACATCTGCACATCATGAAATACCAAAGTGCCCTTCTCTTTTAACTCTGTTGCTTCTTCTGTACTTAAGCCTTCTATCAACTCTTCCATATACTGTGTAGGAGACTTGTCAAAGTACTCTTCTACACTAAACTTTTCAGCAATCCCTTTACAGATATCAAAAACATGCTTTGTATCATAGATTGGAGCAATAGCTGCTTTTCTCAGTGCTATAAAAGGAATGGCATCTGTTTGAACCAAAGGAGCATCATCACGTTCAAGATATGTTGATTCAGGTAAAACGATATCAGCATAATAGGCACTATCACTAAACTGCGTATCAATAGCTATGATAAAATCAACATTTTTCATCGCTTCAAATAGCATTCCATTATCGGTAGCCCCATGTCCTAGTGGATTTGTTGCATATAACAACCATGCCTTTATAGGATATGGCTCTTGTGTATATGTAGCTGTATAAAGAGCATCTGCAATTCCAAGATTTAATGGAGCAAATGGAAATTTTGTTCCAGCCCCATCAGCTCTTTCATCATGAGGATGAGGAGGATGTTTCTCATGTGGCAGTTTTACAGGTACTTTTGTACGTATAAATTGACCTCCTGGTACACCAACATTTCCCATCAGTGCATTGAGTATTGCTATGGCTCTTACAGTTTGTACATCGTTTCCATATCTTGATATTCTTCGAGGAGGTATAGCTAAAACATGAGGTGCTTCTTTTGCAAATTCCCAAGTTATCTCTTCTATCTCTTTTGCGCTTATCCCTGTTTTCTCTTCCGCCCACTGTGGTGTATACTGCTTCACGTGTTCGCGAAGTTCATTGTAACCATAGCAGTATCGTCTTACAAAATTCATATCTGCTAAATTATCTCTCATGATTACGTGTATCATAGCAAGAGCGAGAGCCATATCCGTGCCTGGTTTTATTTGTAACCACCTGTGTGCTTTTACAGCACTTTCACTACACCTTGGATCAATATATGTAAGCTTGGCTCCTTTTGCAATACCTTCAACAAATCTCTCAGCTTCTCCAACATGAACCGCACCTGCTAAATTTCTTCCAAATACTAACATATATTTAGTATTTGCCATGTCATATATCTCATGCCCACTCACACCAAATCCAAAAGTTTTTGACCAAGCGATTTCACGAGAACCTACACACTGCGAATATGAAGGAACTACAACATTTGGTGTTCCAAGCGCATAAGAGAGGGTATGAGCATACTTCTCCCCTGTACCGTGCATAAAAGTTGCCAATGTACTCTCGCCATACTGTTCAAACAATGGATTTAATTTCTCATAGATATGAGTAAATGCCTCATCCCAAGTTACTTTTTTCCATTTGCCTTCACCTCTCTCTCCTACTCTAATCATAGGAGATTTGATACGATCTTCATCATAAGTTGAGTAAAGCCCTGCATTTCCTTTGGCACAAAGGTGTCCATAATTGTTTGGATTAGCTTTATTTCCTTCAAGCTTTTTTATCTTCCCATCAACAGTATAGACATCTACTCCACATTTCCAAAAACACATTTCACAATAGCTAGGTGTATATTCACCTCTTTGGTAGTTTAAAAACCTTGCACTTCTACTCTTTTCTTCAGCAGTCTTTGATGCTTTTAAAGGAGATGGTAGCCCTAATACTCCTGTGGTACCTGCTATGCCAGTCGCTCCAGCTATTTTTAAAAACCCTCTTCTTGTTAATTGTATATTTCTCATTTATTTCTCCTCGTGCATAGGCAAATATTTATGACCCAACTCATAAATAATCATGGCAAGCCCAGCACCACTAATTAGTATAGTAATTTCCGCAAGTGTTGGCTGATATAAACTCAACTCCAGTTTTGGCAAAAAAGTAGATTCTACTTTTATAAGCTGTCCCCCTATAATCGTGTCATAACGAGAGAAGAAAACACCAATAATCGCAAACAATGAAGCCATTGCTGCATAAGAGAGTGATCTAAACTTTCCTATTAAAAGTAGCACAAAGGGAACTACTATACCTATGAAAAGCTCGAAAAAGTAGTGATTAAATGCTAGTGGGCTTTTCATAACAGCAATCAAACTTTGAGCAAGTAATCCATCACCATAAGAAGAGATGATTTCTGTCCATGTATGGATAAAAGCACTCACTATAAGTAGGAAAAATAACATTTTGCTGATAGCATATATACTCTCTTCTCGATTTCTTTCATTGTCCTTTCTTAAGAACATCAACAAAATAGCAACACCACCACCACAGATAAGTGCTCCTACTAAAAATGAAATAGTAAATTGTGAGCTATGCCAGATAGGCTTTGCAGCATTTACTGCAAAAACCATAGATAGAGTACTATACGCAACAATTCCCAATACAAAACCTACTATTCCTGCATAAAAAGTTGATTTTTTATCCCCTCTTATCAAAAGATATACTTCTAAAGCTAAAAGTGGTGTTTCAAATAGATAAAATGTTGACATCCACCAGATAGGTGATGTAATTTCAAAATTTAGGTAGTACTTCACAAACCTTAAAATTTGTAAATCAAATGGTCCTCCAAGTTCCCAAAATATTAAGAAAAAAGCACCAATCAATGAAGCAAAAGACAACAAGGCGATATGCCTACTTCTAACATGATATGCTTCGAACTTAAATACATGAGAAAGTGTAGCTATAACAGATAAGCCTACGCTAATTCCTACAAAAAATGCATATCCTACCAACAACAATCCAAAAGGCACTTCTCTTGAAACACCATAACTATGCTCCTGCCCATGAAAAAATACTTGAATAATCCCATATAAACCAATAGCAAAAACAAAAAAAGAGATCAACAGATAATTGTTGTTTCTAATTTTGTCTAAAACTGCACATCTTTGCATCCTTAGCTCCTCTAATGTTTAACAAATTTTCTAAAATAGTAATTTTGCATTTTATGGATAAATTGAATTAATACTTTAGAAAATTTTCTATTTTATTTTCAAAGAGAAGATTTGTACCTAAGCACAAATCTTCATATGTATGTTATAAATTACTTTATATCACTCTTTACAAATTGTCTTTTTGGTGTTCTTGAGTACTCCACCATAGAACCATCATAAACTTTTGCTCCCTCAAGGCCGCCTAAATATTTAGCTGCAAACCATGCACCTGATGCATACCAACTTGTATTACAATACCAAATAACAGGTTTTGTGATATCAACATTTGCTTTTGCAAATTGCGCTTTTGCATTTGCTGCATCTAGATATACAACACCATCTACTGCTTTAGTAAAATTACCAACAAAGATATGTTTTGCACCTGGCAAATGACCACCTTTTAAGACTTTTGGATGATTTTTTGTACCATTGACTTGAAAATCTGGACGTGTATCTACTATCTGTGATTTATTTAATTCGACAGCCGCATCAACATCATATATAGATGCAACCATATCTGTATTCATCTCAGTGATTTTCCAACTGCTTCTTTGAACTTTTACTTTTTCATTGTTAACAAGAAAGCCTGCTTTTTCCCATGCTGCTAAACCACCATTAAGCACAGCAGTATTTTTAAATCCATAATACTCCATGATATAGACACTAAGTCCTGCGATAGTGTAACTACCTGGTTCTTTTCCATCTGAGTAAAATACAACTTTACTATCTTTTGTGATACCACTTTTTTGCATCAATCTTGTGATAGTTAATGGTGCTGCTATATAACCTGGGACATCTGTAAATCTTAGTTCTCTAAAATCAGATTCTTCCCAACGTATTGCCCCTGGAATATGAGAAACTCCATAGATATCCTTTTTTTCTTTGTCATAACGCACATCTATAATTACCAAGCTTTTATCTGCCATGTTATCTTTCAGCCACTGAGCATCAACCAACTTATTTGCTGGTAAGTCCAATGCAAAAGAAGCTATGGCAAATACACATACAGCGACCAAAACCCCTAAAACTTTACGAACCGTCATGTTAAATCCTTTAACTTAAAAATTTTTTACAAAGTAATAGTAATAAATTATTGTAAAATTAACGTAACAATGTTTTAAATATTTGTTACCAATTAGTAATCATAATGTTATAAACTATCCATAATAAAATATGCTAAGGATAACCATGCTAGACAGATACGAAGAACAACTTGAGAAACTCAAAAACTCCCTAGATGAGTTAGGCTCAAAAATCATACAAGCCATAGACAACTGTGAAAGTGGCTTACATACGCTCGATACAGAAAAATGTGACATCTCAAGAAACATACTCGCCTCAGTAGAACAAGATGCAAACAATATAGACCAAGCCATCGTAAAGATTTTGGCACTGTTTGAGCCAGAAGCTGTTGAGTTAAGAGAGTTAGTTGCTTTTTTAAAAATCACAAGTGAGTTAGTGCGCATCAACGACAACCTCAAAAGTTTTTCTAAAAGAATGAAATCTCACATCAACAATGAAGTCGATTTTAGCGCTCTCCAAGAGTACTCAAACCATCTTGCACGCAGTTCATTTAAAGCGATTACTTTTTCGATAGAATCACTGAGTGTAACTTCAAGAGATGAGGCAAATGAGCTTTTTAGAAAAACAGCAGTTGAAGAGAGTAAAACAGATGATTTATACTCCATACTCGAAAAAAACATCATGTCTGATTTATGTAAAAATGTTGAAAAATCAGCAGAGTCTATAGAAGTTTTAAGTACAATGAGAAAATTAGAGCGCATGGCTGACCGCGCTGTAAACATCACAAAACTGATGCTTTTTGCTAGAGCTGGTGGAGAGCTGAGACAGTTTGGTTAGAGGCTGACTTTTATGAATGCAAACATACTCATCATAGAAGATGAGGAAGATTTACTAGAACTCTTAGAGTACAACTTACAAAAAGCTGGCTTTGAAACAGTCGGTTTTTTATCCACTAAAAATGTCAAACAGCTTTTGCTTGAAGAGAGAGTTGACTTGATGATAGTAGATAGAAATCTTCCAAATGTTGAGGGAAGTGAGTTTGTGCAAAGTTTGAGAAAAGAGGGAATAAACATCCCTACTATCTTCGTAACTGCAAAAGATAGAGATAGCGATATAGAAGAGGGTTTTGAGCGGGGTGGTGATGACTACTTAACAAAACCTTTCAATATGAAAGAGCTTATCTTACGTATCAAAGCTATATTAAGCCGTATAAGCCCTGCTATCATGGATAAGATTGAGTACAGGGATATCTATCTTGATATGAAATCTCGTAAAACGTATGTTGCAAAAAAAGAGATAGACTTAACTAAGCTAGAGTTCGAGCTTTTAAAAACCTTGATAGAAAACAAAAACACCGTTTTAAATAGAGAACTACTCTTATCTCAAGTCTGGAAAGATGAGACATTTTTCCAAGATAAAACAGTCAATGTTGCCATCAATAGGCTCAAAAAGAAGATAGACCCTGATGGTACCAAAGAGTACATAAAGTCTATCTGGGGCGTTGGATATACTTTAAACTAAGAGCAAACATGAAACTACATCAACACTTTACGCTCAACTTTTTGCTTATCTTTGTAGTAACGATTATCCTGAGTGGTTTTGTAAGTTACTTTGCGATTGAAAATATCAATGAAAAACAACATGTAAAAACGATAAAAACAAAAATAGAACTCATCAAAACACAACTACCCAAAGTAGAAGATTTAGATGCTTTTGCCCTTTTGATAAAAGAAAAAACTGGCGATAGACTTACTATCATTGATGACAATGGTATCGTTATAGCTGAGAGTGATTTTGATGCACGTGAGATGGAAAACCACAGCGATAGAAAAGAGATAAAACGAGCAAGAGGTCATAGTGAGGGTTATGCTATCCGTCACTCTAAAACTCTTGATAAAGATTTTTTATATTTTGCTAGTCAGTTTGAGTTAAAAGGTAACCCTATCTTTGTAAGACTTTCAACAGAACTCAGTTCTATCAAAGAAGAGTTTTTTGATATGTGGCTTCGTATCACAACACTCTTTGTTATCTCTTTGCTCATAGGGTTTTTTGTAACTTTTAGGTTGAGCCAAAAGATAGAGCGTGAAATCAACAAAGTCACAGATACCCTAGATGAAATCTCAAACAAAAACTACAAATCAGTCGTCAATGCCTCCTTTGCAAAAGAGTTTTATGAGATAGAATCTCATATCCAAAAACTCGCAACCAGACTCGAAAAAAGAGAGAAGCAAAAGAGAAAATATACTGCCAAAATCAGACTCATAAGCAAACAAAGAAGTGATATCATCTCAGCCATTTCACATGAGTTTAAAAACCCGATAGCTTCAGTCATAGGGTATGCACAAACTTTACTTGAAGACCCAGATGCTAACAAAGATATCAAAGAGAGATTTTTAGAAAAAATTGTTAAAAATTCTCAAAAAATCTCCTATATGATAGATAGACTCTCGTTGGCTACCAAGTTTGAAAATGGTGACTTTACCCCGATGATGAGCAAGTTTGATATCTACGCTCTCTCTTTAGAGATTATCAATAACTTTAGAGATAAAAATCCAGATAGGGTTTTTAACATCTCGGGCGCTCCTTTGATGATAGAAGCGGATAAAACGATGATAGAGATGGTCATCATAAACCTTATAGAAAATGCCATCAAATACTCTCAAAATGATATATCCTTAAAGATAGAAGACAATTTCTTACATGTAAAGGATAAAGGTATCGGTATAGCAGAAGATGAGATAGAAAAAGTGACAAACAAATTTTACCGCTCAAACACGATGTCTTGGGACAACTCTATCGGTCTTGGGCTTGCTATCGTCAAACATATCCTTAGCCTTCATAATACAAAACTAGAGATACAAAGCCAACCTGGACATGGTTCTGATTTTTATTTTAAACTTTCGTAAACAAAAATCAGATATAATCACTCCTAATACTTCAAAAGGCTGATAGATGAACAACATGGGTGAACCTCGTATAAAGATAGTAGCTATGCCAAAAGATACAAATCCAGCTGGAAATATCTTTGGTGGTTGGATAATGTCACAAATCGACGTAGCAGGAGCTTTGGCAGCACGTGATTTATACATAGAAAATGTCGTGACAGTTGCTGTTAACTCTATGATGTTTAAAGAGCCTGTCTTTGTTGGCGATACCCTAAGTTGCTATGCAAAGATTGTAGGAGTGGGAGAAACTTCTGTGAAAGTGGCTGTTGAAGTAACAGCGGAGAGAACGCACCATGGCTCAAGAAGATGCTTACATGTAACGAGTGCAGTTATAACTTATGTATCTGTTGATGAAAATGGCAGAAAACAAAAAATAGAGTGTTCTCAAAATCAAAGAGTGGTGCTAGGTATAAACTAGATAAATCTCTGATATTTGTTTCCTTTTAGTAATAAACTTTTATTACTATTGCTAGATTAAAATATAGCATAGGAAATCAAATGAATTTCAATAATCTTTCAATAGTCAATAAATTTATACTTATAGCAACACTCATCTTTACAAGCTATCTTGGTATGGCTGGTGCCTTTTATATCTATCAAGATGATGTAAACTCATACCAGCAAAGCGAGGTAAAAAACTCTACTACTTTAAAAAAAGATATCGCTGAAATCACAAAAAGCAACATAAGTACGCTCGAAACTTTTTCAAATTTAAAAAGTGAAAGTGAACAGTTGAGTCTTTTTTATAGTGACTTAGCAACTCTTAGAAAACTAGGCACTGCCATAGAGATGCTTACTTTTAAACCAAGAGAAGCTAGAAAGATAGAGAGAATTGCCAATGATTTAAAAAATTGGACAACTACACAAACTGCCCAAAACACTTATATCCAAGCGATGTCAAAACAGTTAGAGATACAAGCCAAAGTCCTTGAAACAAACAAAGACCAATTTGCAGCGCTTGATATCCAAGCAACCATACAAGCCATAACTAGCAGCATAATCGACCGCTCTTTAGAAGTCAATAGACTCTTTTCTGCTTCCATCAACAGTACCAACACTCAGATCAATGCCATCAATGCTCTGCTTAGAGAAAATGAAATCTCCTTAAAAGCTGCGGATGTACAAAGAGCAAAAACAAGTCAAAAAAGAGAAAAGATTGTCCTCAGCGTTTTAGTCTCTATGGGTATTTTGATATTTATGATTATCCTTATGATACTGCTTGTTAAAAAGTTTTCTACCAATATGAAAAAGCTAACAGAATACCTCAATAGCATTATCATAGATGACAGGATTTATCTCAACAATGAGATAAGTTATAAAGAAGACTCAAAAGATGAGATAAACTTTATAGCAAAATCTCTCAACAATGTTTTTACAAGCGTGAAACAAGGTATCAACACAGCGATGAATGTAGCAAATGAAAATGTTTTAACAAGTGATTCTCTTAAAGAGGCTTCAACAAACTTGGCAGCGACTATCAAAAGCCAAAAAATCAACATAGAACAGATAAATGCTCTCATCAACAGTGTCGTGGAAAATCTTGATAAAGCAGAAAACTTGGCAGTAAGCACAAATAAAGACTTAAATGACAATAAACAAGCGATGGAAAAATTTACTGACCAACTGCAAAAAGTTACAATCACTATGAATGAGAGTAGTCAAAAGCAAAATGATATCGCTCAAAAGATGAACCATCTCACAACACAAACTGCTCAAACAAAAGAGGTTCTGAGCATCATAGCTGATATTGCAGACCAAACAAATCTACTTGCACTCAATGCTGCCATAGAAGCAGCACGTGCAGGAGAGCATGGTCGAGGCTTTGCAGTTGTTGCAGATGAAGTAAGAAAATTAGCTGAAAGGACACAACGTTCTTTATCTGAAATTGATGTAACTATTGGTGTAGTTACACAAAGCGTAACAGAAGTGAGTTCTCATATACTAGAAAATGGCAAACAGATATCTAATTTAACTCAAAGAGCCAATGTGATTTCCCAGATGGCGCAAGATACACAAAAATCTACCGAAAAGAGTCTCGAAATGTCTCAAGAGTCTACAAATAAAAGTAATGTTATTTGTGGGAAAGTTCAAGATTTATCAAAAAGTGTGGAAGAGGCCAAAGAGGTTGCAAACAGTAATAAACAAGTGGCCAGCAAACTTACTTCTATAGCTCAAAAGCTAAAAGGAACAACAGCGGAGCTACAAAAAGAAATCGAGACTTTTAGGATTTAGCATGGAAGCCAACCCAAAGACACTAACTTGTAATTTATTTATTTCGCAAGATAGAAAAATACTCTTTTGTGATTATTCAGGTAAGGACACAAATGGGGTTCATAAGGATATCTCATTTACAAGAAATGATAATGTATATTTTGTGCTATATCACTCTAGCTCTTCAGATTTGGCAAAAATTAATCCAACGTGTCACTCTTTTTATAAAATTACAAATAGAGATAAGTTTTTATTAATACTTAAAAGAAGAGGGGAAATCAAAAATGCTGAAGATTTAGAGGGAATTGTTGATAAGATTGAGCAAAAACCTCTTTTTTTGGAATCAATAACAAATTCTCACTTTTATCAAGTAGGGAAAATTAACCTTACATGTAAAGTGCATCAATAAGGAATAGCTATGATAACGTATACTTTAGAAGAAATTCAAAAAGCTTTGTATGTAGCAAACACAGTATTTGATAGTATAAGAACATCTTTAGAACAAGGAATATCTAGCAAGTACTCATCTGCGAAAGAGTTTTTTGAAGAGACAGGCGCAAATGTATCGGCTCATTGGAGTATAAAGCAAGTGAAGTTAAATACTTTCTTGATAAAAGAAGATACCCGATACAAAGAGATTACAAATAGAGTCAACAAGAAATTTGGTAAAGGCTATATGGAGTATATCTGTTAAAATTCTTTACATATTTCCGATATTTGGATAAAATTATATAAAGGATACAAAATGACAAATCAACAAATATCGGAAAAATTTAACATTCCTACCTCGACAGTAGCGGAGTGGTCTAATCCAAATCATAACAAGCATACAATCTATTTATATTTACTAAACTCTTCTGAGAAGCAAGTGGACCAAACTATCAATAAAAAACACCGTTTATTACCTATCCTTAATAGAAATATTGCAGATAAAGAGTACACTTTGTATGAGATTAAAGAAGCCTTTACATGTAAAGATACTCGCAATGCAACATGGAGGCAAAAGGCAATTTGGAGTAAGTTTTTTAAAGAGTGTGATGTGGAAGATTTAGAAGATTTAATACAGCATCATGGAGTTTCTACAAAGAGAGTAAAAAGAATATACCTAGAGTTGCCAGAGAGAGCATTTAGTGGTGTAAATAATGTGTGGGATAAAAGGTTCCATATAAAAGATAAAGTAACCATCACTAAAGCACCAAGAGGAGTTGGGAAGAGTAGTAGACCTTTTCCTACTTTGCTTGCAAAAGTCGTACAGGACAGAGTAAATGAAAACATATGATTTTTTTATGCAACAAAAGATGCTTAACATTGCAGTAAAGATGTTAAAAGAGAAAAGTCTTTTAGAGCATGCAGCATTAGGAGGGGGAACAGCATTAGCAGGCAAATATTGGAATCATAGATTTTCTACAGATATTGACATTTTTATTTATAAAAATGATGTAGGTACAAAAGATTTACTAACCCATCATAATTGGTCCGAAGAAATTAAAAAAGAGATGCAGACTTTGGGGTATAATAGCGATATGAAGTGGCAAAATATATACCTGGAGTTCACAATTACGCAAGAGAGTAAAATGCAATTTTTTGATGTAAAAGGGTTTACAGAAAATCCTTTTACACAAGAGTCATTATGGGAACATGAAAAGATAAATATAGAAACACCCGAAGAGATAATTGCAAAGAAGATTTATTATCGTAGTGGTAAAGGTAATTCAAGAGATATTTTTGATATAGCAGTTGCTTTACAGAAAGATCCGCTAATTTTTAAAAAACTTACTACTATTCCAATTGAAACATATGAAGAACTTTTATCTACAATAGAAAATATTACAACAAATGATACATTAAGAAAAACATTTTTAAAAGACATTATGGACATTAGCCCCAATAACGATTATGATAAAATTGCTTATTGTTCGGTTGATTATTTGAAGATAATGGTGGAAAACTATGTTGGGAGTCTCAGCCACCATATAGAGTTATCAGACAACGATTTTAGAATGTTCTCATCTGAGGCATTTAAAGAAGCTCAAGAAATTTCAAAAGATTATACATGGATGCTAATTGATGATATAACAAAAGAACTTGCTGAAAAAACCTCAAGTGTATCAGAAATACAAGAATTAACATAAATTTATTACTATCGTTCTTGACAAATAAAAACAATAAGAGTACAATGTCTTTATAAAAAAAGTATAGCTCTTTGGAGTGTGTAATAGGAGAGATAAAATGGCAAAGACTTTAACAATAGCAGACTATACAAACGGTAGTTGTAACATATGGGCAATAGCGTATCAAACACTTCATCCTGAAGTAAGCATACAAGGTAATCTTTGTGAAGAGTTAATGAATATAGAGGATGAAGTTGAAACAGAATTCATGGGTCATGCTTATTGTGTAAATGAAGAAGGAATTTATTTTGACGCCAAAGGCACTTCATTGGAACAATATGGTCATTTTTTTGATGATAGAGAATTAACTAAAACTGAACTAATTAATGAGTGTAACTCTTTACTTGTTAAAGAATATTACTCATTAAAAGATGAAGAGATTATAAGAAACGAGCGGTTAGTATCTTGGACTAAGGATTATCTTGGCAAAAAATATGAAAAAGCTCTAAATGATGCAATAACTTTCATAATGTCTAAAGACAAATTATCTAATATAATTAGCGATATAGTTGATAAAAATAAACAAGAAATTAATGTCGACATGACACTGTAACAGGAGAAAAAATGTCAATAACAGTAAAAGAAATTAAGGTAGCATATATCACAGGAAGCATAAGCGAATCCCTTATGGATGAAATGACAGAAATGGATGCTCCGATGTATAACGATAATGGTGGTGGGCAATATCCGATTAATACTCTTAAGAATAGATTTGATGAAGACTCTGATGAGTATAGAGATTTAGAGGAGCTTGAATCTCTTGGGTATAGTTATATAGAGTATTCGTAGCTTAAATAAACGTCACTTCAAAAGTGAGGGTTGGCTGAAATTATTTAACAACGCTAACAGGGAGACAATTTTATGATTGCTAAAGCATTAACATTAGATGGAAAAGAAGTTGATATTTCAAATTGGATAATTACGATTACAAATATCTATACAAATAAAGACAGAGAAGTAAAGTTTAGAGGGACTAAGGAAGAATGTGAAAAAAAAGCATACACGCTGTCAAATTCGTATTGTGAGTTTGACTATAGACAAGCGCGGTAATAGGAGATTTAATGAAATCAGAGAAAAAAGAAAAATTTAAAGTAGTATTGTTGCTTATAATCGTTGTTATAGCATTTTATGGTTCTATTGATTATTTGAGCCAAATGCTAAATATAGAGAATGATGTTAAAATTGCTGTGTCAAGATAATTCAGTAAGTTAAATTTAATTGTATATTTATTAATATTCGAAGAAATTCACGTATCGTGAACCAAAAAGGAAACTCATGAAAAAAAGCTATTTAGTCGCAGGACTTCTCGCCTCTACTCTATTGTTTACAGGGTGTAGCAATAGTATTTCTTCTGTAGATACATCTACGCCAGAAAGCATATCTCAACCTTATCAATCATATACATTTGATGTAGGTATCGTTTTAGATGCTAAATATGTTGATGAAAATACCATCTCAATAGAAATGCAGTATACGAAACTCGAAGAGATGGAAACAAAAAAAGCTGGGGACTCAACTATAGAGTTGCCAAGTACAAGAAAGTATATACTTAGCTCTTTAATTACGACCAAAACACCTATTACTCTAGATGATGAGTTTGTGTTACAGTTGCACAAAAGTAGCAATGGAGACTTCGTTCTTTCTTTTAGTAAGTATGTAGAAGATAAACTCTTTAACACAACACTAATTCCGAAAAGATTTCTAGTTACAAAAAACAGCATAACATTTTCTGGACTGAAACAATCTCAGAGTGCACATTACACAAGCATTCAGACAATAAGACGATAAGTCATGTAGGGCTAAAGCTCTACATGACTACACTTCAATAACTATTACATTTACATTGAAAATCAAAGTTTTCAATAATTAAATCAAATAACAATGTTTACAAATTGTAATTATTTGCCAAGTCTTTATGTTACTAATGGTAAAAATAGTTAAATTTTAATATAATGATTAATCAATAGGAACACAAGATGCTTCCTATCTATGAGGGGTGCCAGACAGATAAGACGTTATCTGCTTTATATTGATTTATTCTACTCGATTTCCAAATTCAAATTTTGATAATAGCGTGATATCATTTAAAAAAGTATCAGCCCTATTTAAAGCTATTAAGTTAGAGCTTGTATCAGCTTTAATGCTTGTTATCGTGGTTTCTATTGAAGATTTAGCAATATGAATTATAAGCTTGATATCTTCTGAAGAGATATTTTTCTCTATAATTGCTAAATTGTGGTTCATAGCCTCTAAATTGGAGATAGCATCGTTTTTTTTATTTGTTATATCTACTAACTTTTTTAAACTCATTTATAAAACCTCTTTTTTTTGTAGGACACTAGCTTCTTTCTCATTTTCAGAAACAATATCGCTAATAATATTAGATAATTTTTCTTTATTTAGAAAAACATCTATTAGCGCCTGAGTTTCCTCTAGTTCCCCAATCAAATAATCTTCACTATAAGGAGCATCAAAATCAATATCCACATCCAAACTCTGAATATTGCTAAACAGTCCGCTTGCTAAAACAAGTGATTCTATTGATCTGAACTCACCATTTATATCATAAAACAATCCATCTTCTGACTTGTAAACAAAATGAATTATTGAGTTTCCATTGGCATTTAAAGGTTCGCATAATCTAAGCGATTGACCTTTATTTTTATTTAATTTTAAAAGAGCATCGACCAAGCGATTACAACAACCATTTATAAACTTATCTTCAACACTTGCATAATTTTCTTGTTTAATATATTTTTTTTGAAATAATTTAAACTCTTTTATAAAAATGCTATTCATTGAGCTGCTGAATTAGTTTTATTTTTAAGTCTTGAATTTTCAATTGAAAAATCAAAATGACCTAATTTTTGATAAACTTTAATTGCATACTCAAAATCAACTTCATTCATGTTAACATCATTATCATTGCACCATTCTTGAAGTTTATTTATAATACCTGATTCTACTTGCATAATTGCTCTCCTATTAACGTTGTTTCATTTTGGTTTTTAAAGCATTTATCACTTTCTTTCCTAGTTCAGAGAGAAGATACCAAATCCCCATTATATACAGACCTTTTACTGTATACATGAATACAATTGCTACCGCATTGATATGTGACAATATCTCGCCTATTGACAATAGTTCTTCTTTTTCGATAAAAGGATCATTGTTAGTAGTCAAATATCCAAAATTTATAAAATCATCCAAAGAATACCCAATAAATGTTGATATAAAAAACATCCTCAATAGGCTACTCGCAAATTCAACAAAATCTATATACTGTTTATACTTCATTCCAGTCACCTTATCCTATTACATTGTTTTATAATCTCAACCAACCTCACTTTAGAAATGAGGTCTATTCAGACTAAGCTATATATAACCTTGTTACTTTTGTATAGTCACTATCTGGCATAAATTCTCTAAGAGATTCTTTGTTGTTCTTAAAGCTTTTCATAAAATCACCCGCATGTTCTGCTTTATCAAAACTACAGCCAATACTCTCATGTATGCCCTCACCTCCAGCCATAACAATAAAAGTTCCTCTTGTACATCCTTTGGCTGTCTTGATACTTCCTGTGTCGATTATCATTTTATTCTCCCATTGCTTATGTGTTTATTCTTTTTCATCCCAGCCGATATCGACCATCATTTCAAGAGCATAATTCATAACTTCTTTACCTATCTCTTCCTCTGTTGCATCGTCTTCAACTTCTATAGTATCGACAACTTTGGACCCTATCAATCTTGTTGAAGCTGTTATCTCTATTACCCTTGCCATTCTTAATCCTTTCCTATGTTTACAGTTTTTAGTATTTTATACTCTTCCACACGTAAATCTTGCGTTCTTTCAATAATCTTATCGTCTATGAAAAGTTGAAGAACACTTCTAACATCCATCCAATTTTTAACTGTAGCTACTTTTTTAACTTCACTAAAAAAATCATCTATATTAAAACTTTTACCAGACTGATTAACTATTTCACAAAGAACTTCATATGATTTTTGTATAACTTTTATTTTTGTCATATTTAGCCCCTATTCTACTACTAAATTTCTATTTGCTAAAGTAACAATCATTTCGTGCATTGTGACTTCCTCTCGATATGCTATTTTACCTTTTTTTGCTAGCCTTCTTCTTGTTTCTCTTATGGAGGCTATAAGCTTTTCTTTGTCAATCTTACCATCTTCGATGAGTTTTTTTGCTTCATTCTTAAGTTTGTTAAAATCTCTTCTGACCATTGCTACATAACTTGATGACATTTGTTTCCCCATTACATGACATAGTGCATGTTTTATTTATAAGACATTGTACTCTTAATGTTTTTATTTGTCAAGAACGATAGCGTTATATTTTTATTTTATATCATTTTTATTACATCTATAGGTGTGATTACTAGTTTACTCTTTGCCAATAGTTTTGAGAGTGTAGCTTTGTCTTTAAACCCCAGTAGTTTCTGAATTTCAGTATTTGGTATTCTATATTTATCTAAAAGAATAGCATATGAATTTCTAATCATAGAGGGAGTGATATTCTCTTTTTTTACAGGGGAGGCTAAAAAATATTTTTTAGTGATACTTTGGATGGTTGTAGGCTTTAACTGTTCTCCATTGGTAGTAAAAAAATATATGCTTGTTTCTTTGTTATCTTTTGCTTTATATTTATCAAAACACTTAGAAACTTTTTCTTGGGGGATACAAACAGATCTGGCGTGATTTCCTTTGATTTTTAACTCAAAAAGGTCTTTTTTTTCTTTGATGTCACTTTTTTTAAGATTGATGAGCTCCGAAGAGCTAATCCCTGTAGTGTAGAGAAATTTTAAAAGTAAAATATCTCTATAGTGATTTAAAGTATCCTTTGTTGGTTCAATCTCATCAAGGTAATTATTGAAAGTTTTTAACTCTTCTTCAGTAATGTATTCAAAATCATTTTGATTTGTAAATGGAGAGGAAATAGCTACTCCTTGTGAGTCTTTGCTGATTTTATATTTATACTCACTATTGTTTTCATCAATATAGTTGAAAAAGTTTATGATTATTCTTAATGCAGCTTCGCTTGTTGAATCTGCTAGATTGATTTTTTTACAGTACTCCAGGGCAAACTTTTTATATAGTATCTTTGAAGTAATTTCTTTCATCGAGCCGATATCTATACTCTCTAAAAAGGTGTAAAATCTAAAAAGAGGTTTTGCATAGTTATAAAATGATGTCATTCCTTGTGCTGCAAGGAACTTGGCAATTGCATCAAGTTCCTCAATGTTCTCAGCAAAAAGTATTTTCTTTACATGTATATCAATTTTTAAATTAGAGGGGCTCTTCAATGTTGTTATTTTATGGGCAAGATAACTTTTATACCATGTAAACACATTAGCCAATAAACTATCAGCAGGTTCAAGTTTTTCCATTATTTAGTGACTCTACTTTTCTGGCCAACAAAAATCTTATCCTCTTTTTTTAAAAGGGACATGATTGTTTCATAGTTTTTTTCCATTGTTTCTTTGTCACTAAAAAATTGAATGATTTTATAATCATCATAACCGCTAGGAAGTTTTTCTGGATAGTATATATGTAAATTATTACAATCTTCCCCATTTGTATATTTTAATATTTTCCTAACATAATCAAGATTGATTAATTCATCAGTTCCTTCTATTGTAATCGACATAACTATTCCTTTTTATTTTTTAAATAAGTTCTTTTTTAATTCTTCAATAAGAGAAGCTATTTTTAAGCATTTAGAATCCTTGAACTAGGTACTTATTTTCAAAAGCATCAAGCCACTTATTTAAATCTTTGCTTTTTAATGAGAATGGTTTAGTTTTTTCAATACTAGGAATTTTATCCCACCCATCTTCTGCTATTATATTTCTTACCATTTTTAAAAGTTCACAGTATTTTTCAGCATTTGTGTTTATATCACTAGAGTTTTCAAGATAGATATTTGGAATATTGGGAATTTTTCTCTCATTTGAAAATAAGTGGAAATATCTAGAAAAGTTTCCTTTTTCTTTTGAGTCAATTGCAAGCTGAATATAGTCATATATCCATATAATATTAGTATCAACTCTTTTTATAGAGTTTAATAAAAGATTCCAGTTGTCATCCATATTAAGCTTGATAAAGTAAAATAAATCGCTATTGATAGGCTTCATTCTCAGTAATAACAAAACAGTTTCTCTATTTATGCGTGTATTTTCTAACCCTTGAAGACAATACTCTTCAAAGCTGTTATATTTTTTATTTGAGATTATTAAGTCAATCAAAATATCAAAAACAATAAAATCATTTTTGCTAGAGTGTGTTTTAAAAATCAAATCATATAGCTCTAAAGTTTGTTTATCATAAAAGCTATTGATATAAGAAGTATTTTCTAATCTATTTATTTTATTTGTACTTAGAAATTCTTCTAACTCATCTTTTGAAAAGTACTTATCTAATAAATTTATAACTGGTCTTTTTTCTCTTTGCCAATTATAAAAAGTAGGCGAACTAAATCCAAATAAACTTGTAAAAATATCTTCTTTTTTCATTTCATATCCTCTAATTCAAGTATTTTTTTCATAAGAACTTTGATGTCATTCTTTAGTTCTTCTGTTTTGTTTGTAGCTACTGCTACTGCACTTAATGTAATAAAGTGCTTATCCAAAGCATCAGTATCTTTTAGGACTCTAGAAGAATTTTTTCTATTAGAGAATTGTTTTCAAAGACAGAGCGGAGGTTACCCAAGGTTATATTTTTTATTATTAGTCTGATGTTGTTACCATTTTTAAAGTTTATTAAACTTATGTAATTGTCACCATAAGAACTCTTACCTATATTTAAAACCTCATTGAATGAAAAAAAATCTCCATCAATTAAAATTTTTTTATTATTAGTATTTATTAAAAATTGACCTAGTTGTTTGCCAAAATCTATATCGTCAAAATCTATATCGTCAAAATCTATATCATTTATTTTTTCTACTTCTATACTGTAAAGTGTATTGTCTTCTTTGTCTGGTTTAGCATACCATTTTAATAAAACATTAATTTTTTCTTGTTTGAAAGAAACTGATATTTTACCACCAAGCAACATAAATAAAATATTAAAAGGATTAAGAAGCGATAACGGAGAGGTTTTAATTGCGGCTATTGTACTAATTTCAATTACTATATTGCCACTTGAGTCCATTGAAGGAGACTGGTTGTATTTTTTTGCAAACTCTAAGGCTTCAGTTCTTGTTACTTCTTCTTTAAGTCCAAAGTTATTATTTTTAAAACCAAAACCGTTTATATAACCTTTGTATTTTATAATATTATTAAATTTAGTCATTTTTTATCCTTTGTTGTAATTCTCAATCATTTAGTCTCAAATTGTAGTAAATAAATTCCAAATTCATTTATTTTATTATCATCATTCATAATTTTAGAATATTTCTCTTCAAAAATATTCATTGTAACCTTGTCAATATTTAAATTAGAAGATTTAGGGTTAGTAGTTTTTCCATTACAAACACCAGAGCCTATAATGGTTGAATTTTGAAGATTGTGTATTTGCACTTGTGTGAAAATATATTCAAGTGCCTTAGGATCAATTTCGGCTACTTTGTCAACTAGTGTTCCTATTGCGTTTCTGCTTTGCCATCCACTAATAGTTGATTGTGTTGTATTTAATTTGCTTGCTAAATCCGCTAAGGTTTTAACTTTATAAAACTTATTAAGTTTTTGAATTAATTTATCAGTATTCATAATCTTTTCCTTTAATCATTTTCTTGCAATTCGCAATCGTTTGCTTTTGCTATATATATTTCATATCCATCTGAGAGCTCTAAGAAACCTTTATCTAAAAGTTTAGTTACTTTACAAGGGATATGCCCTATCTCTTCTTTAAAGTAATAAACATAATCTCCTATGGAAAACTCTTTATTTGATTTACATGTACCAAAAAGCTTATTAGCCATATTTTGTATTAATACCCTGCTCTCTTCGATTGTGTTTGTCTTTTCCATAAAAATCCTTTATTCTATCAAAAAAATACTTCCAATCTAGTTGGAAGCACTTTTAATATGTTTAATGATATCTTTACCGACTTGGTAAAATGTTTCATAGTCAACACCTTGTCCAACCACCTCTCCAGCGTGCCCTCTTACTTCTGGTAAGATATAATCATCGGGTAAACCATTTATGCGAGCTATTTCACGTGGAGTAAAAAAAGAGACTTTTTCCTCATTTTTTGGATGAACTAGTATAGGGTTTGTATTTTGGTTTCTATAATATCCTTTTGTTACAGGAGCAGTTAAAGAGTCATTCAAGTAAGTTCTTGCTATTCTAAACCCCTTTCCTTTTTTGATATCTTCTTTCTCTTTTGCGAACATATAAGCTATAGATGCACTACTCTCTTTAGTCATCCATTCTCTCTCTTCGATTGGAACTTCTAAGATATCTCTAACAGTTTTTGTACAAAATTTCATTTGATTTGAGAAAGTAAATGGGGTATTTGACATAGTAGCTACTAAACAAAATCTTTTTCTTCTGCTGAGTGATCCGCACTCTTTAGCATTAATAACTTTCTCTGTTATTTTATACCCTCTAGCATTTAAAACAAAACGAACTACATCTGCTATTGTAGAGTTTTTAAATCCTACGACCTGTTCGATTAAAACTACAGCTGGACGTACAGTTTCTACGGCTCTTAAGAAGAAGTATGCGAGTGAACCCGTATCTCCACCCTCTGCACTTTTTTGATTGAGACTCTTCTTTTTTGAAACACCAGCTGGGCAAAAATTTTCACACGGTACACCACCAACTAAAACGGGAGCTTTTGGAAGTAAATCAAAATCAAAATCAGTTACATTTGTTTGAAAAGTTGCAACACAGCCATCATTTGCTTCTAAATTCAGTAAGTAGTTTTCTTGAAGCTCTACAGCAGCAACAGGACTCATCCCTGCATCTTTTAGAGATTTAGAAAGCGTTCCACCACCTGCAAATATTTCACAGAATGTTATTTTGTTTGAATGGAGCTTTTTTCTAGCCTTTGCTTGTTCAATCTCTTCTTTGAGAGGCTCAATAACAATTTCATGTTTATACAACTTTATTGATATCTTTTTTACATCTTTAAATAGCTCAGATATCTCTTTATTATTGATATCAATGAGTGGGAGGTTGTTTTTTCCTCTTAAAGTGATTTTTCTATCATCCAAGTTTTTGTCGGTAGTTAATATAAGTTTTTTGTTTTTTGAGTCAATCCTATAGTGATAAGATAGATTGTTTGCAAGCTCTGTAGCGTTGATTTTTAAAGTCGCAATCCATATTCTACTATTGCCTCTATGTAAAGGTAAAGGTTTGTTTATAAGCTTTATGATGTTTGCAGTAGAACTCATGTTTATCCTTTTTAATTGTGATAAAGAATTATACAATTAATATAATAATATGTCAAATAGTTGGCATATTATTGACATTTATATTTTTTTCCCCTATAATTTTAGGTAAGAAACATATGGAGAGAAAAATGTCAAAACCTTTAATTGGAAATATCAAAAAAATAGCAATTCACAAAGTTGGCGAAATTGGGAACAATAAAAGAATATGGATTGCAAATCAAAATTTATTTAAGAGTTTTAATATAGGCGATGCACTTACACTCACTTATAATGAAAAAGAGCGTGAGATAATTGCTGAAAAAGCGGAAGTGCTTGGCACTCATACCATATCTTATAGAGGCAAAGAGCAAAAGACTCCTATTCTTGATATAAAAAATAAAAATGTTAGAGATACTTTTGGAGATGTTGAAAAAGTTGAAGTGAGATACTACAAAGACAAGATAGTAATTAAAGCAACAAAACAAGAAGTAAAAAAAACAGAGAGAGCACAAAAAAATGGTTTAAATACTTTTGAACTATTTGCAGGTGGCGGTACCTTTACATACTTTTTTAAAAAAGCTGGATTTAACATAAAAGGAGCTTTGGAACTTGTTGGTAAGTATTTAACTGTTTTTGAAAAGAACCATAACGAAAATATTTACACTATTCAGTCAGCTATTGAAGATATTGATATCAATGATTATCCAACAGATATTGATTGTCTTTTAGCAGGTATTCCTTGTGATAGTTTTACCCCTCAAAACGTACACTTGAATAACGCAAAGAGAAACAACAATACAGATAGTGCTACAGAAAAAGACCTCCTGACTTTAGAAAAGAAAAGACATGCAGAGGCATTGACATTTCATGTTTTAATGGCAATAAAACAAATGAATCCAAAAACAGTTGTTGTCGAAGAAGTGGTTGGGTATTCAAAAGAAGATGCTTCATATATGTTAAGAACAATACTTAAACAGATGGGATATAAACTTTCTGAAACAATTAGTGAAAGTACTCACACAAGTAGAAAAAGATGGATATTAGTTGCAAATATGAATGAAACTATCTCTTTAGATAATCTTATCAAAGATGATGGAAAGGTTCTAATGGATTTTATTGATTTAAAGAAAAAGCAAACAGAGTGGAAAAGTCCACAAGGCCATGTAAGAGTTAATGCCATGTTGAAAAAAGAGAGTATTGGATTAAGAGCTTATGATTTAATGAATAAAAAACTAGGAACAATGCCTAAAAACTGGACAGGACATACGATACCTGTATTAAAGCATCCCACAAGAGAAATGTATGCGGATCTATCTGTAGAAGATGTAAAAAATATTCATGGATTAAGTGGTATGGAATTATCTGGAGTAAAAACAACAGATAGAGAGATACTAGGACAAGGCGTAGCAGATGTTTTTTTAGAAGTTGCAAAGAGAATTAAAAAAGCAACACTAAAAAGCTTAGATAAAAATGTAGCTTAAAGGAGGAAGTCATGGCAAAAGAAAGAAAAATCAAAATAGTGTCAAAAGCAAGGGATAGAAAAAGAAAAAATTTAGATAAGACAGTTGTATGCAGTCCTTATGGTTTAGTGTATGACTCTTCAAAAATTCCAGTAAGCTATTTAAAATAAGGTTGCAATAGATGATTACTTCGCAATTAACAATTTTATCTTTTGGATGCGGTCAAGACAGCATGACAATACTTCCAAAGTTAGCTTTAGATACAGAGTTTCGTAAAAAATACGCCCCAAATGATTTATTAGTTCTTATGGCAGACACCCACAACGAGCATCCTGAGACGTACAAATATTTTGATGAAGTTGTACTACCATTTTGCAAAGAGCATGATATTGAAATTCTAAAGATTGATAATAGCATGGGATATCATGGGAACACGTGGAAAAGTTTAACAGGACAATGGCAAAATGGCAATCCTACAGTTGGTTCACTTGCTTATCCAAAAACATGTACCCATAATCTAAAGTTACAACCTCAATATAGATATGTTGAAGAGTGGTTGCCAAAGAAATATCCTAATATTATAAACAAAAAAAGAAAAGATAACTATAAACAGTTTGCAAAGATTTATGGGAAAATCCGTTGGCTTATAGGTATTGCAAAAGGGGAAGAAAAGAGAGTAGCTGATGCCACAAAAGAGACAGCTTTGTGGAAAAAAGAGTCTATCCAAGTAGAATATCCACTTATAGATATAGAATACGACAGAGAAGCTTGTCAAAACTATATACGCTCTATAGGATTACCTCTTCCTATGCCAAGTAACTGTATGTATTGTCCTTTCTCTTGTAATCACTTAGAATTACTTTGGCTAGAAAAGTCTTATCCAGATAAGTTTAATGAATGGATAGCACTAGAACAAGCAAAGCTTGATGCCAATAAAGATGCTGCTAAGAATTTAGGAGTAAGTGCCAGAGTCCATAAAAATGGAGAAAGAATTGGAGAGGCGTTTACCTTATATGATATGCTCCAAGAAGCAAAAGAGATATACCCAGACGTAACAATGAATTTTTTAAATGAGTACAAATGGTCACATGGCCATTGTGTGACATCAAGTTATTAGGAAGAGACAATGAGTAAAGCAAATATTCCAAATATCGCTACAAAGCAACTAAAACTTCAAGACTGTAAAGCAGGTAAGAAAATAGTGATATCTACAAATTGGCTTCCTCTTTTTGGTTTTGAAAAAGACACGAAAGTTGTTGAAGAGTTGATAGGGGTTGGACAAGGGATAAAAATACGTTTGGCCAAGCGAAGCGATAAAAGGATAAAGAAAGTCTATTCCAGAGAGTACAAAGGAAGAAAAAATAACCCATTTGAGACTCTTATGGATATTAGAAGACAAGATCTGCTTGAAAAAGCAATCCCTTCAGACACAGAAAAAGTACATGTAACTTTTAAATATGGCGTGCTCACTATAGTGCCAATAACAAACAAACGAGCAAGGGCTATTGAGAAATTCAAACATAGCAAAAATAGATTAGGCACTTTCTTAGCTTGCAGTTCTGGAGTAGATGGTTTTTCACTAGAAAAAAAAGGTTTTACTATCGAAACTCTATTGGAATATAGACCAAATGAGAAAAGAGATAAAAATGATTTAAGTGAAACAGGGGCTCTTAATGCACTTGCTAATATATCTCCTAAGTATCTAATAAATGAAGATATTATGAATTTAGACCTAGAAAAAATTGCAGAGCTTACATGTAAGAGTGAAACCAGTTTGTTTCATATCTCTTTGCAATGTGATGATTTTTCCAATGTTAAAGCAAAATCTTTAAAAGATAACTCCATAATTGATACAAGCTCATCTCTCGACATGGCGTATGATATGTTAAGAATGGTAGAAAAATTTAGCTTTCCTGCAATTCTTATCGAGAACGTAAGGGGCTTTAGTCAATCTGATATAGGAAAAATGACTCAAGTAAGACTACAAAGACTTGGATATAAAGTACATAATATGATTTTTGATGCGAGAGAGTTTGGAGGTAAAACAAGCAGAGTGAGAAATTATATGTTTGCAACTCTACTCCCAGCGGAGTTCAGTTTGCCTACATATGAAAAAAAGCAAGAATGTAGCTTATGGGAAGAGTTTATCGAGTCTAAAATCCTCAATAATGAGCTAAGAGAAGTATCACACTCTAAAAGCATTCAAGATGGCATAAGTACAGGTAGAGCAAGAGTCATAACAAGAAGCTCACTCTCTTCGCCAACTTTTTTAAAATCGCAAGATAGAATGGCAAAAGATAGTGTTGTGATATTTGACGAGATTAGAGGAAAAATCTTTTTTCCAAGTAATGAATTAGCAAGTCAGCTTATGGGAATTTCACAGCAATTTGATTTTTCTCTAGTCTCAAAGAGTATTGAATCTGAAATTATCGGTCAATCAATAGAGGTCCCATTACATGAGGCTATTTTAGACTCCATAAAAGAGCATATAAATAGCTCATATAGTCAATTACATGGGAAGTTGTTTTAAATATTAAGGCACTCATTTCGTGCCTTATGTCTTCTTTTAAAGTTCTAAGTTTGTAGTCTTTTCTTGGTTGATTTTTGACACTTCTGCTGCTATCTGCTTTGACACATCTTCATACTCAAAATTTGCACCGATATAATAAGAAGAAGTACTCTCTTGCTGAAATTCGCTACCAAAGATTTTGTGCATTATAGGATTTACTGTATCAGCGTAAGCATTATAAGCTTTTACAACCAAAGAGCTCTCTTTTATCTTGTCATACTCTTGAGAAACAAACTCTTTTGTAAATTTTCCATTTGCATCCCTATCTGAATTAGTATAAGAGACTAAAGAGCTAAGTGGAGAAATTTCTTCAACTTTTATAACAGCAGACGAACCCCTACTTTGTGAAAACTTATACTCTGGTGCAGAGGTTGAGCCGTAGTGTTTTAAGTTGTGAATATCCCAATCTATAGCTGCATTTGAAACAGCATTACCAACAGGAACCATTGACACAATAGCAGCAGTCACGACAGTTGCTATTTTCAATTTATACAAACGCTCTCTTCGCAGAGATGCTTTTTCTATGTCATTAAGCTTTTTACTACTTTTATCAAACATGGTGTTTTTCCTTTGTAAATTCTTCAATTTCCTCTACTAGAGTATCACAAAAATCATTTATCTGGTTTGCATGTTCCATATCAAACACAGGAGGAGTTGAATTAAACTTTATACTCTCAATGGGGACCATGTCGTTATATTTTGATATAAAAACTTTATCCCCAAAAAAGTCATAAGCCAAATAAAGAGAAAACTCTTCCTCAATAAAGCTTTTGTGCTTTTTCAAATGAGAAATAGTCTCAGGGTGCTCTTTTTCGATTGAAAGTATCAGTACCTTTAAGGTAGAAAGTTTCTCTAAAATTGCTACAATTATTTCATTTTGCATCTATATCCTTTCCTGTTGGGATAGAACAGTTGTTGAAGATTGTTGAAGATTTTTAGTAGCTTCTGAAATCTCTTTTGAGACATCTTTTGTTTCAAAACTATAGCCCAACTCTTCCAAGCTAAAAAACTCTGTTTCAACCTCAGAACCGCAATGTTTTCCATATGTAACAAAAACCATTGTTCTATCGTTAAATAGCTTAAGGGTATCGTGTTGTAATCGTTCATTAGTTTCTTTACCATCCTTAAGCCAATCAACACTTGTGACATTGATTGTTGCTGATTCAAGTTCATAATCTTTTAAAACTTGAAAAATCTTATCAATTTTTTCAGCATCACTTTGAGATATCTCAACTTCCGCACCATCTACATTAAGATGGGAATTATTTTCATGTTCCATTATCCCTATAACTTTACTTTTTGACATATAAACTCCTTATTTCTTATAAACATAATAAATTTATAATTAAAAAAATATTAATTTTGAATTATTTCTTCATTACCTTGGTACCTACGCTATATTTAGCTCTAGTAACGGCAACATAATACAAATTTATTTCTTGCACGATTTCTGCTGCAATCCTTTCATTCATATTTGCTCTATCAATTAAGTCTCTACTATTTTTAATTTTTGCATCATTGAGCTTTCTTTGTATATCTGGAAAATCGTCTATAAGTTCAACGTGATCCCACTCCAAACCTTTCGAGGTGTGCGCTGTGGCAAGAATATATTTTGCTTTTTCTTTGCTTTGCATGTTATTCTTCGCATCTCTTAAGATTGTGTATAATCTTTTTCCAAATCTTCTTTGAATACCAAAAGCTGTTTTTAGTTCGGCATCATTTGACTCTTTGTAATACTCTTCAATTTCATCAATATCACTAAAATGGCTTTTGAGATAAAAATAATCTGGGTTTGATATCTCATTTTTTGTACGAAATTCAAGAAGTGATATTGCTAAACCAAAGAGTTCTTCTGGCTTTTTTACAGTTTTAAAGTAAATATTAGCCTTTATAAGTTCGTCAATTAAGCCAATCATTGATGAGTTGTTTCTTGCTAGATAAGCAGTAGTCCCGCCAGCCACACTTTTATCTTCTACAAGAGATCTGATTGGAACCGTCTCTCCTTTGTAAGTTTTTAATATGTTATTTGCTAATTTTGCAATACTTGGCACATACCTAAAAGTAGTAGAGAGATAAAAGAGCTTATCGGCATATCTCATAGCATCTAGAGTGCCTCTAAAGGCATAAATTGATTGGTGGTTATCCCCTGTATACAAGTTTTTAGTTGGCATTTGAGTAGCAATACTCAATGTAACAGCATTGCTATCTTGCGCTTCATCAAGTTCGAGTAAATCAAATTTTTTTATTTCTCTAGCATATTGATTTACTTCAAAATACTTCAAATAAAAATCAAAAGTAGGAGGAATAACCCCTTTTTCATGTATATCCCATAGGTTACGTGTGTATTCACAAGCTTGCTCTAACAATCCATCTGGTATAGATACAATTTTGTGATTTAATTGAGCTCTTCCTGCTTTTTGAATTAACTCTGGAGTAATTTTTGGAAGCGAAGATTGGCAATAAACTTTCATAACTTCATTAATAGAGTTAGCAAGAGCGTAGTTGCCACTATCTTTTATCCCTAAAATATCAAAGAGCTCAACAGCTTTAAAATTGTTAATTGTTTTAGAAAGGTCAAATTGTATGTTTTGTGTTAATAAATTATCTTTTGCAAATTTGTGAACACTAGACCAATTACAATTTTTTCTTGGAAAGCTTCTCTTGTTTTCAGCAACTATGGAAGCGTTGAAAGCAAGTCCTTGTATTCTAATATCAGGGTATTTTTTTGCGATATACTTAAGAATGGAGCTTTTACCACATCCTGCAAAAGCTTTCATCCCCAAAGCTTTTAAAGTAGAGGATAAAAACTCTGGTATATAGTCAGAAATTGCTTGTTGTTCATCGGTTAATTCCATCAAAAACCACTATTTTACAAGATTATAAAAGTATTTTTTACCTTTGATTTCAAAGTATATTTTATTTCCATCTTGTTTACCTGTAATAGTTACATCTGATGAAAAATTAACAGCTTGTTGTTTTTCAAAAGTATAAAATTTGTGGCCAGCAGGAATGGTAATTGTCTTTTCATTGGATTCTTTAAAGAAATAAAAACCGATAGAAAGTACAAGTGCAGAAAGTACAAGCATCACAAAAACAGGGAACTTTTTACTTCTCTTTTTTGCTATGTTTTTATTGATTTTGTCTTTGTTGTAGTTAAAAGTAATAGAATTTTTAGCAACTTCGCTAATAAGCTCAGTTATATCTTTATTGTTTAGTATAAACTCTTTGAAAGCATTTTCTAAATCTTGAGGGGCGATATCTCCTACCCCCGATGAAGCTACACCACTTTCGGATAGCTCTTTTACTATTTTTGATTGCTTATCAACGATTGCTTGGATATCTGAAAGGAATTTTTCAAAGCCTTCCATTTTTTCCTGCATCTCATTCGTTCTCTTATGATTGTTAAAAACTAGAGCTTCTACATTTTTAAGCTTTTCCTCTAAGGATAAAGAGTTCTCAGTTTCTGCCATCAAAATTTCCTATTTTTGTTTTGATGGTAATAAATATATAATTAAATATAACTTAATTCTTTTTATAATCCACCCATTCGTCCAAACAAAAATTGTAAAAATCTTCAGAGTAATTCTCTTCACTCCACATCCTCATTTGTCTTCTATATGAAGGTCCACCATTTTGAGGAACAAAGTGCTTAATAAAGTAGATTTTTCCTCTAAAATACCTATAGATTAGATATCCTGTAGAGTATTGTGAGCTATAAGCTGTGCCACATATAATAAGTTGATTATCTTCAAGATTAACAGGATCAAAATTTGCAGCACTCAATAACTCTAAATCCAAGAAATATATGAATTTTTCATAGAATTTCTCTTTTGATGTATCGGCAAGGAGTGTAACTTCTGCTGGGAACTCAACCATATCAGTCTCAACAGCATACTTACTAGGGATATTATCAACTGTTATGCCCCTAATAAGATTGATTTTGCCCTCTTCTTGCGAACTATTTACATGTAAAAGCTCTTTTTTAGGCTCTTCCAAAGTTGTCTCAAAAGTACTTGCAGGAATTTGTTCCGCTTTTTCTACAACATGAGCACCCTCGCTAGTCTCAATAATTTTATTGTCACCATCCAAAGGCTTTGCGAGAATCACACGTTTTTTAGTGTATTTCTCAAAATCTTCGATGTAATATTTTTTCAAAAAGCCTTTAAAATCAGTTAAAGAGATATTTACGCCATGCAGTACCACTTTAGAAAGCCCAAGAGCTTCATACTGTTCTTTTGCACTTTTACATGTAAGAGAAGCCTCCTTTATAGCACTAGATTTCCTAATAAGATATTGATTTATCCTATATAAGTTATACTCTTTAGGTAACTGCTCTTTTAAGTAGAGCCTATATGTATCAGCTGTGATAGAATATCCAGGGATTGAGTTTGAGATAATCGTAACCTGATCCACAATCGGATAAAGTCTATCTAACATATTTTTTATGTGTTCTTCTATCTCAAGTAGAACATCCCTTTTAGGTCTTTTCCTTTGAGTTACCTCATAAGGATTTCTTTCATCATCTGAATACAAAGCAAAAATATTTTGAGCTAGTTTTTCAATTTTTCTAGGTCGCAACATCTCACTCTCCTTCTAACTGTAATGAAACTTTAATAATAAATTTATGAAATTGTAGCACAAAAAAATGTTAAAAAAAAGTGACGAAAATTTAAAATCAAAAATATTGAATATAAAAAAATATGATAAAGCAAAAAGAAATGATGCACAATTTTGTGCGAAGCGAGTTTGCCATTTGTAGCTACAAATCACTAGCGTGATTTATAGCTAAAATAGCACCTCGTTTTCTTCACGAATCAAATAAAAATTCTTGGCAGAATTTATTATTTATTCGAGAAAAAAAGAATACTTGAAAAAACATTGCTAAAAACAAGCAAAAATCTTGGCAGATTTGCTTGTTTTCTATACGCAGTTTTTCAAGATAGAAAACTTTCGCAACGCTGCAAGTTTTTAATATAAGTTTCAATTAATTATAAATTTATTATTATCAATTTCATCAAGGAGTTTATAATGTCAAAGCTCAAAGAAAGAGAGCCACTAGTGGCACAGATAAAAAGTTTTATGAAGTCTTATGGAGGGGATATCCCTTTGGCAAAAATCTATGATGCTTTTAAAGATGAAAAAAGAAGTACTATACGAGGAAGAATAAATGAAGTAGTAGCATCAAAAGAAAAGAGCATAATCCGAACAGCACGTGGGCAATATTTGCTTTTGGGTGCAGAGGTTGAAGCTTTAGTTGAAAAAGCTGATACAAAAGATGCTATGTTTGAAATTCTGAAAGCAAATATCTACTACGACTTGATTTTTTTCGACATCCCTTACAAAACTTCTGGACAAAAGGGGGGTAACAGGGATCTCAGTAACTACGAGATGATTAGCCCCGAAGAGTTCTCTTTAATTGTAAAACAAGCAGAAAAAATGTTGTACTCAGAAGAGTCTCAAGTGTATTTTATGATAGCAGGTGGTAAGTCTTCAATTAAAGAAGCGAACCATTACATAAGAGCATTTAATGAAACGGCTCTTAATTTGGCAGCTAAAGGAAGTTACACAAAATTAAATGCAAATGGCACACAATGCAATATGGGAAAGTACCTTCTTCCTGCCGAACAGATATTAATATACTCTCCTAACGGTAAACTTTTTAAACCAGAAGATACCGTTTTGGATTTTAGATTACAACGCCCTCCTCTACCAAAAAACGGAGGATATCCAACACAAAAACCCTACGAGCTTTTTTATCAAATATTTAAACAAGCGGTTCCCGATGGAGGCAAAATATTAGATGCTTTCTTGGGGGGTGGCAATTCTATTAATGCTGCATTGGACCAAAAGAAGAAAATACATGGTATCGAAATATCCTCTGATGCAATAGATAATCATATTCTTCCAAAACTAGAAGTCTATGGCAAATATTATGAGGCTCTTCAAAAAACAAGGGTACATTTTCACCAAGGGAGTCTTTTTGATTTTATTGATGATTTGAATAAAGATGAAGATAACTATATATCAAGCAATATAGCAGAAGTAACAAAGCAATTGAATCAAAACACTAAAACAATGTTGACAATATGAAAAGGAGTAAACGATGGCAAATAGTTTAAAGGTAAAAGACGTACAGTATGAATGTCATTTATCATGGGAAGATACTGAGGGATTAATGTATGACAATGAAGTTATTTCTGATGGAAATATTACAAGGTTCACAATCTCATTTGAGGATGGAAATAGTGTTCATCTCTATTATGATGAGAAAACAAATGCGTATGGGTATCGCTCTGATATTCCCCAAGAGATAGTTACTATTTGTGATTATGCTGGAGAAGTATTATTGGATAGCGGTGGAGATTATGAAACTGCTAGTTTAAAAATAAGAGAGTATGCTGGGGAAAATTTTGTTTCCGCAGGAAACGAAAATACTAACAATATGACTTTGGCTATGAAGAAAGTAGCAGAGACTATTATGGAACTTTCAAAAAAGCGGACAGAAGCATATGCAAAAAATGATGATGAAACAAGCTTAAATTTAGAAATGGAAACGAGAAGTGCAGGAGAAGATTTAGCTTATATGTATCTGGAGTCGTTTAACTTGAATGAAAGTAACTTGAAAAAAATAAGACTAACATGGGAGACATCTGATGGAGAGACTTTTGAAGATATTCTGGTTTCAAAAGAGATAGAACCTCATGTGCTACAAGAGTGTATTAATTTGGCATTAGCACGCCAAGAAGATGAAGTAGCCAACTTCTTATCCAATATACGAAAATTAGGTTACGAGGCAAAGATAAGCCAAGAAAGAATAGAAAAGCATGATTTTAATACGCCAGAAGAGGATAAATATTTTGATTTGAATGAAGAACAAATTGATAAGAGATTAGAAAATTTAATAGCGTACAAAAACTACAAAGAAGAGAACAACTGCTTAAAATTTCCAACTATACCATATCAGTTCGGGCAAGAGCAAATTGCTGAAAATATTGCACAAGTTTTTTCAGATAATGTAAATTCGTTAGTTGGGGTTAAAAGTTTAGGATTAGAAATTTCTCTTTATGAAACATCAGATTACTACGAGGCAGAAGAAGAAGATGATGAAGCACTTGACGATCACCCAATGTATGAATTTCAAATTTGGGATAAGAATGGTCAAGGGGAAATGATTTATGAAAGTGGGAGATACTGTTGCATTGAGTCTTGTTTTGATGAGATAAAAGAGTACTTGTATGATGAAAGATTGCTTATTGCAACAACCGATAATAGTATTTGTTTAGACCGTGGAGTATACAAATTGTGTCTTAATGGAGTTGAAGATGAGTTTGTAAGTGCGTTACGTGTATTTGAATATGCAGAAAATCGTTTAAGTGCCAACCCACAAGATAAGAGCATAGAACACTTAAAACTTCAAAGCATGGAAGATGCCAAAGAAGTTATTGCGCACTTTGGAGAGAGAGTTATTGAAGTAGAGCCAAGATATTGCATAGTAGAGACAAAAGTTAATAATGGTGGGACTGAGACTGTTGAAGACTATGCTGATTTAGATACAGCAACATCAGCATTTGAGTTTATAAGACAAAACAACTATCACAATGCGGAGCATGGCGATAGTAAAAGGACACTCTTCTTTCAAGAAGGAACAATATTATCAATGGATATAGAGTATTGGGGGAAAGGCGATAATTCTAATCAAGGCTTTAAGGGCATTGATATTGAGCCAATCAATATCAAAAGACAAGAAGTATCAAATGCTATTGCAGAAACGATAGAGTTTTTAAAAAAGTCGCAAGTGCAACATGTGGAGTATGCACAAGGATAAACAATGAGTAAGAAAATTTACATACCATTATCAACGGGTGATGTTGATGATTTAATAGGCTTAATTTATGGACAAGACAGAGGAAAGCAAATAGTTTTAACTGATGTTTATGAAAATGGTAAAAAAGAAATCATTTTTTTAAAAGAAGAGGATTATCAACGAGGTCTTAAATCAAAAAGTTTCGTTAAAAATTCTTCTGATATGTTTAGCAATATTTCTAAAGAAGATGTAGAGATGCTAGAGAGTGAAAACAAGTACTTAGCAGAGTTTTTGGAAAAAGTTATTGGTTTATCCCAAGAGCAGATATCCGAAGTTGCAAATAGTGGTAATGTAGATTTGTATTCTTCGATTTCTACATCAAAAGAAAACAAGAATGACTCCAAGAAGAGTATGACTATGCTTGATGCTGCAAACTTTATTTATAAACAAGTTCCAACATTTATCGACATAGTCGCTAAGATAAAAAAGGATGCAGAGAGTAGTTTTAATCAAGAAATAAATTATGAAGATATTTCTATGATGGTTCAAACTTTAGTGAGTGAAGCAGTTAAAGAGCTACAACATAAAGAGAAACTAAGTAATATCTCACAGCAGATTGCGGATGTTGTTGAAGAAGTTGAAATATCAAAAAGAAAAGTAGAAGAAATAGGATAAAGGTTTTACATGACTATATCAATGGACTCTACAATTACCAAAAGCTTTAAGTCTATAGATAGTATAAAAAAATACTATATTGAATCAGAGTTACCGTTAGTAGTTGCATTTAGCGGAGGAAAAGACTCCACGGTAACTCTTGATTTAACCTTTAGAGCATTAGCAGAAATTCCAAAAGAACTAAGAAATAAAAAAACCTATGTCGTCTTTTCTGATACAAAAATGGAGATGGACCCTGTAATTGATGATATCAACAAAGCTATTGAGTCAGCTCAAAGATTTGCAGACGAGTATGGGCTTGATGTTGAAATAAGAAGAGTAGAGCCAGAAAAGACAGAGACATTTTTTGCATTAACTATTGGGCGTGGCTATGTGATGCCAAGAAGAGATAACCGTTTTTGTACAGATAGATTTAAAATAAAGCCACAAGAAAAACTAATCAATGAAATTATTGGTGCACATAATGGATTTATCTCTATAGTTGGTAGTAGAAAAGCAGAAAGCTTTGATAGAAAACAAAGATTAGAAGTCAAAACAATAGAGGGCATGTTAAAAGAACATGATTTAGCTAATTGTTATATCTTAGCTCCTATTGAAGATTGGGGTAGTTCAGAAGTTTGGAATTATTTGTATATGCACTCTCAAGAGTGGGTTGATGAAAATGCTCTAGGTAGAGTTTACTCATTAGCAGCTGGAGATGGAGATGAGTGCAGAAGTCTTTTTGAGGGTTTGGAAGAAGGTGCAACTCCAGGATGTGGTAAAAGTGCTAGATACGGTTGTTGGGTATGTACTCTTTTTGAAGAAGATAAAACTCTTAAAAATCTAGGGAAAGAGTATGCGTTCCTAAGAGATAAAGAAGAATTCAGAAATTGGCTAGTAGAACATAAAGATGATAATTGGCAAAATAGAGATATATATAGTCACAGGTATTATAATGAATTAAACTACAATAAAGATAATCATAGATTTGGAATGGTTCGTCCAGGAGGAATGAATATAGCATTTAGAGAGGAAATGCTAGAGAGATTGTTAGAGGTTGAAAAAAAGATATTCCATCAAAATGGGGGCAAGTATCTTGTATCTGATAATGAACTAGAGTATATTCAATCATGCTGGATAGAGGAAGGGGATTTACAATATAAGGTTGTAGATATAGCAAAAAAATATGGAAGAGAGGTAGCTGTTTCAGAGAGTGATGCAGAGATTGTATATTTTGGGGCTGTTTTGTTAATGGCTACTTGTTCCTTACAAATTAAACCAGAAGATAGACTCTCTTTTTTTTCAAAACAAACAATTAATGCGAGATATGCAACGCAGGCCGTGATACAACTCATGCAAAAACACCCAAAAGATTACCAAGAGATTATTCTAGGACTCAGAGGGATATCAACAACATATACAACACACCAAGCAATAAAAGAAGTACTTTTACTTCCTGTGGAAACACAACAGTTTTATCCAACTAAGGAAAGAGAAGAATACATTAAGCATGAGTGGAAAGAAGATAGTATTGGATATTGGACTTTTTTGGAGAATATAGAAAAAGGATACACAGCGAGTACAAAAGCTAAAAATTTATTAGAAGAGTACGATGGTGTATATGCTTATCACTATAAGGTAAAAGAGGAAATAGAACAAAAAGGAGATAGCTTCGATGTTATAGACTCCGAAACAATGTCTCTTAATGATCAGTGCGCTTTTTTTGATAATTGGAACAAAGAAAGACAAGATGATATAAAAACAATCAATCAATATCGTGTGCTCGAAAAGCAAGAAACTCCTATAAGTTTGTTAGAAGCTGAAATGACGAGTAAAGAAATTTCTGCTATAGTCAATAGTATAAAAGACGAAAAGAAACTAGAAATAAGTTAAGGTTTAATTAATTATAAATTTATTATATTCTTTCTTTGAAAGGAATATAATGAAGACAGGATTTTATTTTATCTGTAAAGATACATTAGAAACAAAATTCAAAGAAATACCATACTCTTGGAGTAGTGAGATTGTTGAGCGTTATGCAAAAACAATGGTTGCAAAAAAACAAATTCTTGACTACTGTTCTTTCAATGGAAAAAAACTTGATGAGAGAAAAGAGAAACTACTTAGCGAACTTACTATTAAAAAGTTTAAAATTATTCAATTACTATTGATAAAAAATCTTGAAAAATTAATAGAGCTTAATCCTCTAGCAAAAGACGTTTTAGAAGCGAATGAGATTTCAAATTTTTCTTTATTAAAAAATTTTGAGTCTTTATATAAAGGGTTACAAGTTAGTAATAAGCACAACATCAGATTAAAAGACATTGTGCTAAAAGAAAGTGCTTAAGTAAATTATAATAATATTTTTATTATTAAGACTATTATAGTTTTAAATATTATGTTTTTTATCTCCTATAGGTGGAAAAACTCGTATTTAGCCTATTTTCACATGATTGATTATGAATATGAGTCATGTTATTTTAGTAAAAATAACTATAAAGTTATGGTTCTTATTTAAGTATATATATAATAAATTAAGCGTTAGTTAATCATAATTTTATTAATATAATAAGTAGTGATTGTTAGGATTGTAAAGGAATAATATGTCTAGAGAAGAAGATATAACTTTAGTATTAAGTGGCTCGGAAGATGGAAAACAGATGGTAACACTATTTGTTAGACGATTAACTGAGGGTGGCGGAAAAATAGTTGGGATGAATTTTGCAGGTCAAGTCATCGAAGAAGAAGCGTTGGAAGAGATAAATCTTCCAATAATGCCAGATGAAGTGATTACTTACTTTCAGCAAGAGAATCCTATAAAAACAGATTTTATAAAAAATTCTTCTAAAGAAGAAATTTTGGCTTTTGTGCAAAGTAAAATAGCATCAAAAAGGGGCTGATTATGAGTACTCGAAACCAAGCAATTGAACAACAAGCAAATGAGTTTTTGATGAAGTTTTTCAAAGCCATGTATGCTTCAGAGGTTTTAACAGCAGAAACGCTTAAAAAAAGTGGTATGGTATCTAAGTCCGAAACCATAGAAGAAGTGCATCAGAACTTTATTGATATTTCTAAGATGCAAAGCGATATAAAAAGAGAAGTACTCTTCCACTCTCAGCTTACAGATGCACCTAACAAGGATGTATCAAATGATATTGCTGAAGCGTTAAGTAGTATGAACTCTCAAAGCAAAAAAGAAGATTACGTACAATGAAAAATGTAGTTGTAAAATTTGCTGCTGATACTGTAGAGTTTGGTGCTCTTGGAACAGTTTATCTCAAAACATCCGATGAAGTTCTTTTAAAAAAGATACAAGAGATAACATGCCATATTGAAATGGCGCGTTATCTTGATGCGAATAAAGATAAATTCATAGAGGTTTATACCCCATTTCAAGAAGAGTTTATTTTCATAAGTGTTGAAGAGGACTTTAAAAAAAGGCTTTACAATATGGACTTACCTATGGAAACTCTGCTTGATTCACAAGCGTATAAAAAAGCGACAGCTAAAATATAAAACTACAATGCAAAATTATAGATTTTTAGAAATATCAGAGAAATTTGAACAAGCAATTTATCTACTTGATAATAACCCAAATCCTTTGATTGGATTTAAAGAGTTTCAGTCTAATTATCTACAATTACTTAATGACTTAAATATAACTCAAAATAGTTATTTGAGTAAACACTTGAGTATCTTCGAACGCATGGAGTTTTTAAATAGTTACGTGCAAATGAGTAGATGGCTACAAGCACTTGATACTGATAATCTCAATAATATACAATTTAAAGAAAAAGTTGTTTCTGATGTAAAATTAGCTTCTATAAAAAGCATGGATATTCTATCAACTATAGATACAGAGCATTGTAGCAAAAGTATTGCGGAAGTTGTAAAAGAATTACAACTTGGCGTACAAAGATATGAGTCTCTTTAAGCAAACTACTTTTCTCCTGATTTTGTCTTTTTTACATGTAAGAGCTGACGTATGTGGAGGCATTGAAGATAGAATTATCCTCTCTTTATTAGCAACTGAAAGACATATGAATAAGGAGATTGGATATAATTACCAAATCTCTATAAACAATGCTTCTGATGCAAAAAAAATAAAACTCTACTATAATGAACTTTTTATTGATAACCGCACAATAGATTGCCAAAATGAACAAAAGTGTATAACGATTACCGAACACTTATGGGATAAAGGTATTTACAATTTAGACCTTGGAGCTTTTGGGCTCAATTCTGAATATCAAAAAGAACAAAACCTTAAGGCTTATCAGTATTTTAGAATAAAAGATAGTTATTTTGCTGCATGTAATTATTTGAAAAAAATGGTAGCTAAATACGGAATGGGTTGGTATGCGATAGCAAGTTACCACTCACAAACAGAGAAGTTCAACTACGAATACCAAAAGAAATTAATTTACCACTACTTTAATACAAGCAAAGATATGTCAATACTAAGATAAGAGAGGATTACCCCCTCTTTCTTATATGGTTTTTTCTTGTTTGATAGATTGATCCGTTGCCATATCTTTAACAAGAAGAGCTATTTTATCTGTAGTAGATATGTTTTGGTACTCATACGCACCTAAAACTTTAGAGTCTCTTTGTGCAATTTTAATAAGCTCTTGTGTTACAGGAAGTTCTAACTCAATCCATTTTCTAGCGAATAGAATTGCAGCATCTTTTTTATCCAAAGGCTCTTCGCGCAAAGAACTGACAGGATATGGCTCTAGTTCAAAACCAAAATCTTTAAGACCTGTTTTTTTAGCATCTTCTATCCATTCATCTGCATCTTCTTTTGGCATGTAAGAGAGAGCTTCGGTATACATCATTGTTTTATCTACAAGTTTTACTTCGTAAGGTTCTTTTTCACAGACACCAACCATCTTTGCAAACTTTGCAAGTGCTTGGTTTTCATGTATTTTATATTCTGGTAAACATTTTTTATAAGGAGTTGCCATATCCCCTGTATATGACTCATAAAGCTCATGGAATAATCCCCATTGAGCCAACTCTTTATTTCCAGGGTATTTTTTTTCAATCATTTTAGCTATGTTTACACAATGTTCGGCAACTGTTAAATCAGTTTGCGCCCAAAATCTATGAACTCTAGCAAGGCTTTCAGCAAATAGCTCTGGCTTAAAGTCTTTTTCACTTATATTCCAAGGATTAACTTTTACTCCTGCAAATCTACTTTTTAAACTACAAGATTTCATAATATCTGATATCTCATTTTCTGTTTTAATCCGCCCTGATATTTTATTGCCAAGAGTGATTAATGTATTTCCAACCAACCCTTTTAAATCTATAATGGCATTTTTGATTGGTTCTGGTGTATGTGAGTACTTATTCATCAAAGATGTTAAAGCTTCTAACTTATTGTTTATAAGAGTAAGCGTGTGGTTGACTGATTTTTCGTTACTTTGAGTTTGGTGTGTGGAAGTACTTTTATTTGCTTCAATATCTCGCACT
The DNA here is from genome assembly GCA_002469305.1 of Sulfurospirillum sp. UBA6810. Classification (GTDB taxonomy): domain Bacteria; phylum Campylobacterota; class Campylobacteria; order Campylobacterales; family Sulfurospirillaceae; genus UBA6810. The sequence goes on from DKEY01000016.1 coordinate 53,501, forward strand.
ACTTTAGCAGCTTCTTCTAGTGATGAAACAATTTTGACATTATTCTCTTTTGCTAAGAACATTAAGTTCAAAGGTAAGTCAAAATCTTCATATTCATTTCCATTTACATCTTTAGCTTTGCCAGCTTTTTCTCTTAATGAGCGTTTATTGTCCTCCAAGTATAAGATAACTGTTTTACCTAAAGAAGAAGCGTAGCCAACTTCAAAAGATGTACCTGAGTCGGGTTCTTCCCCTCTAAAAGGGTTCATATCAGCAACAATATAATCAGCGTTCTTTATCATTTCTATATTGTTTTCTCTGATAGTTAAAGCATCTTGGTGTTTGTTACCCGTGGGTGTGAAGTTTCCATCAAAAGGAATAACAGCATTGATCCCGCTTTGTGATATGAACAGGTCTTTTTCTGTATTTAAAACACTCAATGCGTCTGGCTTAAATACACCTGGACCTGCTAAGTATGCAACTGGAGTAATTGTCTCTGGATAAAGAGTTGTTTGTGGTACCAATCTATCTCTAATGAAAACAGGTATGACTTTAAGAAACAACTCTTCATTATCAAGGACAATAAGATCAGTAGATAATAAAGGTATAACCTCTGAACCATTTTCATTTTCAATAATTTTATCTTTTGAAACATGTAAGAGAAGATTTTTTTTATCAAAAGTTTCATTTTGTATATCATTTCTTACGATAGACCAAAAAATATGAGGTTCATCATCAAGGTTCATACCCTTATAACTCAGATACATTTCCCATTGAATATCAGCTTTGCTGTATTGATTATAATAAAGTTTTTCATATACAGAAATGATTTCATCTACAAAATTTTGGTCAAGGTTCATAATCCCCCTCCTTTTATATTTGATGTATAAGATATAGTAACTAAATTTAATTTTAATTAAGTTTAAATTAACTATAATTTTATTAATAAAAACATTATTAAAAGGAACTTAATATGAGTAAGCCAATTGATTTTAGAACCTCAGAGAATAGAGTTCAAATTTCTACTCCAGATTCCGATGCTGGAAGATTAGGTGCTAAGTCGTGTGATTTTTGTCATGTAAAGCCAAGAAAAAGAAAGCACAAAATAAATAAGGGCGGATTTAATTCACTTATGTTTTGTAGTAGTAAGTGTTTGTGTGCGTATAAAGATAAATACGGTATTTCTAACTAATTTCCAATCCTAACGAGGGCTTTTTATACTTCAAACTCTTTGATATATTTTCAGAGATATTTTCATTTTTACTACTAATGCCCTCCTCTTTTAAAGCTTTCCCTATCTGCTCTGTATAAGAAGATTTCAGTTCTTTGAGCTCTTTATAAATTACTTTTTGAGAACTTAGTAATTCTAATGGATTGCCATTGTTAAAGAGCTTCCAAGAATTATCTTTTTTATCCCATATTGCGCCATAATTGTGAAGAGCTTTTCTAAATGCTCTTGGATCATCTTTGGATGTTCCTCTTACCACTAAGACATTTTCTCCCTCGTCTTTACATGTAAAAGAGTTCTCTTGGCTAAGTTCACTTTTTTTTTCTGCACTTTCAAAACCTACAAATTCAATATGCACATTGAATTTTTTATCAAGTTTCTTAGAAAGTATTTCTTGAAAATATTTTACAGGGTTATTTTTAGTTTTTAAATTTCCATTTGCAGTAGGCTTTGCTTGATAAAGAGATAGTAAATCCTTATACCACTTTTTCCCTTCGCTCAGTCCATTTATGTAGTAAGATGTTTTTCCCTTGACAACTTCTATGGTATGTTTTTTAGCTGCTACCACATTTGCTTGAGCTAATGGGATATCAGAATATGATAGAGGAATAAACTCATTTGTTTTTAGCTGAGATAGTTTTCTACAGAGTGAATCATGTGGGTTAAAATTTAAACTCTCATAGTTTAATGTTTGAGGATTATATATTGCTTTTAAAACATTAATTATAAAAAAATGCAACTCTTTAGGCAGTGATTTGTTGTCTTTTACAATCTCAAATTTACCAGAGGTATCTTTTTTAATTTCAAGTATTCTTCTAGCCATAATTTAACCTTTCATATAATTAAACCTCTCTTAAGCGTAGTGTAATAAATTTATTATTATAATTTTCTTAACACAATAAAATTATCTATAAGGTATAAAATGTTTTATAATGGTTATCTTACAATCGAAGCAGCTCCAAAAAGAAAGAATAAATATAAATACAAGATATTAACAGGGCTTTTATTTGCAGGAATAATTTTATCTTTCTTGTATGGTAATTTATAAAAGTATATAGGAGAAAAAATGAACACTCAAGTAGAAAGTTTTTTACAAAAACTCAAAGAAGAAAAAGCAGAGATTATATCCATAGACTATATACCAAAAGAGGGTTTTAAAGTGTTCACATCTAAAGGATCCTATACCAAAGCAAATTTACCACTTATAGCAAAATTTACAGAGGAAGATTTTTTGGAGGTTGAAGAAAAGGCTAGACTAAACATTTTCTCTAACTTAACTCAAGAAGTTATAGAAACAGCAAGTGAAACCAAGTATGAGATTGAAAACTCAATTTCAGAGTTTATTCAAAAGATAGCCAATATAAAAACATCTTCTAATAACGAAGAAGAAAATGCAAAAGAGATATTAGATATTATAGGACAAATTCAAGAACCAGAAATTAAAAAAATTCTCTTTAAAAAATTCCAAACAAAACAGACAAACCAAAATTTTGAAAAACTACTAAAAATAAGCTATGTGGATAATCTCTCAACTTGTTTTAATTCCACGTATTATCATCATTATTTTGGTACAAATGATATTATGTGGAATAGAGACGATGATATAAAAGAGTACAACATCTTATTGGAAATGCTCTATAAACACGAAACAAATGCGGTTATGTTTATTGATATGAATAACTTTAAAATAATCAATGATAATGTGAGCCATGATGCAGGAGATATTGTACTGCAAAAGCTTGGGTGTGAACTTGTGCAAGAATATAAAGACCTCTTATCTATTAGAAGAAGCGGTGATGAGTTTATAGTTTTTGGGAAAAGGGAAAGATTAGAAGAGTTATCAAACTCAATCACAAATCAACATTTCGCACAACACTTAAGCTCACATCTACCAGATATCAAGTTGCATGGTATGCAAGTTCAAGCAACTGTTTCATATGGCATACAAAACGTCTTAATTCCAAAGTGTGTTGAAAACACTATAGAGATAATGCACTTTAAAACCATGCTAAATAAAAGCATCGTAGTAGCTGAATCTAAAATGTATGATTATAAGAAGAGCTTCAAAGAAGAAGAGATAAAAAACAGACCAAAAGTAGAACGTATCGAAGAGAGTATATCCAAAGCTGTAACCAAGCAACAAGATACATCGTTAGACACAAAAGCATAAGGAGTTTATTTTGATAAAGTTAGTGAAAAAACTATTTCAAAGAGTGAAAGCCTTTGTTCAAATCGGAAGTGGTAAAAGTATTGATTTTAAAAGAGCAATCGAGGGCAAACCAACTTATTTAGTTGTTGATGGTATGGGTACTTTAGAAGATTACAATACTAACAGTTTAAGCTTTAGGGAATTTACTAAAAAAGATACTAAAGAGCTAGCGGAAGTTGTTCTTGCTAATGCATTACCTTATGAGCTAAATGTTATTGATAAAGATGAACCTTGTAAAGCCCCGAAAAAAAGACATATTTTTCTAAGAGTAATGGATAGTGTTTTTTCAATTAAAAAACCTAGCACAATCTATTTTTTAGTTCTATCTGTACTTACAGAAATTGCCATATTCTTAGAGTATGGGTTCAAGGGCATGTATGTATTAGTTGGCATATTAATGGCTTATATACTCTCTCAAAAAGGGCTTTGGAGTGTTAGTAAAAGCAAGTTTAAAAGATTTTTTGGAGTCGGCTTATTTTTATTGTCAAACATAAGTTTTGTGGTGCTAGTCGTGTATAGAATTTCAAAGGTATTTGAGTAAGGATGAGTTATGCCAGAAGATAATATAAAAGAAATGACCCCAAGAGCAGATGAAATAAGACAGTTTTTAGAGATCATGTTTCATACAAATGGCAAAGGTGTAGATGTATTCCAATCAGTAGAAGCGATTTTAAAAACACAAGCATTTTTCCCCAATTTAGATTTTGAAAGTGCTGTGTATCTATGGAAGCAATGTCAAAAAAATAAATTTGAGCCTGGTACAATCTCCAGACTAAGTACTTTTGAAAATAAGGGCTTTAAAATCAAACTAGAGAACACAGGTATTAAAAATATAGGGATAAGACTACAAGAATATTCAAATTGGAGTCAATCTAAAGTATATCGCACATTCTTTGATATTAGCCACACCGATATGCCCATTACAGAAAGCAGGCAATATAAAATAAAAAAATTTACATTAAATGAGCGCTTTGCCACCAATTGTTTTCAAAGTTTTGAAGAGAATACAGGTTTTAAATTAAAACCATCAAAAGACAAAAAAATATCAATTGATTATGATAACAAAGTGATTTTTTATCAAGCCAATGATGAATTAAGGGTGCAATTTGAGAGCTTTTTAAAAGCTGTAGCAACATTTCATTATGCTCCAACAAAACAAGATTATGCGAGAATACTAGACTCTCAAACAATTGCAAAAGAGGCAAGAACACAGGTTACATTGACAATCAACTCTATCCTAGGACTTTTAAATCTTGGGCAAATTGCAATTACTCCAGAGTACAAAAAAGAGTACCGATGGGGAGATAATTTTCTACAAAGATATCAAAAGTTAGAAAAGATTTCTACGAATATTGCATCAATAGTTAATTCTGTAGATTTGGAAAAACATTTCAATATAGAGTTTTCAGAGCAACAAAAAAGAGTAAAAAGAGAGCAAATACGAAAATTTGCCACTTCAAATATAAACTACGAAAGCATGAAAGAAGAACTCTATGCAGAGACAGATAGAGTAAAAAAAGCAATACACAATAGAGTTGATATTCTTGAAGTAATCGAATACTACGATAGTGCGAATGTCAAAAAAGCAGGTGCAAACTATAAAGCAATGTGTCCTTCGCATGATGATACCAACCCTTCTTTATCAATTAAAGTTTCCGATAACTACTGCAAGTGTTTTTCATGTAATTTTGGAGGGGATATATTTGACTACACAATGAAAGTTGAAAAAAATTTACAGTTCAATGAAGTAGTAGATTTGTTAGCAGCTAGATATGGAATCCAAACATTTTATGAAGATATAAAAAACAGATATAAAGATGCAGCAAACAGAAAAACACCAAGAGAGATGTTTTTAGAACAATTTCCAGATGAGTCGCCACAAAAGATACACTCTTTGGGAGATATTGAGTTTTATGAGTATGCTTTTGATAAAAGAAGTGGTCTTGATAAAAACAAAGTTTATAGTGTAAAAGAGCCTAGAAAGACTCAAGAGAGGGCGCAAGAAATTACTTCTAGTGTTAAAGAGGTTTATGATGTTAATAAAAATTTTGAAAGCGTACAATATCTGGCCAAAGAGAGAGGTATTACTAAATACCCTAAAGAGCTAAAATATATAATTGGAGAATATAAGCTGAAAGATGGTAATGTCATAACATATAAGGGCATTGGATATGTTAATAGAAGCGGAGGAGCAGATATAAGATTTCCAAGAGTTTTTGCAAAAGAAGAGAGTCACAAAAAAACACGTTCAGTTGGTCCAAAAGATATTGTTATTCTTAATGAGCATAATTTAAAGCCAGGAGGTACTAACATCATTATTCCTAGTGAAAGTGGATGGGATGTTGCAGCATTTTATAATCAGCCAAAATTCAAGAGCATTATAGATAAGGCTGTTGTTGTTGTTGGAAATGGAGCTTCTAATCTTCAAAAAATGATAGAGTTTATAAACCAAAATAAGAATGAAGACACTATTTTAATTCTCTTAACACAAGCAGATACAACAAATCAAAATTATAGCTATGAGCTCTTGCTTCAAACAGAAAATGAGGTAATGCAAGAAGTACCAAAAGAGAATGTAAGATTTAACAAAGACATTCTTCTAAAGACAGCTATTCAAAGATATGTTAAAATTGAGTATTCAGATGAAGAGTACAATAGAAAAGCTGATGTGAATGATTTACATTTGGATGGAATTGATTTATCCACAAGACTTTATGGATCATGTAAAAGTGAAGTGCTAAGTATGATAGAAGATGGTCGGGAACAACATCAAAATATAGATATCTCCACCTTACAAGACATAAAAAAAAACAATGAAGTAGTAAGTTATGAACTATAAATACAAAAAGATAAAGCGGATGAGTACTTGGCTCATATTATTTTAAACATCCAGCCTTATTGCAACACAACCATTCCACCTACCACAAAGTATATAAACCAATCTAGTGCAAAAATAGACTATAGAGTAGGATTGAGGGAGTTTAAAGAGGCTTTTGCTGAATATGGAGGAATTGAGTTTAAGAAGAAGCTCTATATGAGAAAAGAAGATTTTGACAGTAAGTTTGGTTTGGCTGCTTTTTCAAAAGATATGCCAAAAGTAGGTTTTTTAATAAATGAGGCTAAAGATAAGAGCTATATGCCAAGTTGGTGTGCTACGCAAGATTTTAGCAAAGAGGTTGAAGAGAGAGATGGCAAAAGAGTTGTTACAGACAAATACATTACTACATATAGCACAGAAGAAGAAATTAATCAAAAATACAAACTCTTATATGAGAACTGTTTTGAAGTAAGCAAGTTGTTGGGAATTGATAAATTTGAGGCTATAAGCGTTAAAAATGGAGAGAAAAGAGTCTTTAGTTGCCAAGAGAGTGATTGGTTTTATACCCCATTAGATAACATGGGTACAAAAATGATGGGATACCATTTAAAAAAAAGAATAAAAGAAGTAGAGGCAGGACTAAATGGTTATATGTAAATTTGATAAAACAGAAGACAACGAGGTTCTTGTAATCACAAGAGATAATTTTGAAAAACATACCAATAAATCTAAAGATTATATATTTGAAGTTAGAGGCAAAAATCAATATTATGCGTATTGTCCCTCTTGTGGCAACCCTATAGTTTTGGTAAACCTTTATGTGGATCAAGACCATAATGAAAAAAAACCAACAGTATATGGAAAACATTCCGTTCCAGGTAATCCATTTGACCTCTTTAATGTAGAGACATATAAAAGGTGTCTTTTGAAGTCTAAAAACAAAATAGCCTTTTCAAAGCATGAAAAACATCGCAATAAAGATACGGCAGAGTTTTTTAAAAAGTTTCTCTATGAGAATATCTATGAAATAAGAAGATTTGTCTCTCATATCCTTGGAATAAACATCTCTCAAAAACAGTTTGATAGATTTTTAGATGAGTTTGAAAGAAGTGAAGGTTATTACTATAAAGGGTTAGATATTGGGAATTTGCCTTATCTGATACTTTTTTTATCAAACCAGCAAAACATTACCTATCAGTTTTTAAACAAAGATAGTAGTGTTGAGTTAGAAGCATCCATCAAAGGCTCTAGCTACTTTGATATAAAAAAGACAGAAGAACAAAAAAAGAATGAGGGGCAAATAGTCCACAAAGAGATAATTTCTGAGACGTTGAAAAATAGAGTATCTATCTATACTGTTTTTAAACATCACACATATGATAAAAACCAAAATCAGCACATGGTATATGAAATATATGAGAAGTTAAAAAACCCTGATGAAAAAGCTCAAGAAACTCTCATTGTTAGTATGAAGATACTCCTTGATACCGCTTACATGTATAACTTGGCTAGGAAAAAAGAGGAAGAAAAAAAGCATTAAGTCTTATTTTTGCTAAATAAGGTAGTAAACAGTATAATTGAAAAAAACAAGATGGGGGAGATGGTATGGAAATCATAACTGCAAGCATAGTATCTGGTATTATTTACGATATATTCAAAACAACAGGGAAGCTTCTATTAGGTTCTTTACGAACCAAGTTACAAGAGTTTATAATAGACGACACTATAGTTGAAAAATTAGCTAAAGAGATATCGCAGATGGAACTCAATGATGAGATGAGTGAAAAAGCTATCACAAGTAAACTAGAAGCATCCACAGAGATACTTGAGCTTTTAAAACAAGCAAGTAGTAAAACAAGTAAAAAAGTAGAAATAACTCAAATAAATACCAATGGGGATAATGTTATAAAAAAAATAAAGTTATAGAGTATATTTATGAGGAAAAAGCGCAAAGAAAAAGGCACTATGCCTAACGTACAAAATATAAGCATAAAGCAAAGCAATAACAACGGAAAAAATAGTATAACTATACAACAATCTGTTATCACAATAGAAACTCTATTCAATCCTCTTCGTAATCTCTTAACAGATCTTAGCAAACGATATACAGACTCAGCTAAAAATACCTTGGAGGTCATTAAGGAGTTTGGGAATTTAGATGGTGATGCTAATGAGTTGGTAAGTATTGTTGAAAAGACTATGAGTGATGTAGGCTTTAAAGATATAGAATCCACCTATGCAACAATGGTGAGTTTTATGGATAATGCACGCTCAGATGATGCAAAGCAAATATGTTTATCACTACTTTTGAAAATAGAATTTAATCTACCAGAAAAGAAAAAGAGAAATTTTGGGCGCAAATACTACAACAAAACCGAAGAACCCTTTCCTCTATTACAAGAGAGTTACTATGAAATATTAGCCTCAAAAGAGGAGTTAGAAGAAGTTTTTTTAGATGTAAGCAAAAACGGTATTTTAGATATAGAAAAGCTAACAGGAATAGTACGAGGGGGGCTAAGGATTGAAGAGTATGAACTTGCCAAGCAAGCTGCCGATTTATTAAAAGCTAGAGCTCTGAGCGAAAAAGATTGTAGCCATGCGCAAATACTTTGGCTCGTAACACAGTTCTCTTTTTTGCTAAATAAAGAGTTGTTGCGCAAAAGATACCAATATATCTCTTTTAGTTACAAAAAGCTTTTAGACTCTCTTATTCAAGAGCTAATAAAAAGTATTGAAATTAAAAGGGGCGAAGATAAACGTATCGTAGAACTTGCTAGGGCTGTAAATATTTTTACGCTTGGAGAGGCAAAAGAATTAAGAGAAGTTTGCCTTAAATACCAAGAGAATATAGCTAAAATATATCCTGAATTTGTAACACAACTTCTAGGGCCAAAAGAGGAAGAAATAGCAGAAGACTTAAGTGAAGAAACTCTGCATTTAACCTATTTTAAAATGGCTAACAATGCCTCTTTGAAAGATGAAAAAATACATACTCTTCTTAGTAAAAATGAGATTACTTCTGAGGAGGGGTTTTTATTACAAGCCTTTTGTAGTGAAGATGAAATTACCGCTTGGCTTCAAAAGGGAGGTAAAATCATTGATGAGCTTGAATTTGTTGCACAATTTGGTATGCTAGAAATTTTTATCAAAGCATATCGAGAAGAAATACCAGGTGCACGTGTTGAAATTTCTCAGAAGATAGACACCTTTTTAGATACATACAAAGACAAAATACCGCAGATAAATACCACTAGACTTTTTCCTTTTATTATCTCTATGAGTGACAAATCCTTAGATACACAAGTATGTCAATTTATCGAAGAAGAGATATCTAAAGAAGATTTGTGGGTATCATTTATGGCTGAAATCTATCTAAACTCTTTGCACAAAAGAGGCAAGAGCCAAACTTTGAATACTATTTTTGATTCAATGGATACAACCCAAAAAAATTTCATATTTCTACAAATCATTGTTCAACTCTATTTAGAGCAAGGAGAGAAGCAAAAAGCTATTGAAAAAGCAGAAGTTTTGGTAGAAGCCTTCCCTGAAGAGATGCATTCATGGCTTTTTTTACTACAGACGTATGAGCACTGTATGAAACCAAAGCATAAAATAGAGGAGCTTTTACATACGTTTCCGATAAATTTATTTATAGATGATTTTGAAAAAAGAGAATTTAACTTGATACTCTCGAAAATGGTAGAGTTTCAATTATTTGATAAAGTTGTTAGACATCTTGTCACTATATATTTAAAACACAGAGACAAAAGCGTTAGATTTGTAAGTCAATTTTTATTTAACGCTTTAACTGATATAAAAGCAAAAGTACTATTAGACAATAAAATTATGAGCCTAGAGGATATGGAAGTTTATGGGGCGGTCCACTTTAAAAGAGGACATACCACTACAATAGCGTTTTTAGTAAGTGATAAATACTCTTCGGATGAAAACGTCATTGATGTTAAAACTCTTATAGGAGAAAAACTTTTAAATGCACAGATAAACGAGCCAATATACTTAGGTTTTTCAGATTTTGTTATACTAAATAGGTTTTCTTTGGTTCAAGCTCTTTTTTCTCTATTGCCGAGCAAAAGAGAGAGGCTAAATGATGGTAGCGATAGTTTTAGACAAATTATTCTTCCAGATAATCCAACAACAGAAGACATAAAAAAAATAGAAAATCAAATTGCAACAATGACCTCTTCTGCAAACTACATACAACCGCTTTCAAAGAAAAACATAGATGCTTATTTTTTAGATGGAAGTGAGCAATATCATGGTAACCCATTCCAAGTGCCAATAGAGCTCTTCTATTTTTGTGACTCAAACTTCATGTATTCTTTTGTAAATACTACAAACAGCATAAAAGAAACTCCTTTTCCAAAAGATATTATTTTAGATAAATTCGGGATATTTTATCTTGCTTTTAGTGGTTTGATTGATTTTATCAACAAAGAAGAGTTTCAATTCTTTGTATGTGATGAGACAAAAGTACAACTAAACTATTTACTAAAAAATGAAAATTGGTTTTATGAATTTTGCCAAAGACAACTACCTTTAAATAATCCAATAAAAATGAAGGTTTTTTCTTATTTTCAAGAGAAGAATTTTATAAAAACAGTTTTTAAAAGGCTAGAGAATATCCATGAAAACTGGATAACTGTATTAAAGAATGAACCTTTGGATTTCCCTGAAAACTTTGATAGTATTAAGAAATTTTTAGCAAGTAGCGAAGCTTCAACTATTAAGCTTTCTTTGCAAACCAAATTACCAATACTCAGTTTTTCTCATGCACTAAATGCCATATTAAAAGATGATAATATACAAACCATTAACCCTATATTTTTTACAACACATATAACAGAAAATGTAAGTTTTAGGGATAAAGAGAGTATGCTTAAAATGGCCATCAGTGGAGTAATCTCTTATCCTATACAAGATAAAGATGTAGCAAAAATTCTTACATGTAACGATGAAAATCTGGTATTTTTACTACTACAGATTTTTGAAAATGATTATAGTTTGTTAGTCAATAATAGAAGAGAAAATATGCCCCTTCTCTTAGGACTACTGCTAGTAAAAGCCATTTTAAACCGATATGAATTTAAGTCACAAATGTGTTTATTAGCAGATAAAGAATTGCAGAAATTATTTAATTTATGTTTTGCACAACTTCTGAAAAACAAAACTCTAGAGCAGTTCCAAAAGGATGCTTCTCGCTTTTTAAATATTATCGCAGCAAGAATTAATCTATCTAAAGATGTTAAGAGACATGTAGTGGATATTCTACTTGCTTTTATGAAAGGTCATTTTATAAAGTAATATTATCTTAAATAATGGGCTGCATACAGCCCACTTATAACAATACTTGAGTGTTTAGATTAGTCCATATGTATGCCTATAGACTGTATCAAAAAAAGACTCCGCTTTCCTCGATACAAACCATAATCATACTTCAATAACATATCTCTTGATAGTCTCTTTAATATTTTGAAATCTTTTTTTATTTATAGCGTAATATGTATAATAGTACGCTACTCCTGAAGCAGAGCTTGAAGTTGTATTTGTTGCGTAAAAATTTGCTGGTAATGATGCAAGTAAGCCCAAGAAATGTTTATCTTTTGGGGTTTTAACATACATGCCTAAATTCCCTGTAGGGAAATTAACATATTGTCTTATCATAAGGAACATTGTTACTAAGACAAATTCGAGACAATGAAAATTATCTATATACATAAGGTCAAATCGAAACTCAATAGAGGTATCTTTGTTATTGGCATCTTTCTTGATAAACTGATAGACTCTATAATAAAACAAAGAAGTCTCTTTGAGTGCTTTTACAAAATCCTCTTCTGTTGTTAGTCCGTGATCTATTGTGAAATTATACCCGTAATATTTTTCAAACTTTTCCTGAGTCTTAGGATCATTGTTGGTAATGAAATCATTATACATATCAAAAATCAATTTTTCATAATAAAATTTTAGTTCGCCTTTTCCATTCAAAGCCTCTATTTCAATATCAGAGATATCGAGTTCAACTGGCGTAAGTTCCCCTTTTGCTTTGTGTATATCTTTAGCATCAAAAATTTGCCCATTTCCATCTTTAAGTCTAGTAGAACGATACAAAAATGCGTTTTTTAAATTATAGCCAGCTGCGATATCTTCATCATTTTCATACATTGTCTCTTGTACTATCCTATCATCATCTTCCAAAAAAGAGACAGGAATAGCCCTTTTAGAAAACCACTTTATAAACATAGAAGCTAATAACATGAAAGCTGAAAGATAGACAATGCTATCTTGATTAAAAACTAAAGCATTGAAAAAATCATCATACAGAAAATATCCAAGGAAATTTATAATAGACACAAAAAGTACAGCAAAGACAGCTGCTCTTTTTGCTTTTAAATATTCATCTCGTTTGGCATCGGAAGAGAAATATATACCTGCAATCACCATAATACTCGGAATGATTAATACAAGCAAAAAAGCATCAGCTATAATCCCTACAAAAAGCAGAATAATAGCCAAAAAGATAAATATAAACTTGTCTTGAGGTGTTGCAGATTGATTTTGCATTTTATCTTACTATTTGATTTTGATAAACATACAGCCCACTAGGGATAATTTGGCACCAGCCATTTTTGCAACTTGAAAGTAGGTACTTGCCTCCATTAGAGTTCTCTACAATAGTACTACTTTTAATAAGCGGTTTACTGCGTAGATTTGCGCCTTTTTTGATTACTAAATAGTTAGCACTATTTATCTCTTCTTGAGAGAAAAGAGGTTTTGCGCTACTCGTTAAATCTTTCAATGTTTGTGCGTTTAAACAAACTACTACAGCCAAAAATACAATTATTTTTTGATACACTCTATTTCCTTTTATATGATTTTCTTTTTGTACTACGTCTTTTTTTCTTAGCTTTATTAGATTTATCCGCTACTAAGCCTATCGTAGTGTTTTGCTTATTCAGCGAAGAGAGAGTCTTTGCTATTTGCAATGTCACGTTATTGGTTTGTTCCAATAAATGCTTCTGTGTTTTTTCCTTCTCTACTCTTTTTGCTTCTGCATAAATCTCATCGGAACGCTTAGGAATATTTTTTGGAGGAACTACGATTGCTTTTTTTTTATTTAACGCTTTGTCCGCTGCTAATTCAAAGCCACAATCAGTTATTTTATCAATAGCTAATTTCAAGGCAAGAGATAAAGACTCTGGCATAACTTTCTCCTAAAATTCCTAAATAAGCAATAAAGATATTAATAAATATATAATTAATTATTGCTTAACTAACTTCTCTGAAGCTTGCTAATATGGCTCCTTCTATTGTAGAAACCACTCCATCATTTGCATATACTAATTGAGGTTTAATGACTTCTAGTGCTGATTTTAAGGTTGCTATATCGCAGAAGAATTTATCCTCTTTTGTAGTACAAAACATCATCAAGTTGTTTACAAATGTTTTTATCTCCCCATTTGCATATTTTCCATACTCCACGTTAGATCTTAATGCTCCAACTTGTGTCACTTCATATCTTCCATAAATAGTGTTAGAGTGGTTATAGAGGTCCTCGCCTTTAATACCTGTAACTTTAAATTTTGACAAATAATAATCACTAACTTCTATAAAAGTACTTTTTTCTGAGTAATTCACGAAGTACTTTAGTCCAAATCTATTTATAAATTCTGGATTTTTCTCTAAAAGAGCCACAATATTATTGGCAGTAGCGATAATTGGATTATCACCAACTTGATAGCCTATATCACTATTTAAGTCATTTAAAAGCGTTAAGAGCTTGCCCAACATGCGCATTGTTAAAGAAGATGAAAAGTTAGGATTAACAACCTTCTCTATTTCATCAATAAGCAAAACATATCCACCAAGAGTTTCTAAAAATGCAAATGCCTCATCTAGCATTTTTGCGGGATTAGAACTACTCATAATAGCATTCAAATCAAGAATAACAAGCTTACGCCCTAATTGCCCTGCTATCACTTCAGCAAGATAACTTTTTCCGCTTCTGCTAACTCCAATTAAAATTGACAAGCAAGCAAGCCCTGAAACAATACCTTTTTGAATATTGTTGATAGTAGCAAGTATCTCTTTTTTAGGGATATCAAACCCTTTTAAATCTTTAAAGGTTTTAGTCGGTGTTGAAATACGAATACCAAATTTATCATATAGGGCAATATTGGAATCTTCATCATATAGTACTTGCTGTGTAGTTTTAGAGCCATTGGCTTCTCTGTTTGGTAGAGATTTAAAAACAATAAGCTCTTCTGGCTTAAATGTACCAGGAGAGATAAAAGCGACCTCTTTTTTGTTAAGATTTTCTTTTATCTCTTCATATGTTGGTAGAGCTATAATTTTTGAAATACCCTCTAGCCATTTTGGATTATTTAATGACTTTTTAAAATCTGTAATGTTTTCCGCAGCAGCCAACTCATAATAGAAACTATCTTGTGTAATTAAGCCTAAATACGCCATTATGATGCTCTCTTTTTAACAACTATTTTTTCTGAGTCAAAAGGTTTACCAAAAAAGAAACCTTGTAACCCATGACAACCCATTTTAATGGCCAAGTCTTTTATCTCTTCATTTTCTATATACTCTAAAACAATTTTTTGAGAACTGTTCTTCTTTAATAGATATACCATAGTTCTCAGAAAATCTAAATCATCTTTATCTTGAGCAATCCCAGCAACTAAATTTTTATCAATTTTAACTATATCAAACAAGTTCAGTTTGCTTTTTCTATCAAGGATATAGTTGTATGTAGAATTTTGATCCCCAAAATCATCAAGCGCGATTTTAACTCCTGCCTCTTTAAGAAGTTTAAGAAGATGCAGTTTGTCTTTTAGATTACCACTCTCTTCTGTAATTTCTACGACAATACGTTTCTTTAACTTTTTTATGAGGTTGAATACATACAAGTCTTCCAAGTCCTCTGGATTGAAGTTTACATGTAAACTAATACTTTCATCAACAACTAACAACAACTCTTCTACTCTTTTTAAAACGGCTCTAGCTAAGTGAAAGTGCTTATTTAAACAAACACTATCCATAAATGCTGGAGGGGGGAGCAGGTTGTTTTCTACAGGCAGTCTTGAAAGCACTTCGTAAGACATGACTTGCATTGTTTTTGCATCATATATTGGGTGTAAAAACAATTTTAAATTTTGATTGATATTTTCAAGCAGAGACTTTTTCATATTGCAATTCCTTTGTTGTTTAAATTGCCACTAATTAATCTAAAATAGAGATTTCTCAGTTTAGCATCTGCCGTTTTTTGTGCCAATCTTTTTCTAAGTTCTAATTTAATCTCACTACGATTTAAAAACATAAAAACACCTTTTCATACTTGTTCCATAATAATAAATTTATAATTAAATATTTCTTATGTTTATAAAACCTCTAAGAAAAATAGAGCGTATAGTTATACATATCAAGCTCAATTTCTTCTTTACATTTGGAGCAAAAATCTTTGTTCTTGAGTATGTTTTTAAATGCTCGTTTGTTCTTTAGCATATCTAAAACATACTCATTCACTTTTGCATTATGCTTTGTATTGCACATTAACAAACTATTAATATGTTGTAAGTGTATCTTGCCCTTTTCTTGAACGGCAACATATTCAAATTTACATCCATTTGGAGATTGTGAAATCAGCATATTACACTCTTTTATTTATGCAGAGTTCTCTACATTTCTAACAAATGGTCTTCCAAAGTACTTCTCTAACAACTTGATATCTGCTGAGTCTATAGACTTTTGAGCCTTTGCTTCATCATAGTCAATCAACTTCAATTCCATAGCTTTTCCTAAGAGTTCATGTAACAACTTATAAAAATGTTTGCTGTGCCCAGTATCTCCTGTTAATAATAACTCTACATGGTGCGTAAGCTCATGTATAGCCGTTGCCACCAAGTGCTCTTTTGGTTTATTAATCGCATTGTATATGTTGATATGATGCGTTGCAAAAGTGTAATCTCCATGAGCACGAGGATTTGACCTCTCTAAAAGCTTTAAAGTGAACTCATCAGCTTTAGGAAGAGCAGGGAAAGCATAGTTTGCAAGCTCAATTAAAGCACTCTTCACTTCCTCTGTGTATGTTTGAGCTATACCATCTTCAAAGTTGATTTTATCATCTATCTCTTTTTGTGCTCTCTTTTCTAGCTCTAAAAGTTCTTGTTCTATCTCTTCATCGGTTTTAAATGTAGCCATTAACTGTTTAAAGCTTATATTATTTGCGATTTTTAAATCACTAGATGGAGCTTCGATATATTGTGTAATCATCTTCTCTTCGTTTTCAAAGCCTTTTATTTTGACAATAGCCTCCCCTGTTTTTGGACGTAACTTATCTTCAAAATAGTTTGGTTCATACTTATAAACTAGCTCTTTTTTTAGTGTTCTATATTCTACACTCTCATTATTTCTTGGTCCCTCAAACTGATCTTCATACCAAATATAATGCTTACCTAGTTTCTCGTGGAGGTATTTATTCCAGCCTTCCCCATCTTGAATATTGAGACAATGAGTTAATGCCATATTTGCTAAAAGTCTTTGAGATTCTATTTTTTTATCATCATCAATTCTGTCCGCATCAGATTTAGACTGTCCTGCCCAGCATATTGCAAACCCACCACCATCTGTACCGATTGAACGAACCATAGATGAGGATTGAGAGATGTCAGATGATGCGAAGTTACCAGGCTCATCATATACAAGTGCATAAGGAACTCCTCTTGGTCTATATCTTTTATCTTTTCTCTTCTCTCTTCTAGTTCCCTCTAAGTCACCCTGCTCTATCATGTAACCTATGGCTGATTTTGAGATGGCAGTCATCATTTGACCAATTTTTCTATTCATATCATCTGAAGCTGAAAGTGATGGAAGAATTGTAATGATTATTTTTGCTGTTTGAATTGCAGTAAGAGCATCAAAATCGGCATTATCTTTGTTAAAAATTTTTCCATAGAACATTTCACTACCAAAAACTTCTAAAGCATTAATCCAATCCTCTGTAGCCTTTGGATGGTTCTTTTTAATATCTGATGGCAATTTTGCATATATAGGGGCAACAACAGAAGCAATATCTATGTTGTGTGTTGTGAGATTTCTACCCAATCTATCTGTAAAGTTTTCTGCATAGCCTTTTTGCAGGGATGAATAGCTATCATGTGTTTTGATTGCTCGGATAAACTCATCATCTTTATAGAGTCTATTCATCATATAGTATAAATCAATAGCAGCTTGAAAATTGAGATATTTAAGCAAGGAAGTAATGTTAAACTCAAACTTCTCTTTTGCTTCTAAATCTTTAAATGTGCTCACACTTGCAAGTTCCGCTGGATTAATCACTATCTTTAAATCTCTCATGAGTACAAGAGGAATTAACATCGCTTCTAAAAAGGCAATAGCCATATCTGAAACCCATTTGTTATCACCTTTCATAATATCAATCAAGTTTTTCAGTAATTCGCCAACTGTTTTTGCATTTCCAATAGCCAGAGGATTTAATCCGTTTGTCCTTCCTCCACTTGCAGCAGCACCAAAATCTAAAATAAATACATCAAACTCTCTACCATGCATGTAGATTAATGCCATAGCTGCCTCAGTAATAGGTTTATCACCCTTACCCTCTATGTACCATATTCCTGCCCCTGTTTGTACCGCAGGAATGAAAATTGTTGCAATAACAGCAGATGTTTTTCCACTACCCGTTGAACCTGGATTGAGATAGCCTTGAGTATAAACATCTTTGTCTATCAATACTTGATATTTTAAATTTCGTTTTCCTAAGTTTTTTTCTATAGCCTCTTTAGCATCACCACCTAAAAAGTGCCATACGGCAGCACCTAAAAGAGCATAGTACTTAATTTTCTTTTTACTAAAAAACTTAAATTGGAGTCTTCTTGCTTCATTAATTACACCAAGAGCAGGGATATTTGCTCTTTCTTCTATCATCATATAAATAAAAACGATGGATACTAAGAGGAAAAAATTTGTAATAAAAAAAAGTGTTTTTATTAGCCCTGCGCTAGAGATGAAGACAGCAGAGAGAAAAAGAAAGAAGGAGAACCAAAAACTTACTTTTGGAATAAGAAGATAGAGCCCTTTGGCTCTATCTGATAAAAACTCTCCTGTGAATTTTCTAAGTATATTCGCATGATGAAACTTTTCATATCCTGCGGTTTCTTTTGCCATAGAAAAAACTCTTTAGTTAAAGAAGTTAGAAATGATGATACTCTCTAACTTTTCAAAAACAGGATAGAGATTTTTTGTAGCAAAATTTTTACAACTTCTAAAAAGAGCGAGTTTTTTTCTTTCTAAAAGAAACTCTTTGTTTGCAGCAGAAGCTTTCTCTATATCACCTGCTTTTGCAAGCTCTTCGTATTTGCTTTTTGCATCAACTAGCCTTTTTTCATATTCGTTGTTACCTTTACTGCTCTCAATATAAGAGTAGGTTTTTGCAACTTCATAAAGTGTTTGTTGCATAGAAACTTTTGTTTCAATAAAAAGGGCTGTTTTTGTCAATGATGTATAGTTCTCATCAATAGCACCTTGAGAAAAAATGGATGGAAATGGCTTATTTGTTTTTAGATTTAAAAACTCTCCAAAAATCAATCCGAACTCTGGCTTTAAATAGTTTTCTTCATCTCCAAAATCCCACCTAGAGTCAGAACATACAATGATAATGTTAGGCTTTTTATTTATCTGTTTTATCTTCTCGATTGTTGTAAGAGTATCGTTGTAATCATCTTCATCATTTTTAGTTGGAACAATAAAGATTATCTTCTCATCCAAAGTTATATTTGCAAGCGTATCAAGTGCTTTTGTAGATGGTCCAACACCTATATCAAAAACAATAGGATAATCTCTTTCTAAGCTAGCACACTCATTGATAAAGATGTCTTCGAGCTCTTTTTCTGGATTTACCACCAAATGGGTATCCATAATTTGAGAGTTGCCAAAATTTTGTTTGGAATCATTGTTTTCATCAATTTCATAAAGCTTTATTTTTTTAGTTTCATTTGATGGTGTTGCAGATTTATTAATTCTTTCAAAGAGCCAAGGAATTACTACTTGTAAAGAAGTTGTTGTTTTACCAACGCCGCCTTTGGTATTTACTACTATATAAATTGCTTTTAAAGCTTCGGCTAAAGCATTTTTAGTTTTTGCTGGCATATACTATCCTTTGTGTATTGATAGCATTGATGGTAATAAATATATAATTAAATAAAGCTTAATAATACCTATAGGGAGGGTTCTATTTTAAAGAAGTTTATAACAAAAGCCAACAAATCACTAAGTTATTGGCTTGGCTCGTTTACCTCTGAAAGAATTTTTCTAAACTGATCAATAATATCTTTTGTATAAGGGTGAATGTCAACTTTTTCTTCAAATGGAATATTCGCAGAAAGGAATGGTTGGTATAAAAAGTCTCTCAGCTTTTCTAAATAGTCAGCTTTATTTCTTTGTATGTAATTTAACCAGATAATATTGTAGTAAGTAACTTTCGGTATTTTATAGCCTACGCTTTTGCAAAGTTTAGTGTGCAGAGTATCCGACCTCTCTTTTAGAGAAGTCGGAATTTCAAACGGATAATTTTTTCTATCAAGAGAAATATTATTTTTCAATGTTTCTTTGTCAATCGACATAGTACGTTCAAGTAGAGCAACAAAATCTTCCGATGTAGCTTTTTCGTACTTGTCACAAAATCTTTCTAATTGAATAGATAAGTTTTTATTGATTGTATCAGCTTCTTTATAATCAATAAACTTATTAAATTTTGTAAAAGTATCTATCGCAAAATGCAATCTATTATCTAAGTACAACGTAATTTTTTTTGTTTTCATGTACTCTCTTTTTGTTTTTTTTATTGACTAAAACATCCTGTTGCTATTATACCAGTTCCCCACTGATAGCCAGAACCAGTTATAGGTGCAAATCCTGCTACTACTGCATCTGAGATATAGGATTTAACAACTTTTTTTGCACAACCCTCTTTGCCGTCTGGAAAAACTCCATCAAGTACCGATAGAGTACTAATATAAGTAGCTACACCTAAACCAAGGGCTATAAATACAGCCCCTACTGTTTTTCCTAATCCTCTATCTTTTTGTTGGAATTGCCAAAAATAAAAACCTATTATCAAAACAGCAATAGCAATTCCTAAGACCAATGGAATAGCAAATAGTCCATGAACAATACCTTGTCCAAAAACACCAGCTAGAAAACCGCCACCTTTTACAAAACTCTTTAATGCATCTTCGTACTGATCTGCGAACAAAGAAGATGTGCTTAGTGCTATTGCTAGCATAATGAAAAATAATTTTCTCATATTGTACCCTTTTTTATTTAATTTTTTATTTACCGAACATTAATCAAGCCTGTTCTAACCCAAAATCCTATTGATTTTTTTGTTATCTCAATTGTTGAAGAGACTTTCCCAACTCCCTCAATATTTGGCGAAGTAGAAAAGAGAAATGTTGACGTTGCCACGCTAAAAGCGGTAACAAGCACTACACCAACAACTAAGGTTAGACCACTATTTACAACTCTTTTAAGTAGTGCCATGCTACTCATGTCTCCCCCACCCATATTTAAACTAGAAATTATCGCAATTAGGTAACCCCCTATCATAATATAAAAAAATATCAATATTGCTGGAATACTCCAAAAAAGAAATTGAGAAGCCATTTCTAAAAACATTAAAGTCGTTTTAGCAATTGCTAATTGATTTGCTTTTACCACTAGATTTGGTTCAAGCACAGACATCCTTGCCTCCCAAAAAAATTGTATTCTACTAAACATATCAACATTGTAATTCCACTTTACGAGCACGCTCAAAAAAACAAAAATAACCACCCCCATTGTAAGCCAAGAGAGGGGCATTAGTAAAAGTTTTAACACATTAGCACCGCTTTCGGGAGAAACGCTTTTTCCAGAGGGGGCTTGTGACTCAAAATAGTAACCAAGCGTGAACATGAACCCAAATAAAAATAATCCAACTATAAGAATATAAGATAAAACTCCTGCTCCAAATGCACCTAGCAAATCGCTAATATCAATTTTATCTCCTATTCCAACATTGCCATTTGAGAAGATATTCAAACTATCACTAATATTGGAACTAGAATCAACTGTGGATACTGGCATTTTATTTCTTTGAGTGGTCTATTTCTGGATGCTGTAATTTAAAGCTTGTAAATTTCAAACCTCTCGGATTGGCCACATTCATCTCTCTTAAGTTAAAATAACCCTCTGCATTAATTTGGGCATAAACAGTTCCCTCATCAATAACATTGTTTTTGTTCCTTGATGAAGCAAAAATTGGTATTTTAAAAGCTATTTTAAAATTTTGTCCCTTAGTATCCCATCCTAAAGGGACGATTTTAGACTCTTTTTTATCAACAATATGCACAAGCCTATTTTCATTGATAGCCAACATGAAATAAGTCATTATCTGCTCCCAATCTTTAATGGCAGAAGCATAACCCTCTAACTGCTTTTTGGTTGCATTTTCTTTGTTGATTGCTATAAAATTTTTGTAAAAATCTCTAAAATCGAGTGTAGCTTTAAAAAGCGCATCAGCTGATGGAAAGTAAGCTTTAGTATAGTTATCTGTTAAGTTATAGGTTGATTGTATAAGGTATTTAGAGAGATAGTTTTGGACGTTTTTTTCTTCGTTATCAACATCAAATACTTCTTGTTCGTATTGTTTGGTTACACCACTATCGGAAATATAAGTAACATAAGAACTGATCTTTTCTACATAGCCATCTTTCCTGATATCTTTTTCAACCAAAGTATCAATTACAAATGCTAATTTTAAAAAAGCAAGTGCGATTAAAAAAAGAGAGAACGAATGGTTATATTTTATAAAACGATTAATACTCTCTTTTGCAGTAACTAATAAGTTGTTTTTATTAAGCACTTAAATCTCCTATATATTTATTCTCATATTAATAAATATATAATTAATTATTGCTTAATTTTGTTCTTGTGTTGCGCTTTTAGTCTCTGTTTTTGCTGCTATTTCAGTATTAGCAGAGTTGATTAGACTGCTTACTTCTTTATTGCACATAGCGTAAGTCTTTTCCATAATTTCCTCTATAGCGGTTGTATCTCCAAAGGCAACTTTTTCCGATAAGCTCGTAACAAGAGCCTCCGTTCCATTTCTTACATTATCAAGATAATTTTTTGCTCCATCTTCTAATCCAAGCATTTTTCTCTCAGCACCATCTACTTCTTTGCCAAAGGTTTCATTATCACTCTTATGACCAAAAAATGCAGCTATAGTATCAAGATTATCTACCACTTCTACAAGCTTTTTATTTAAAGCCTCTTTGCGATCTTGTGGTAAATCTTCTCTTTGTAGTTGTTTCTCTATTTGAGATTTTTGAAGATGCAACTTTGTATAATTGTTATAGTTTGTTAAAGACTCTTTGTGTTTTTTAATAGAGTCTATGCGCGCTTGATATACATTAACAGTATTAAGCTCTCTATCTTTGATGGCTTGCGCTTTTTGGAGCTCTAAGAAAGCAAGCGCTCCTTGTATATCGCCTGCAAGGTTGGCTAAGAATGACATCATAATAGCTTCATCCACTTGGGCATGTTCGCCGATTGAGCCAATTCCTTTTTTTGCATTTCTCAAAGTATCTTTAAATTTTCCTGTCAACTCAAGCACTTCTTTAGCAGCGGCTTTGAATTTAGCTTGAGCTTCATCTATCTTTTGTCTATATACATTCCCCAAGGATGCTAAAGTTGTTTTTTGACTATTTGACATAGTTAACTCCTTTTTATTAAAAATATAATAAATTTATAATAAAAATTTACTTAAGCAAATTTGAAAGTTGGATATTTATATACATTAATTCTTCAGCAACTTCTTTAGCAGTTTTTTCTGTAACCTTACCTGTAGTAAAAGCTTTATTAACAGCATAGGCAACTTGGTTTAAATTGTTACCAATTCTAGCAAGATGATAAGTTTCATTTTGGATATTTGAAGAAATTCTTTTTTGTGCTGGTGTAGGCTTTTTTGTAAAAGAGCTAAGGGCTTTTAGAGTATAAGCAGATAAGGAACCAAAGCCCATTTTTTTTCTTGCCTCTTCCAACTCTTGTTTATGAGCCGAAGTTACCCTAATTCTTATTACCGTATCTTTGGAAATTTCTTTCACGGTCTATGCACTCTTCTAACAAGAAAATTATAAACCAAGACTTCAATCGCAATATAGCAAAGATAAAAAGAATATGGTTCAAAAACTTCCATTACTATATCCACAAGAAATGATATAGCATATGCTATTAAAAACTTTAATATAAATCCCCACCACGGATAAAAGATGGTTGTCCATATGGGAGTTTTATATATTTGACCATCAAGTAACTCTTTGTCGCTAACATTTAATTCTTTATAAAATAACAAGTTTTAGCCTTAAAAGAAAAAATAGTGCAATAACTATAAAAAGAACACCTATAATTATCAAAGAGCTCTCTTTTTTAGAAAGATTTTTATCGCGATTTTCAACAAATAAAATATTTATCTGTGGGAGCCTATACATGCCTTTCCATGTTTTATTTTTGATATCAAAATATAATTTATAGATAAAGTGTATTGACAAAGTCATAGGAAAACAAAAAACACATATTTTTGCGAAGTCATTGAATGTATCAAAATTTACACCATACTTCATATACAAAAGCGCTAAAGACATAAACAATACAAAAATGCCAGAGAAAGTCCATAAAATTTTTAAAAGAGTAGTTGAAGCGATTTGCTTTTGGAAAGCAGTTGCAATTAAAAAAGATGCAAAAATTACATAGGATGCTCTCATATTGTTTGTAATCGTTGGAAAAAGCGTTAAAACGAATGCAAGAGCAAGCAAGTATCTTATAAGAAAAGCACTTAAAGAACCAATCTTAATTGCATCTCCTTTATAGATGTTGCTTTCAAAAAACCTAGTGCCGTTTGCCAATACTCCTAGTTCAACACTTTTTTCTTTTTGCTGGTAAGGCATAAACCAAAATATAGAGTTGAAGTATGCGCTAAAGAAAATGCTTTTTTTCATATATAATATCCATTTGACTATGGGTTTTTATGGCCAAATATTCTATATTAGCCTTTATTGGATATTAATAAATATATAATTAATTATAGCTTAACAAAAAACTTGGTATCTACAGATAAATACTATAAAGAGTTATTTAGATAAACACGCTTTTTTAAAATAAACGATATATTTATTTCATCTTATAAATTATGTTCTGTATCATACATTTTAGATTCAGCATTTTTCTAAAGAATTGTTTTTACCAAATATCGCTTATTCTTCAAAAGTTGAAAAAATATTTAGTGGCTATTCAGTTCTAAAAGTTTGTTGCAATGTAAAATATGAAATAATAATGATTAAATATCACTTATAAGATTAAGGAGTACCTATTGGTTCAGAGCGAGATTGCTAATATACTAGAGTATTGGAAATTATGTGAGATAAGTGATTTTGATAGATTTACATTAAAAGACATGAAACTTCTTAGTGAATTTGAACCTATAAAATATAGAAAAGAGGATAACCTTAACTTTTTAAAATCTTCTAAAGTATTAATACATAGGGTTTACTATGGTTTAATAAAAACTGAATTACTAATTGAACACGTATATAAATATCTGAAAGAAAAAGATAAATTAATTAATTTTGATGACAGCTCTCTTATGAAAGATTTAGAGAGAATAAAGACACAAGAATATACATATTTAGCATATTTTTTTGTTAATCATGCTTTAAAACCACAATCAATCAACAGTACTACAGTTGTTATAAATCCTATTTTTTATATATTAAAATATATTAACGAAAAAGAAAAACTAAACAACAATGCTTATAAAAACTATATTGCAGATCAATCCAATGCTTACGGCTCTTATTATAAAGTTAATGGTAAAAATGAGTGGGTTGGTATGCCATTAGTTGTTCATAGAAGATGTATAGAGCCTATGTTCTCTATATCAAATGCTATTTCATATAATAATAAAATGGTCCTTATGACACCTAACTTAAAAGCAGATGACAAAATACATAATTTACCAGCGAGTTGCTGGATTGATATAAAATCATCAATGTCAGATTTTGAAAATAGTAGTAATTCTTCTATAAAAGAAAGGAAATCTTTTGAAATATTTTTTAAAAAATACAAAAAATATTTAGAAAAAAATTTCTACGTTATTTCTCCATTTAAAAGTATATATAAAATCATGGAGAAAGAAGATTACTATGAAAACAATGAAGAAGACTATATAGGTACCGTACATACTTTTCAAGGCAAAGAAGCTGAAGTAGTATTTTTTATGTTAGGAGGAAATGTGCAAAGACCTGGTTCAAAGGGATGGGTTTCTTCTAAAGCTAATATTTTAAATGTTGCAAATACCAGGGCTAAAAAGAGATTTTATATTATTGGTGATTATGACTTATGGAAAACACATCAATATTTCAATACGGTTACTAAGATTTTAAATAGGAAAAGTATTAGTGAATTAGTTGAAATCGAGCTTCATGATAACTCTTTTACTATTTAAACTCCCATTCCAAATTACCTTTGGAATCATTACCTAACCAAGCAATCACTTTAAAGGTTTCATCTGACTCTTTTTTCTTCCTAGTTAGAGTAATCTCATCCCCATTAAAAAGCTTCTGGGCTTGTTCTTTTGTAAGAGCTTTCCCAAAAAAGTTTTTAAAGCAGAAGTTACCGCCTAGTCTAAAAGTCTTTTCTGTTTCTATAAGTTCATTACTGTTTTGTGGAGTTGAGTAATTTTCTGAATAGTCAATTTTTGTAAAGAAATCGTTTGTTAAATCAAGAGATATTTTATTTCCATTTGGAGCTTCTAAAGTTTCTCCTTTTAACAATAGTTCAATTTGGGGCACGGATAATGTTGCTTGTAACAGTTTTTGTACTTTTATAATCGAGAATTTGCAACCTGATTGTTTATTGTCTTTAAATTTGTTTTTTTCACAGCGAAATACCTTAGTTGCTTCTATTATTTTTGACCTACATAAGGGGCATACAAGCTCAGTCTCTTTTTTAATCTGCTTAACAGGCTTATTAAATCCTTTTTTGCGATAATAGTTAAAGATTGATGGAATCATTTTATGCATGGTGCTATTATCAACCGCTTTTATAAAGTTTTCGTAAGAGTATTCCCCTCTTCTTATCTCCTCAAACTTCATTTCCCACATAGCAGTTGTTGTTACAGATTTTAAAGAAGTCGGTGTTGCTGCATTTACTTCATAACCTAATGGGAGCACTTCGATTACTGTACTACTCGAAACTTTCCAATATCCTCTTTTTGTTAAAATGGCTATAAAATTCTCTCTAGTTCTATCTGTACCTATACCATTTGCACCATCAATGGTTTTTTTTAACTTTTTTAAATAAGCTTTTTTTTGCGGTTCTACTTCTTCGGATATCAAAGCATCAAAATACTTTTGAATATTTAACATTGCACTTAAAATTGAGCCCTCAGTGTGTTTTCTTGGTTTTTTTGTTTTTCCCTCTTTGATTTCAATACCAATAAGAGAACAGATGTCCCCATCTTTCAATGGTAAATAACACGAAGAGTCGCTTATCTCTTCTTGCATAAAGACTCTCCAACCTTGTTTAATCGGCTTTTTAAAGCTTGCATCAAACATATGCCCAGCAACATTAACCACTATTGAAGTACTCTCGAACAAATCATCTTCTAAAAAACTTACCAATATTCTTTTTGCAATTAGTTCATAAGCTTCTTTTACAAAAGGCAATTTACCGCCTTTTTTAGTTGTGGCTTCTTTCCAGTTTTCTATATCTTTTGAAGTAGGAACTTTAGAGGTTAAATGTAGAGGTGGATGGTTTTGTTTTTGAGCTTTTTTATCATCAAACAAAGGCGCTTCAATGCTAAACTCTGCTTCAACATTAAAATAAGCCTTTGCGCTTTGCAATGCTGTCTCAACCTCTGCACTATCACATAATTCAAAATAGACACCATTGGTACCCTCATAGGTAGTAAAACCCTCTGCTCTTAAATAAGATAGAAGTTCATTACATTTTTTATATGTGATTTTATATTCTTTCATCATTTCTTCTGCAAAATCACTTCCACTAAGAGGAAGAGGTCTTGATTTAGTTGAGGATTTTTGAGTAACTAAAGACTCTACTTTACCACTATTATTAACAATTCTCATGCTCTCAATAACGGCTTGTGCTTCTGATGATGTAAAATACTCTCTTCTTTTTATTTGTTTGTTCTCTTCATCTAATGCATAATAAAAATGAGAGAGCGTAAGTTCTCCTAATTTGGCATTAATAGAATAAAACTTCTTAGGTCCATTTGTTTCAAAATCTTGTATTTCTCTTTCTCTTTGTATAGCAAGTTCCAATACAACAGATTGCACACGTCCAGCAGATAACAGTTTTCCACCACCACCGAAATCAGTTAATGCTTTAGTGTTTTTAACCCCAACTAAATAATCGCCCTCACTTCTTGATTTTTGAGAGAACCAAAGATTTATATACTCTTGAGCATCATAGTCTTTTAGCTCATTCATGGCTTTGGTAACGCCCTCTTTGCTAGAAAAACTTCCCCTACTCCAAAACCTTAACTTTTTTATATGTTGCTTGTCTTTTGGAAGGGCGTAATTAAGAATGTCTCTAACGATAGCTTCACCCTCTGCATCTGCATCACCAGCGTGGATAATTAAATCGTAATCATCTCGTTTGAGAACTTTACATATAGTATTTAAACATCTTTTTTTATTTGGATTTTCATCTGGCGTGTTACACATATAGCTACAAAGTTCTTTTAACATGTAGTCTTGAGGATTTTTTAAAAGGTTGAAAGGTTTCCACTCTTTTTTAAACTCATCTGGCTTTTTAGAACGAAACAGATGCCCTGCTCCAAAAACAAGAATGTATTTCTCTCCCTCTAAAAAGCATTTTCTATTTGCTTCATTTTCTAGCGTAGTTTTATTATTGCGTTTAAATACGTTATCATCGAGACAAGAGGCCATGCCAACCATTGCCTCTTTTTTCTCTCCAATAATTACTGTTTTCATGTTTATTGAATTTAACTACTACTAGAGTCCACTTTATTAACTATCGAGAGATAATCTTGATAAATTTCTTTCAATAATATATAGAATTTTTCACTATTAACAACATCATCTATTGTTAAACCTGAAATAAAACCACCTGAGAATGGTTCATCTTTTACAATATCCAAAAAAACTTCTGCCGCTGTACTGCTTGAATCAAAATGCAAGATACGTTCTATTGTTATTGCTTTTAAAAAATCTAATATTTCTCTTTCAAATAATGATTTTTTAAAATTTTCTACGTCATCAAAACAATCTGAAATATTTTTTGCATTTGCAAATAAAAGAGAGAGAAGAATTGGTCTTTTAACTTCTTCTAAAACAAATGAGGTGTCGTATTTAGCTTTTAATTCTAAAAACTCTTTTACACTATTGATATACTTTGCATAATCATCTTTAGATTTTATAAATTTGTATATATAAGGCTTTAAGTCAGGATTACTGTCATCGAGACTTCCAATTAAGTTGAAAGGCCTAAGTTTAATGAGGTCAACATACATAGAAAAAGTCTTTTCAACAAAACAATCTGCAAAATTTTTTTTGAAGCGATAACTAAAAAATGAAGAGAAATACTCCTCTGGATCTGTATTCTTGTAAGTCAAAAGTGTATCTAATAATGTTTGCTTAACTTCATTATTTTTCTTTGCACCTTCAAGAGCATAAAAAATAGCTCTCCCCTTAGAGTTTTTGATTGCAGAGATTACAACTTCTTTGTCGTTTTTTAAACTAGCAGAACAATACTTTAAAAACATTCCGCTTATATCCATAAGCAAAAGCGCTTTTTCTTTTTTTACGAATGAGCTATTATTTATTTTCCCAGGAAATAATGTTTTCAACAATTCTATCTCAAAAGATATCCTATTACCATAATCATTTTCTTTTACTAAATTCAAAACTAGGCTTTCCAAATTTGAAACTTTTCTTTCTAGTGGTATTTCTTCTAGTTCTTCAATTTCAGTTTCCATTATATATACCTCCTGTTAGTTGATTGGAAATATCTTTTTCTGTAAAGGAAAAAGAGCCAAATGCTATTGGCTCATATTTCCATAAAGAAATTAGTGTGACTCACATGCTAATAAATTTATAATTAATTTAACCTTAATATGTGTCCAGACTAGTGTTGCTCTCTTTTGTGCTTGCATTTGCACTTGCAACAACATTGGCAATCTGCGAAGATATGTCAATCTCGTTTTCTTTTAGTACGTCCTTTATCCTAACCAAGCCCTCTTCATTGAAAACTACCGCTTGCATACTTTTATCCCATTTACCACCAAAGCTCTCAAAGAGTTTTTGAAATCTAAGGTATACATCTCTCTCTAAAGCTGTATCAATTACAAGACAATTTCCAACATATCTATACTCTTCTATATGTTCAAGAATTGAAATATCTACTCTTCTTTTTTGTAATAGCTCTATCGAACTAAGCTCTTTATCATTATCAACCCAATAGCTTTTGATAGAGCTGATTTTTTGTTTGTTCAACTCTTTGACAGCGTTCTGACCTGTGTTTGGTTTTTTATCATCTGCTTGGAGCTCTTGCACAACAGCTTTATGTCTTTGCTTCAACAACGAGAGTTCTTCTTCTTTTGGAAAGGCAACATTTGCTTTTACCAATATAGGCAACTCATCTTTCATTTTGGCAATATTTTCAAGATACATTCTGTATTCTAAGTCAATTTTAGAAGCTAAGAAGTTTATCTTTTGAGCCAAACCGCCTGCATTTTGTTCTTTTATATCAATGCCATCAAGTACATACTCATTTTGACCATTTAGGTAGATATCAACTTTATTTCCTAAAGGATTGAGATTATAAATTGATATTTCAAACCCTGCAAAAGTACCAACAGTTATATGCCTCTCTTCCCTAGAACTTGAGGAGTTTGTATCAATCTTTAATTCACGTGCTTTTTTCAAGAGTGCAGCCCCCGCATCTTCTCTTTTAGAATATTCTGTGGGACCTACGGCTAATAGAAACTTAGAAAAATCTGGTATTTTCTCTTTGCTTTCTGATAACTTGTTTTGAACCTTTTTTATCTCATGCTCTTTTTCAAGTTTATCCATCTTAGCCTCATAAGATGAGTAAGTTTTGACATCAATTTCATAGTTCTCGATATTTTTATCAGATTGTTCAATCAAAGAAGTAAATTTCTTTATTTTTTCCTCTCTATCATAAAGACTTCTGTTATGCTCTCGCTTGATGGCTTCCATCTTTTTAATATTTTGCTTTAGAGTCATTTCCTCTAAGATTAGAGGGTTTCCAGAAGAGGCAGCTTTCATCTCTGCTGCGTTTGTTGCCTCACTTGCTATATCTTCAACCTCTCTAGCATCAACATTACCAAGCTTTAATTGTTCAATAAATCTCCCTTTAGTCTCTAAAATCTCCCACATTCTACTATCAAGAGTATTCTTAGTAGCATATCTAAGTACTTCTATTTCAAAGCCCTCTGGATCTTCTTCATAAAGCTCATTGCCTTGCCTAATACCTCTACCTTCTCTTTGTTCTAATTGGTCAGGCCTCCAAGGAGCATCCAAACTATGAAGTCCTACTATTTTCTTCTGTACGTTTGTACCCGTACCCATTTTGGTAGTACTACCAAAAAGAAATCGAACTCTACCACCATTGACTTTGGCAAATAAGTCCTCTTTTTGTTTATCGGTTTTAGCATCATGTATAAAAGCAATTTCACTTTGAGGCACACCTGCTTTTATAAGCTTTGCTTTCATATCATCATATACGCTAAAGTTGTTATTTAAAGAAGCAATATCATCTGTAGAGAGTTTATCTAGCTCTTCAATAGCTTTATCTTCCCCTGCATCTGCTTTTCTTATCAACTCTTCAATCCTAGCTTTCTCGTCACTAATTGCACCTTTAGGTGTTGAAAGGTCACAAAATATAAGCTGAGTTCCTCTTTTATCAGCCCACTTATGATAAAGTCTTAGTGATTGTCTAATACACTCATTAACTTTAGAACCCTCAAAATCCTCATAGTAATCGCCATGCATCCTCATATCAAGTGAAGCTTTTCTAGCATCACTCATAATGACTAGCATATTATCATCACCTTTTTTTGGTTGCCCTTGGGGAAGATGCTCACTTCTATAAACTAAGCTATTTTCATTATATTCTCCATTTTCATCTGCTACACCAATATAATTGGCTTGGTCTTCACTCCTTTCAACAATCACATTTTGAGGTTTTCCACCTTTAACTTTTGGAACAGGAAGTTTTTTGCCATCTTTGGCTAACTGTTTATTGATATGCTCTCTTGTAATGACATCAGCAAATTGTGAGTATGATGCAATGAGCTCTGGGACATTTTTAAATTTAGAGAGTCTATTTTTTAGTTTATACTTTCCACTAGCACTCAACTCCCAATCCGCTACGGCTTCAGCATACTGTTTTACCCAAGCATCGAAATGGTTTAATCTATCCTCTGCGAGCTCTTGACCTTGTAGATATCTTTGAATAGTAAACATCTCAGCTATCGTATTAGATATAGGAGTACCTGTTAGAAACATAAGATTTTTGTTGCCTGTTTTTTCTAAAAGACTTTGAGTTTTGATATATAAATCAAAGGCTTTTTTGCTTCCCTCTGGATTACCAAGCCCTGCTACTCTTTGCATAGATGTAAAGAATTGGAGATTTTTAAATTCATGAGACTCATCAACAACCATAGCATCAATACCAAGCTCTAAAAATGTTAAGTTATCATCTTTATCAACCTCTCCAAGTTTTTTAATCTTTGCTTCTAGGCTTTTTTGAGTTGTTTGCCATTGCTTAATACTTCTAGTCTCTTTTCCCTCTGCTCTTCTTATCGCATCTATACCAGATTGAATATCTCTTATCTGTTTTTCAAGGAAAGAGATTTCAAATTTAGGATCATTGGTAATTTTTATAAGTTGAGAGTGCGCGATAATAATTGCATCATATTCGCCTGTAGCAATCCTTGACATAAGCACTTTTCTTCTATTTGCAGAAAAATCATTCTTAGTAGGTAAGAGAATGTTTGCATTTGGGTAGAGCTCTAAAAACTCTTTTCCCCATTGTTCAACAATATGATTTGGAACAACAATAAGCGGTTTTTTAGCCTTACCTGTTCTCTTAAGTTCCATAACACTAGCAATAGCTGTCATGGTTTTACCTGTACCTACTGTGTGGTCGCAAAGAACTCTACCACTTTGCAACGCCCTCCAAACAGCATTCTTCTGATGTGGGCGTAGCTCAATAATGCTATCACTTATTTTACCAGGGAGTTTTAAGTGACTACCATCATACTCTCTTCGAGCATAAACATTGAATTTTTCATTATAGAGTTTTGCTAGGCGCTCTCTTCTCTCACTATCTTTCCATATCCAATTTTCCCAAGCTATCTTAACGGCTTCTAATTTATCATTGGCAGCTATCGTGTCTTCTTGGTTTATAACAGATTTTTTATTGCCATTTTCATCCTCATAATAATCATAAACAGTAACTTGTTTATTGTTAAGTGCAGCATCTAAAATAGAGACAACTTTTTTTCTACTTGTTCCATATTGAGCTTTTTTCTCTGTTGTCTCAGCAGATGAAATATGCCAACTTGCAGAGTATTCAATATACTTGGCTATTGGTTCCTTATCTCCTGTGATTTCTCTCACGAAGTTTCTAATATCAGAAGCGGGTATCCAGCTTGCGCCAGGTTGTACTGAAATATCAATAGCTTCTATATCTTTTGGGATAACTTCTTTTAATGCAGCAATGTTTATAGGATTATTAGTCTCTCTTAGCTTTTGCTTGACATTACCACTTAAGTACTCCTCTTTTGTAACCCAACCATAATTTGGATCATCAAAAATTAAGCCATTTTTACTTAAGTACTCCTCAACCTCTTTTTCTTCTTTACTAACCAAAGAAGCGATATATCTCATATCTACAAAGGCTTTTTCAGAAAGGGAGATAACAAAAGCATCTTTTATGCTACTAGCACTTGTTGGGGCTACATATGGTGTTTGTGTTCTTTTAAAGAAGATATCTGCTTTTTTTGCGGACTCTTTTTTAACAGTTTCGCCAGATTTAAGGCTGGCTGCTTTTGAAACTCCTTTATCATACTTACTTTCCAATGCCAACAAGAAAGGAGCTCTTACGTCATCTTCAAAGTACTTTTTATTATTTGCATTGTTTAAAAAGCCAAAAGATTTTTTAAAAGCATCATATGTTCGATTTAACTTTGCTCTTAATTCCTCAA
Source organism: Sulfurospirillum sp. UBA6810 (assembly GCA_002469305.1). GTDB lineage: Bacteria > Campylobacterota > Campylobacteria > Campylobacterales > Sulfurospirillaceae > UBA6810. The sequence continues at coordinate 87,087 of DKEY01000016.1, forward strand.
GCTCATCTTCGGTAGAATTTTCGTTTAGTTGTTCATTTTTTAGAAGTGTTGCCACATGAGCAACCTCTATCATCCCTTTAATTCTCTCTATCTCTTTAGGACTTAAATCAACTTCACTACCTTGGGAGTTAATTCTAGTTGTTATCTCTTTGGCCACAGCTTCGCCATTAACATCTGGAAATCTCATATAAAGTTTATCATCATTCACAAAATATGTATTTATTCTTGCATCGCAAGTCATTGTTTCGCCATTTTGAGATTGAAGAGTAATTGCTAACTTATTATTAAAACCAGCTGTTTCCATTAACTTAGAAGTATTCTCTCGTCTATAGGTTGAATAGTAGTAGTTGCCATTGTTAAACTGTACATATCTTGGAAGCTCCTCAATGGCTTTATCTAATAAGGCTTTTGTATCTTGCTCTGGTCGTGCAACAAGCGCAGGTGTGCCACCTTGATACATGGTCCCATATCGCCCCCATTTACCTAAAAGCTTCTCTTGATGATCCACAAAGTATTTATTAATAGGAGTATCGTTAAGTTCTCCTACATGTAACCACTCATCTAAATTACTTTTCATACCGTATGCACTTCTTTTTTGGAAAAAGAGAATATCCGTAGTTACCTCTGTATTGGCATTTTTACTAAAAGCATTATTTGGAAGTCTAATAGCGCCTATCAAATTTGCCTTTTCGCCAATATAAGCTCTTGCGTTTAAATCTTGTGAATCCATAAAACTATTTGAGACAACCATAGCCATTACTCCATTTGGCTCTACTTTGTCTATTGTTTTACACATGAAGTAATTGTGAATGCTCATCCCATCTAGTTTTTCATTAACCTTACAATGGATTTTATGACTTCCATAAGGGGGATTACCGATAGCTAAAGTTACGCTATTATCGCTTAAAGAGGTATCTTCAAATGGCATATTTAGAATTTTAGCTTTTGGATAGAGGGCTTTAGCTATTTTTGCAGTTGTAGGTTCAATTTCAACCCCTAAAAGCTGAGTATTTGGTTTTAAATGCTTTGGCATATATCCAAAGAAGTTACCAACACCAACTGAAGGCTCTAGTACCGAACCTCTGTTAAAACCAAAGTTGTCTACCGCTTTCCACATTGCTTTGGTTATGATGTCATTTGTATAAAAGGAGTCTAACACACTTCCACGTGCTTGTTTATACTCCTCTTCGGTCATAGTATGCTTTAGCTCTTCTGCTTCATTCTCCCAGCCTTTTGTAACTGTGCCATCTGTTTTATAGAATGCTTGAGATAATCCACCCCAACCAACATACTTTGATAAAGCAATTTTATCCTCTTTTGTAAGCTCTTCATCTCTCTCAAGCTTTCTAATAACCTCTATGGCAACAATATTGTTTTTAAATTTTGTTTTAGCACCACCTGCTGAAATATCCTCTTCAATAGTAAAATCTTCTTGCGTATATGCCTCGTCTAAAATATCCTCAATGGCTTTAAAAGAAATATTCTCACTATTTTCTTTATTTAGAGTATTCCAAGCCATAGTCTTAAGTACTTGATAAGAGCTCTTACCACCATCTAGGACTTTGGCGCTCTCATAAGCTTCATATATCTTAGTTTCAAATTCAGTAGGATTGTCTTTTACATGTAAAGATGGTTGAATGATGTTTGTTTCAACATCATTAGTTGTAGTTACAGCAACCTCTTTGGTTGTTTTCTCTTCATCTTCAAATATAATCTGATTAGTGATGTAGCTTTTATATCTATCAGTAGTCTTTATTTCATTCAAATATGCATCAAGTGGTTTAAATTCATCATCTACACCAAAGACACTCATAGCTACATTATTACTTCCATCTCTATCAGTTGTAAATTTTGCATACTTTAACCACTCTTTGGGACTCTCAAAACCTAAGTCTATTGCAATTTTATGAGTTCTCTTAGAGATAACACTATCTAATATATCTTCATGTTCTTGCTTCTCTTCATCATCCATAAAAGGATAAGTGAGTGACAAATAGTACTCTTGGCTTATTGCATTACTTTCAAGTAGGTTGTAAAGATTATAAAGATTGTTTCTCAAAAACTGTAAATTTGCAACCTTATCACTCCCTATCCAGCTATCATATACTCCTCTGTCCCACATAGATTGTAAACTTGCTGTCCACTCTTTACCATAATAGTCTCTTACTTCATTGAGTATAGGATAAAGATTAAGTACTCTACTTAGATATGTATTTTCATCTTTCACATCTGAAGATGTTTGAGTGATGTTTTTTGCTATCTCGTTATGTTTATCCATATCCGTAACACTATCAAAACCACCAGCATGACTCATTAATTGAGAAAACCACTCTTTAGGAATATCTAAATCTTGATAAGGGGATATCCTCAGTATTCCACCAAATAGTGTTGCAGCAACCTTTTCATCATTAAGATACAGAGCAATTTCACCATTAGACTCATCTCTTATACTAAACTCCTCACTAAATGAAAGATCTTGTGAGATTTTTTCCACCTCTTCACCCTTTGTTTCAAAGTGCATATTTAACTCATTTTGAAGTAAGTCCAAATGCTCTTGATTTGATAGGTCAAATATATATTTATTGGAAAATATTTCCCACCCAACAGTTTTATTTATAAAGAGAGTTTTTATCTGGTCACTATTGTAAAACTCTTTTAAATTAAGAATTTTAAACTCTTTTTTAGATGGAACAATCTCGTATCGCAAGTTTTTGTTACTACTTTTCACAGCTTTATCAAAGAGAACTCGCAAAGACTCTTCATCTAGTGTATTCACTAAGGTTTTGATATCTGTATTTTTTGAATTTTTGGCATCTTCTTTTCTCTTTAGAACAGAATTAAGTGACTCTATAAATTGTGGTTCACTCCCATCAAGGTGTGCTTGATATAGAAAAGCTTCTATTTCATTAATACCCATATCTTCAAAAGAGTATTCGTGAAACAAGTTGTGCATAGAAGCTGCTCTTAACTCTCTGAAAAACTCAAAATCTTTATTGGTCATATCATAAGATGGTTTAACAAGTTGTATCCCACTTGCAATAGTGCTTGACTTGCTTTTATTGAGCTCAGAGATTTGAATGATTTTTTGTTGAATCTCTTTTGGAAGATTTGCGTTAATCTCTTTAAAAAAAGAATATCCCTCTTCAATATCTTCAATGTCATCTTCTATGTAATCTACATAACCATTCTTTTTAATAACTATAGGGATATATTCACTAAGCTCACTAGGAGAGAATACCAAAGAAGTATCCCCATCATCTAACTCTTTAAAAGAGTATAGCGATGGGTTATCAACTAATCCATCAGCAAAAACTTTTAAAGTTTTTTCACTTTTATATCCTATTGCAATGCCACTTTCATTGAAAGCAATAAGTCTTAAATGATTATTTATAAGTGTTTCTCTCTCATCATAAGAGAGTTTTTTATCTGCATAAAACATCACTAACTGTTTAGTAAGGATTTCTCTTCCATAAGGTTTTACTTCAAACTGTGTATTTGGAACTAGAAAAGGTGCCTCTTTAAAAGCTTTTAAAAGGCTTTCATCTTTTATAATAAACCCTTTTGCTATATTTGAATAGTAGGCAAAATGGTTTTTTTTCAAATAAGAGTTGAACGCCCCATATTCCTCTTTGCTTAATCTTTTTGATATTTTGAAAATATTTAATGTTTCAGAGGTTTTAGTATGTTCAAAATCTTCTAAGACAGCATCTTCAAGTAAATGTCTAAACTTCAATGTTATCATCTCAAAATTTGAAGTAGTTTGTGGTACCTCTTCAACAACTTCATTTTTATATAAGAATTCTTCTAGGTTTTGGTTTTTAATCCCTTCAGCAGGTTCACTTTCCAAGTTTTTTTGGTGCTTACTATTAACCGCTTGCGCAATCTTTTTAACAAAGTTCTCAGAAGCTAAATCTTCTACTTTTATCCATTGATTGCCGTGTCCTGTATATTTGTCTTTTTTACTTGTGGTTCTCCAAAGATGTTCTCCTTTATCTAGCTCATATGTATCATATCTATCATCGTCAAACCCTAATCTATATGATAGGCAGATATATACTCCATAATCACTATTTGGCTTCCATAAGATAAAAGTTGCACCACCACCAGCTGGAGCAATATTATCAGAGACTCCATTGTGAGTGAGTTTTTTACCGTTTTTGCCTACATCATACTCATAACCCAAATTTTCTGCTAATTGTTGTGCATATTTTGCGACATCTTTTTGAATAAGTTTGGAGATTTTATTAGAGGGATAATCTTGATATATCCCTTTTGTAGAATAGCTTTTATTGATATCAAACTTTATAGATTTGTAATCTCTTCTTTGATGAGTGTTTTCATGCACTCCAAAGCTATCTCTTTGGGATGCTCCATACTCAGCTGGTCCTTGTATATCTGCTGTGAGTGATTGACTAATTCGCTCATCTTCTGGTTGGATATTTCCTTCTTCATTTCTTGAAGTACTTCTTGTATCCAACTCTGAATAGTTTCTAAGTTCACGTTCATTTTTATAATCCTCTCTTGTTATATTAAGCTCTTTCCCCATTATTTCTAAATGGTGAGCATTTTGATTTAATTGCCTTATTGTATGAGTATTGATAGGCAGCTTGCCATCATTTAATTTTTCTATAAAAAGTTTATACCCATTCAACGACTGTTTATATAAGGCTTTTGTATTTCCAACTGCTTGTCCTTTAGGATAAAAACCTGTACCATCAGAATAGCTAGGAATATTCCCTATGTGTCCTACCTTTGCTCTAATTTTATCTTCAAGTTCTTTTGTTAGGTTTTGGATTACCCAAGTAGTATTGCTTTTTCTACACACACTCCCATCATCATATACCCTGAAAAGAACATCATCGCTTGTAACCTCACTATAGTATGTATTGAGCTCTTTATCTAAATGTAGATGTACTCCTTGCTTACTATTTCCCAAGCTTCCGACTCCTGCAATCCATTCTTGATTAGCGTGTTCATCTCGTGAAGTGCTTGTTGGGAACTTCTTGTCAGCAGATCCCCCAATGTTTTCGTTCTCACTAGCTCTTGAAACCTCTCTGGCCTGTACTCTTCCAGGTAGTTTCTCATTATCGTGTATATGCTCCCCTCGCTGTAATTCCTCGTTTCTTGAAGATTTAGTAGTTGACTCATCCCTCTTTCCTTTTAAGATATTTAGTTCTGTAGTGTTATATTCTACACTACTTTTACTTTTCAAAGATTTTTTTATTTCATTTTGCAAGAAATCTTTTTTTAATTGCATAAGTGCATCAGCATCACTTAAATCACCATCCAAATGAAAGGCAACACCTTTTAGACCACCTTGTGTAATAGTAATAACCTTTGTGGATAAAAAGAGGTTTTGCATAATAGACTCTATTTTATAAAAACCATTATCCACGATATAGTTTGCGAGATTTTCTACAAAAAACTGCTTTGTATCATCTTTTACAAAACCTGAGTCATACCCTTTTTTGTAAAGGTTTTTATCATTGATATTAGCGATTTTTTTGCACTCTTTTGTTGCCTCTTTTGTACTGATTTTAGAAGCATCTTTTTTACCGATTTCATAAAAAATATTCTTTTCAACTTTTGAAGAATAAGCGATATTTGGTAAAAACAATTCTTTAGAAAAATGATTGAAAGTTGTTACAACATTTATTAAATTTTCTTTTGTTACTCCATATGCAAACAATACATCCTCAACTCCAAAGCTTTTAAAGAATAAATACTCAAACATGTTACGTTCATTCTGATTAAAAAAGAAATATTCACTACTCTTTTTTGCCAATATTTTCATTTTTTCTATTGGGTCCATATCGCTTTTAAAATCTTTTGATACGGTGTCAAAAAGAGAACTGAGACTAGACTTTGAAAATGAATAAGCAAGTTCTTCAATAGTTTTACTACTTACTTCATTTTTTATGACTAAAAAATTAGTCTTATCCAATGAAGTTTGAGAAATATCATAGTAATGCTTTCTAAAATACTCTGCACCATTCCCACTCTTTGGATTGAGAACGATAACCTGAAAGGGAGGAGTTGCGATTTTTATTTCAGCATCTATCTCTCTCCACTCATGCACACTTTTTAATAATGAAATCTCAATATCATATTGTTGCGCATGAAAAAAAGTTGAAAGGGCATTTCCAAAAGAGGTATTATGTAGTTTTGAAACATGTTGTAAAAATTTCTCTACGAACTCCTCTTCCTCTAGCGCAGCATCAACTCTATTTAAGCTATCTCCTATTGTAGCTTTATATAAACTATCCTCATATAAACTTTTATTTGATAGCACAAGTTGTATATTTCTTTGTGTGTTGTGTCTTTGGTGTTCAAACAATCTGGCTTTGGCTCCATCTAAAAAGCGATATGCCCTGTCCTCTTGTTTTAAAAAGCCCTCTTGTAGTAAGTATTGACAATCTTCCTCTACAAAACTAAAAAAACTTTTGCTGTTATTATTAACAGCCCAAATTTCTAATGTATCTAAGTTTACTCCATTTGACTTAATTAGCATCATGCGAATGTAATCAAGTTGAAGCATTTTTATAATAGAAGTATCTAATCCGTAAGCTATAGCATCTTGATATGCTGACTTTGCAGCATTAAATAGGGTTGTGACATTTGACTCCATAAGAAACTCCTACATAGCACTCTGATACTGTTCGTACTTCGTAAGAATTTCCGCTTCACTAAACTTTTCCTCAAGAGCTTGAACTGTATCAATTCCGACTATTTGCCATGCCGTAATTTTTTCAGTCCCAAAAGTAACTTCTTGGTTGTTTTCCATTGCAGCATTGCCGTATACTGCTTTTACAAACTTTATTTTTCCATTGTTTAGATTTGCCATCTTTGCCTCCTTTGATTTCAGAAATGTTAATAAATTTATAATTAATTGAAACTTATAAACGGGGTATGAGCGTACATTCAATTGGCAAAGGCGGCAAATCCTTTCGGGTAGAAAAATACGCTCAAAATTCATGAAATGGAGTCAATGTCGAAAAAAATTTTAATAAATTAATAATTAAATTTGCTTAATTTATTAAATAAACAAAAGTTTTTTTTAATAATAAATTTATTATAATCAGAATATCTCAAAAAAAGGTTTGACTATGAACGAGCCTATTAAAATTTATTCACCCAATAAGAAAGTTTTTCTGGAGCTGTTTGCTAATGGTCTTGTTAAAATTTTAGACAAGAGTTATTTAAACCAAGAGAATGGTTTAGAAATATCATTTGATACAATTTCACTTTTTACAAAAAATAATGAAATATCAATAGATGAACTCCCCTATAATACAAGAAAGAAACTCAACGAGACTCTTTTTAATGTTTTTAAAGATGAGCAACGCAAACATGACTCAATGGAAATGCTGAATTACTTTAAATCATTTGGTCTTACAAAAGAGCGAGAGACTTTACTTAAAAAACATAGATTGTCTACTCTAAAAAATGTTCTAACACTTGGAATTGAGGGGCTTGAAGAAATGTATTTAAAATCTATTTATGATACACTTTCTTTTATTGGGATAACTCCTGCTACTAAACAAGTTGATAGAGAAAAAGTAGCCGTATTTGTAGATGAGTACAGGACTAAGGGTATCCAAGATTTTAACTATTTCAGGGATGCCTTAAAAGAGTTTGGTGTAGAAGATGAAAAAGAGGTTTTACAGGAGTATAATGACTCCATTGATAGCTCTTTTAGCACAGAAGAGTTTGCTTTTGCAAGCAGAGCGAAAAGCAAGATACTAGAGTCTCAATTAGCTATTATTGAAGCTGCTATTGAAGATGGCCTTTTACCTCCATCTGATTTGACAAAATTTTCCAATAAAATCAATCCGATATATGATGAAAAAATAGCCCCACAGATAGTTGATACTATCAGTCAAATTGACTTTCATAAAGAAGAAAAGTCTTGGTTATTTAACAACAATAGTATCAATGGCGAAACAGATCAACAACTTCGAGAGATGTTTTCCAAGGAATTTAAAAACTTTAACGCAGACAAGAGCATTAATATAAATCTCGTAAATCTTTTCACTATAAGAAATAACGGTCTTAGTTATGAGAAGATGTTAGAGTGGGCTAAGTTTTCTAGTGAAAGCAAGTTAGTTGGAACAAGTGAAGCTTACTCCTTTGCTATATTAGCTGCTAAACACAATCAAAAGCTAGTGCAATGTGGTATTTTATCTAGCGAAGATGGTAAAAACTTTAAATTTACTTCACAAAAAGCAAGGGAAATTTTATATAACAACTACGACAGAGGGTACAATGTATTAGCACAAGAGATTATGAGTCTATACAACATAACACCTCCTGTAGTTACTTCAAATTCAATAGCCAATAAAGAGGCTAAAGATGGTTACGAATACGTCAGAGAACCGAAGCTATCAACCCATGCTTTAAATGGCAAGATAAAAGATAAGTGGAGTGAATTACAATCTCTTAACAGAAATAGTGAAGATATGGAAATTGAAAGACAATTTATTATACTCTCAGCATTAAAGTTTGATGGTGTCTCTTTGGATAGTTTAGAGAGTTGGAAAACGTGGAGTATGGAAAAAAGAAATATTAATGAAGAAGTAGCGGATAAGTTTATTGAAAACTCAATAGCAAATGCGGAAGAGCTTACTCAAATTGGTATTTTAAAAAAAGCTGGAGACGATACTTGGAAATTTACAGACAGATATGCAAAAGAGACTCTTTTTAATCATTATGCTTCTTCTTATCTCGATATAGAACTCGCTAACTTTGGAGAGCTCATTAAAATTGAAAGCAAACAAAATAGCGATACTACCCCAATAGAAGAAACACCGAATGTAACAAAAGAGGAGCAAAAGGTACAAGTACGAGAGAAAGCTGTAAAAACTACTACAAAAGAGCCTCAACCAAAAGACAAATCTCAAAAGAAAGCAAGACCTTTGGTAGAACCTTTAACAATAAGTTCTTCGCTCACTCAGCCTCAACAAAATCTACTTAAAAGCTTGTTGCAATTCAACTTCTCTTACACCAAAAGTAAAGATACCTCTTTTGTTGAAGAAGCACGTTCTCAAGAGCGCGAAATGATGGAAGAAATAAGAGAACACTTCATGTTTGACAAAACCTTTGCAAATGAATTAAAAAAGGTTTTAGAGCATAAGACTACACAAGTTGATATTGCAAAAGCATTAGGCAGAAATGGAATCAACCCTTATATGGGAAATTTTGATTTTTCAACAATAAATTCACTCGATAAATTATCTTTAGAAGAGATAGCTTTAACAGGCAGTTCGATAGAGAAATTTATAAAAGTATCCCCTTTTTATACAAAAGATACCCAAATTACCCTATTAACACTACTAAGAGATATTATAGAAAATGTAAATAATAAAATCATTACAACAAAAGAGGAAGTTATAAACGAGCTTAAGAAGTTTGTAGATGATTTTTCTTTACATGTAATGATTGAATCACAAAAAGCTTCAAAGAGCATAGCACAAGCGGTTTCTGAAATCAATAAGGATACAACGCAGGAGTTACAGCAATAAATGATTTATCGTTTTACTATATGCTTTTTTTGCTTTTTCCATCTCTAAAATAGCATATCGTTGTGTGGATTGAATGTTTTGATGTCCAAGAACTTTCGCAGTTACTTCTAGAGAATACCCATTATTGACTATTAAAAAAGCGATAAGATGCCTAATAGAGTGTATTGTAAAATCTGGTAAATTTAGCTTTTCTCTACACTCTTGATGAACACGAAAGAAAGTTGTATAAGTAATAGGGTTTTTAGTTTTAGGTTTTTCAAATACATACTTAGCATCTGGATACATCAATCTTAGTTTTTGTAAAGCTTTTATTTGAAAATCTTCCAAATAATAGTACTGATTTTTCCTTGTCTTAGTTTTTGTATAATTTAGAAAATATAACCCTTTTGTTAAATCAACACTACTCCAGGGCAACGTCACAGTTTCGTTAAATCTTCTACCATGCAAAAGAACTAAATAGAGAGTTTTATGCAATTGATTTTCTATATTATTCACATAGACAAGAAACTTCTTAACATCCTTTTTAGGCATAGAGAAATACTTTTTATTATCATATTTTGGCATTATCAAACTAGCAGATGGATTATACCTATATATCCCATTATCCTGTAGATAAGTATAGAATTTTTTAAATGCCGATACTATCTTTTCAACTGTGGCAGGCCTTCTATATGTAAGAAGTTTATTGATATATATTTGAAGGTCATTTGCGGTTACATTTCTGACATCCGTTGTTTTAAAATCAGCACTAATATATTGATTGTATATTGATTTGTAATTCTCTCTAGTATTTTTAGCAATCATAGGGTTTTTAAACTCTAAAAACTCTAAAAATAGTTTTGGGAAGAAAAGGTTTTCAACATCATTTCCATTCAAAGCTGATGCTAATTGTAAATCAGCTATTAGATTTAATCTTATTTTATAAGCATCATACGCTGACATGCCATTCTTTTCATAGCCAACGATTTGTGTTCTTGTTTTCTTATTTGATGTAAAACGAACTATAAAAGCTTTTCCTTTTTTAGTCTCTTTTAGATAGACTCCTTGGAACTCGCTCTTTTGAGTTAGTGACAATAAAGAGTTACTCATTTTTTCAATATCTTGTTACTGTTTTTCAAAAGAGTGCGTGAAATTTCTTGACTATTTGGAATGATTTTATGCATATCTACATTGAATATTTTTGAGATCATGTAGATATGCTCCATATTAAAGTACTTATTTTCTCTATTTGCTTCTGCATGTCCAAAAAAAGTTGGTGAATTAAACCCCATTAAATTTGCTATTTCTAATTGAGAATACCCTTTTTCTATTCTAATACTTTTAATTTTTAATGAAATAAGTTTATTTACAACATCTATTTCATCTTTTTCGGCAGTTAGATTATCTTTCAAAATATCCTCTCGTTTCCTATAGGAATGATTGGACGTTATTATTCTATATAGAAGGAATAATTTCTACACCGTATAGGGAGGATTAGAGTAAAAAAGAAGATTTTGAGACTTTATTTATGTACTAATCTTTTATAAGATCGTTGATTGATATGTTAAAAATTTTTGCTATTTTAAAAATATGTTTTAAATTGAACCGTTTACTTGATGAACCGTTTTCCGCTTCAGCATAAAAACTTGAAGATTGAAAATCCATCTCTTTAGACATTTGCAATTGAGATAAATTTCTATTTTCTCTCTCTCGTCTAATATTTTTAATAATCGTAAGGTAAAACTTATCAAACTCTTGTTCACTCAAAAGGAGTCTCCATAAATAAAAAGTATGTATTATATATAAAATAGAACTTATTATCAATCACGTATTAGTGGTAATTTAATTTAATTTCAATAATTTCAAGTAAAAGATATTATTAGAAAAAATTATTTTGTAACGGGTACGATTACAAACAGATTGCTGGATGCTATCGTTATAACAAGTAAAGTTTATCAAGAAAAAAGCAATTCTGATGTTGCTTTGGCTAGAACAGTTGGATATGGAATTTCAAATAATACACTAGGATATTATGATGGAAAATTTTGGAGAAAAGTAAGTAATAATTATATTTTAAGCGATTCTTTTACTTCTCAAAGAGTATATGACTCTTGGGTGTCAACCAATGCTTCAAAACTAGAAGGACTTAGTGATAATGGGTTGCTTTATAGTGTTGGATATGGTTCGAGAGTTTGGGGAATTGTAGATTATTACAACCCAGGATACGGTGCAAAAGATTATTGTGCTGACCAGGAAATGAGACTTCCAGAGTTATCTGAAACACGAGCATCAACAAGTGCTGGTATCCCTAGTCTTTCTGGTTGGACTTGGACTAATACAAATAATCCAAATATCCCTAGTGGAGGAGCTTATAAAAGATATACTTGGAGTGGGACATCCACTAGTAGTCAATATGTCCACTTAAACTACAAAGAAGTGTTTAGATGCATTAAATAATAGTCGATTATAAAGCATTATGTAACGGGTACGGTAACTAATTATTTATTAGATGCTGTACCTTGCGTAACAGATGGAACATCAAACTGCTATAACAACACCGTAGCCAAAAATGTCACAAAAGCTATAGTTAATAATGTCGTTTATTCATGGGATGGAACATCTTGGTTTAGTGGGAGTAATTATTTAATAAACGATAAAAATTCAAAAATAACTGAAGTGACAACAGATAACCTTCTTTGGGCAACCGTAGGCTCTTTGGCAGTAGCAGGGAAAACCACAGCAAATAATTTATACTATGATGGTGGGAATAGTAGAAGGAGTTGGTCAAGTGCGAATTCTCTTTGTCAAAGCAAAGGAATGAGGCTTCCATATTTCAATGAAACAAACAATCAAATAAGTGGAGGGGTTTCTTCTTACCTTGATGGAACAATTACAGGAACTTTATCTGGAGGAAATTATAAAAATTGGTTTAACACAAACTATAGCGATTGGCAACCACTTACATTTACGGGAGATTATGTTAGGTGCGTAAAGTGATGTAACGGGTACTGTGACTAATAGCTTATTAGATGCCGTACCTTGTAGTTATTCTGCTTGCTATAGTAACACAATAGCAAAAATGGCAAAAATAGGAATTAATAGTGACAATATTCTATTATCTTATGATGGTACGTATTGGAAACAAAAAAGTAATTTTTCTTTATATGTTAAAAACCACACCATTGATGGCAACACATATACTACTGTTCAAAACTTTGCATTAAAGCCTAGTTGGAGTGAAGGATGGGCATCAAGACCTATGCTTTGGTATGATAGCGGTCACTCTATTCAGTCAAAACTTAATGCATATAATTACTGTGTTTCTTTAGAAAGAAAGATGATAACACTTTCTGAAAGTACAGCTGGCGGTGCAAATGGTGTGCCATATTATTATACATGGAATTGGTTTGATAATGGAATTTTTACAGGGTACGGTACTCATCTCTACATGAATAGTAGCACAGGTGCCGTATATGCTACAGATGCTAAATATTTTAGATGTGCCAAGTAATATAACCCTTATTTAAATTTTCTATTGAGGAACACACAAAAATTGATTACCAATTGTCGTTGGACAACTAGCTATCTTATTATCGCTAGATAACTGGCAAGAGCTGCTTGGCGCAGCTCTTAGTTTCCAATTATCTTCACACCAAAATACCCTTTTTGGTGTCATAGAAAAATCACTTAATGTTGCGGTTATTTTTGTAGTAGGAATACCATACCCTAATATTGTAGAACACCCATATGAGCTATTAACATTGGGGGAAACTAGCCACCATGATGTGCAATGTCTTATTGTTTGATTGTTTAAAATAGGAACCGTACTACCATAGCCAACTGATATTTTTCCACTTGCATTACTACTTGTTTCTGTTAGCCAATTCCATCCATTATAGGGAGCTTTACTAAAATGAGCCGTTTTGTATGGATATGCTATATCAGAGGTAAGCACCATAAAGTTATTCCAAGAAAAACCTGATAAGTTAAATAAGAAAAATCCACTATCCCCATTTGATCCCAAGCTTATATCAAATAATGAATAGTGAGTACTTTTAGCATCCAACATAGAGTTAGTAATAGCCGTACCCGTTACAACGCACTACTATCTTACACAACGAACATATTTTTCTTCAGTCGCAGGTCTTCTGTCTCCACTGCTAGAATTTCTCCATACCCAATAATTTGATGTGCCACTTGTGCTTGTTGTTGAAGTCCATGTATATGCCTCAGAAAAGCTCGGGACTCCGCCTGATGTACCAGCAGAGCCACAAGGATTATATGAGCTATTTCCCTCAAGATGTGTTTCTGTATATGAAGGCAATCTCATTCCTCTAACGGCACAGATATTTGTGCTATTCATGTGTTCATTAACATAATTACACCCTGCTGTCACCCAAGTTGAAATACCAAAATGAGTCAATGTGTATCTTATATTAAAAGGCGTACTTGTATCAGTATAATATAAGCCATTGCTTGCTTCTAGATATGATGTTTTTACAACTAATATATTTTCATTAGACTGAGAACCAAGAAGTAGCATATTGTCACTTAATCGTTCCCATTTAGATAGATAAGGCTTTCCTAATTCTGTATATCTAGCAACAACATCGGATGAGTTTTTAAAGTAACCATATCCAATACTTCTTGCTAAAGCACATTCTCCACTTCCAGTGTATGCTGAGCAATTTGTTGTTACAAGCACAGCATCTAATAAATAATTAGTCACCGTACCCGTTACATATTACTATTTATACCAAACATCAGTTCCATATGAAGAGCAAGAAGCTACTTTGCTGCTGTAAGGATAATATTCATACCAACAGCCACTATATCCATATAACCAAGCTGAAGCAAATGAAGCTCCATCCAGTTTCCAATCCCTTAAAAGTTTATTTATGTTTGTGTCATATGTTAATGAATTGCATTCTGTTCTCCAGTTTAAAGGTATTTGCTCATAGCAATATTTATTATACCCCTTTGCTGTAATCGTAGAAGCTACATTATTGGAATCTCTATAAAGTGTAGAAGTTGAAAAGCTTCCATATGAAGATATCGCTTTATCATCAAATGTTTCATTTCCCCAAGTGGTAGCTATTGGCAACACATAATAGCCTGCATAACTTTGAGCTATAGCTTGAACGTAGGTAGTTGATGAACGAACTGTTAGGTCTTTATCAACTAAAGATGGGCCATAATACCAATAGTTACCACTTTTAGTAATTAGTTTACTGTTTTTCAAAGCAACGCCAACGCTAATGGCATTACTATTGGTATATGGGTTATCAGTAACTAAAATTGCATCCAACATAGAGTTGGTAATTTTACTACCCGTTACATTAGAAATTCTTATAGCATTTTATCTCATCTAAAAGTGGTGTTAAAGTGTCACATTTTGGAGAATAAGAATATTTTCCTTGTATTAACCTATAAGTACTTGCTTGGTCATTCATATAGGTATTCCCTGATGAGACAGCCCACTCTGATGTTATTGTTAAGCTAGGTGTAGTGTCTATTCCATCTTGAAATAAGATTAAAGTTGCACCATTATAAACTCTTGCTGAAGAATAGCAGTCATTACATCCCACTTGTGTCCCTGTTGGTGATATTAGTACCCACATAGGTGAACTATCAAGCCCATCTTGCCATACTTTAGCATATCCATCAGTTCTAGTTTTTTGGCACATTCCTGAAATATAAACAAAACCACTCCCATATATATCGCAAGCATAAGTACTGTTGGGATTGTAGCATCTTAACATTGTATAATCTGGGGATAATCCATCCATAATACAAGGATTATCCAAAAGCCCGTTGGTGACAGTACCCGTTACATATTACTAAGGAACACACAAAAATTGATTACCAATTGTCGTTGGACAACTAGCTATCTTATTATCGCTAGATAACTGGCAAGAGCTGCTTGGCGAAGCTCTTAGTTTCCAATTATCTTCACACCAAAATACCCTTTTATCAACAAAGGAATAATCATATATGTCTGAATATATCTTAGTAGTGGGGATGCCATATCCAAATAGTCCACCATCTCCAAAAGTGCTTATTGAGTTATTAGAAGCCATAAAGTCCATATTGGCATCTTTATAAATAGTTTGCTGTCCACCTATTGAAATTGTGCTTGCATATCCTACACCAGCATAAGAACTAGATGCATTATCTGTTATCCAATAAAAACCATTATGCGCAAACTTTCTTATGTAAGATGTTTTATATGGATAAGATGAGTCTGCGGTTAAAAGTAAAAAATCTCTCCAGTTTGCATTATACCAACCAAAGACATACGCTCCATCTGTTCCATTCACTCCTAAACCAATATTAAAAAAAGAGTAGTGAGTACTTTTAGCATCCAACATAGAGTTAGTAATAGCCGTACCCGTTACATTTTAAAATGCAAATGTTATATTTAGTGTAAATGTACCATCTGCAAGAGTGCAAGACTCAATCCATTCTGCACCTATCGTAGTAAAATACTGTGAAGAAAATGAGCCACTCATGGAAACAGTTGAATATGTAGCACTTCTTTGTCTATCTCCATTTGCACCATACAAAGTACCCACCTGAGAACTGTATGGAATTGATGTCATATATGGAGCAGAAGAAACGAGAGATGGTTTTACATACATAAATGCTATATGGTTATATTCTCCGCAAGAAGCATACTGTGCCGCACTTTGTGTGGCTGAATAACTAAAACTTCTTACTTTTCCAAAATTAAATTGTTTTGCACCATACATATTTGTTTTATCTTGGTTTGATGCCGAATAGCTTGCTGTATATTTACAATTATTTGGACTTATAAAGCTAAATGCTGGAGTAGCCTCCGTACATGCATTATAATATCCTGCATATGATGTTCCTATACTTCTTATTTGAGCAGTATTTCGTATAACCAAGTCTTTATCTATATAACTAGTTGTATTGTATTTGCTCCAGTAGTCTCCATTTTTTTCAATTAACTGATTTTCTTTTATAGCAATCCCTATGCTAATTGCTTCATTATTAGTATAGGGATTATCTGTTACCAATATAGCATCAAGCAACCGATTGGTAACAGTACCCGTTACATCACCTTACACAACGTATATAGTAAGTATTATCATAAGCGTTATTATCACCTGTTGATGTCCATCTGTAATAATATTTTGTATCTGATTTATGACTAGTGGCGGTCCATGTTCTTCCGCTAGGATGTTGAGGAACGCCGAGAGAGCTCCCTGCACTAGAACAGGGGTTATTGCTGTTTGTATTTGTAGCAGATGTTTCGTCATACCTTGGCAACCTCATTCCTCTAATAGCACAAATATTTGTGCTATTCATATTGTCATTGACATAATTACAAGTAGCAGAAGCCCAGTTAGCAACTCCAAATTCACCATTAAGACTTTTGCCCACTCCAAAAACACCTGATGTTTTGGTATAATACAGTCCATTTCCTGCCTGAGCAAAAATATCTGATACTACGCTAGATAAAGACAAACCTTCTTCGTTATTTTTAAAGTTCAAAACATTCCCATTACTAGGGAAATACCAAATTTTATAATTAGACAACTCAACGTGCTTTCCATTAGTGGTTATTGCATGTTTTATACTTTTAGCATTATCGCAACCTTCTTGTCCAGCAAATAAACAAAGGGCACCATCTAACATATTATTAGTAACCGTACCCGTTACAAACTCAACTAAAAAGAATTAATACAATCATTATTTGAAAAAGCTTTAATAGTAGAATCCTCTCTTGTGCAAAAATGATGCTGATAACCAGTAGAAGAAACATTCGCATAAGAACAGTCATACCAAGAATAGGAACTGCTACATCCTGAACTTGTGCATTTTACAAAAGAAGGTCGAATATTTATATTTGAAGAAATCCACCCAGTCCCATATTGTGTATCTGCCTTAATATGAGAAGGATTGTTTTCATAAAAAGAATATGATTCTAATACAATATTACTGTAAATTACTTTGTTGATATTTTTACACTGAGTGGTTGAACTATATACCCAAGTTTTTGTTAAATATCCACTACCATTGTCATAATACAAAAACAAACCATCTCTGTTAATTATCTTATTGTTAAAAACAAATTTAGGAACGCTAGAGTACGTTCTGCTAGTAGAATAGCAATTATTTTCACTTGTGCAAAGTACGGCATCTAACAACCGATTGGTAACAGTACCCGTTACAACTTAAACTTGTGGCTTATTTTACACAACGGATATAAATATAAGCATCTGTTCTATATGGATATTCACTTACACCACTATAACAAGCAGAATAATAAGATGCGGAATAAGGAGAGGTCCATGTCCATGTAGTACAAGATGGTACACCATTTGTATTTCCATCAAGTTTAGATTGTGCTCTTGTAACCATGCTCATACCTTTGTCGGTACAATATGTTGTACTTGGACCATATTGTTTTTGTCCTCCTTGACACTTATCATAGAGAAGCCCATTCCCAGCAACACCATCTATCTCTGATTTTGTTCCACGCCAAGAGGAAAATGTATTATCTAATACTTGTGTGACATTGCTAATCGGTGACCAAAAAACACCATCATACTTGGCAACGATATTATTTTTATATCCATAACCGACATTCCTAGCTAAAACTGAATTAGATGTGCCATTGTAGGCGTTATCAGTAAAAAGTACGGCATCCAAAAGGTAGTTTGTCACAGTACCCGTTACAACTTAAACTTGTGGCTTATTTTACACAACGAAGATACAAGCTATATCCATCATGAATCCAATATCCTTGCTCCCCGCTATTATTCCATCCTAAAATATTTGGATAAGGTGTATTTGCTATATAGTTTATGTAAGTATGTGCCCCTATTCCACCGCTAGACACAATAGGAGGTACTCCATTTGTTATCGCAAAAGTTGTTTCTGTTTTTAAAGGAACTCGCCATCCTATATTTGTGCATTGTTGAAAAGCCGAGGCATAGTTTAAAGTTGAATAATATCCTTTATTATCTGTATACCAGAGACTAGGTCCAGAAGCCCATCCAATGCCACCACTAGGCTGTAGGGCTTCTTTGCTAATTGAAGTATAGGAATTTCCAGTAATGGTGTGGTCTTTAACATATAAAGAAGAATTGTTTTTCTGTGTCCAATACGTACCATCATAAGATAATAGAACATTGTCACTATTAATTCCTATTTTTGCCATTTTTGCTATTGTGTTACTATAGCAAGCAGAATAACTACAAGGTACGGCATCTAATAAGCTATTAGTCACAGTACCCGTTACATAATGCTATTTATACCAAACATCACTTCCTGCTGTGTTACAAGAAGCTGTTGCATTTGCTTTTGTTGAATAAAATCCTCTACAGCTATAGCCTCCACTTTGTGTAACTGAGCTGTTCGGAATTTCAGAGATTGGATTAGAGCATGAGAAAAGTTGTCCGAAAGTAAAAATATTTACACCATTTACATAAACAAGACATCTTACAGTATCACCTGAGATATTATATGCACATGGATTCGTAATAGCCCAATTACTTAAATATGTTGCTCCACTACTATACCAATTTTTAGATGTCGTTGTATTGCTATTTAATACATTTGTTTCATAGCAATATTTACTATAACCCTTTGATGTAATAGTGCCTATGACATTGTTAGAATCAATATAAATATCTGTTAAGGAAAATCCCCAAGCACTTTGAGCTTTATCATCGAAGTCTTCAGCTCCCCAAGTTGAAGCAACGGGCTTGGCATCCAACAATCGATTTGTCACCGTACCCGTTACAGAGTAGTACCATTGTTTCGCAGATGGGTTGTTTACATATGCTATACCGCCATCTAAATAGTTATTTGCAGGTGTCCCTGTGTAATTTGTTTCAGTGCCAGTATTAAGTGTTAAGTTTATTCTTGTACTGTTACTAGGTGCGCTTAAGTCTTCCCTTGAACCATCTGTTATTGCATAAGCTGTACTTGACTCATTAGCACAATCACTTGACCAGACTTTTTGACCTGAGGAATAAGTAGTATATCCTGAGTCTCTACAGTACTCAAGAGCCGATGTAATTCCCTCACCACTTAAATAAACTTTATATCCCACTAAAGAACTAGGCACTACTGACACAAATTGATTTAAGCTTGTAGTGTTTATTTTTTGATTTACACCTGTGCCATTAAAACTTGCCATATTTACACCTGTGCAAGTTCTATCAAGTAGATTATTGCCTAAATGGTCTTGGACAACTACAGCTGCTTGTGTAACAAAATTCCCATCATATGTGTAACATACGGAACCATTTACAAGAGATGGGTATTTTAATATAACACTTCCTGCAGGCACATTGCCTGAAGTATTTTGAATTAAATGAGCAGCTCCATTGCTAGAATAAGCATTTGCTACGCTTGAAACAGGAATTGCATCTGTAAGCAGGTTTTTAACATTTAAAGCACTCGGAGCGAAATAAAAAGGATACATATTATCAGTAAGTTCGCCTGCATAAGTGCCATCCGTTCCATTACATGTGCCTATTGAACAATCAGACACATTTATAAAATATGTTACACCTGTTGCTAAATCTGAAAAAATATCTCTTCCATTTACATGATTGCTCACTTGATGAATACCGTCAGTAGAAGTCCAAATACTGTTTGATAAATAATAGTATTTATTTTGAGAAACAACGTAAGCATACACTCCATCATTTCCAGACTGAGAAGCATCATTAAACTCAAAAATATCCTCTAAAGTATCAGCTTGGTATATCCATACATTTGTCTCACCTGATACAGCAACATTTCCTTTTATCAGCTTATCAATGCCTCCTGTTTTATTTGCAATCCAAGCAGTTGTACCACTTGCAAACAAGTCAGATAGAGTAGAAAGAGCTGAAATATCTTTAGTAACCACAAAAGAGTTGCTTGGAACTACCCAATAACCACCTGTTTCATAATCATCTTTTTTAGTAAAATCTAAACTTCCACCGAACTCCCCATTAGGCGCAGATGATGAAACTACAGAACCACCCGATTTGTCAAATAAAGAAGTAGCCATTAACAAAACCGTTCCTGTACCGTTATATAGTCCACCTGCGGAACTTCCACCATCCATATTGTGTTCGACCCATTTATCACCGTTATGAGTATAAAACTTTATAACATCATCTATCTCAACTTTGGCACATAACCCTCTAGTTCCTGGTGTTGTATCTTCATTAAAATTTGACTCTTGAGTAAAAAATAGATTTCCAGTACAACCATCAGATGTGGTTTTTGTTGCATTTTCGCCACCAACTGTTCCAAGTTTGATGTACTCTCCTGTATTTGGATCCCATCCATACACATCTAGTCCACCATTTCCATTTGGCACAAAATACTGTTTGCCCTCTTCCCCTGGATTTGGCAAATCAGAGATGTTTGATACAAGTATTTTATCTGGATCGGAATTGATATCTTCAATAATATCTAATATTGTTTGAGTCTCTTGAGGTATGTTGATATAAAATGTTGAATAATCTGATGAAATCTTTTGGTTTGGTTCTAAAAATAAACTCGTATTAAAAAGTCTTTTGATATCATCGTTGACACCCGTTAAAACATTTTTGAGTGAAATTTTGCCATCAGCAAGTTCTATCGTGATACCACCTGACTCTCCACAGTAAGAGCCAGAGACATCACAAGGTTCATTTAATAAAGTTGTAAATTTTGCATTGACTATTATAGAGTTAAATGTTTGAAGCTCTGCTCTAGTTGGTGTTGCGTCCCCTGTATTGTTTATGTAACCAACTATTTCATTTAATAAAAAAGTTAATCTTTTGACATATTCATCTATAGTTGCTTGTCTATCTTGTTCTAGCATTGTACCTGTAACTGAGGCATTAGAGAATGTCAGAACAGATACTATCATTATGATTGATAAAAATGATTTAAAAGCCTTGTTTTTCATTTCAGACTCCTTACGAAATTATTCTAGAATATAATAAATTTATAATTAAATAAGGCTTAATTTATGGCAATATTTAGGGAAGTAGATAAACTCTCTGTTTCTGATAACTTTTCTGTATCACTCATAAAAGAAAAATTTTCATAGACGACATCTTCAACAAGAGTATTCAATTCAGCAGGAGAGACTTCTTTGATATAGTTTTTTAATTCCGCATTCAAAGAACCATACTCTATTTTTTTTATAATTCCCCTCAAGACACCTTTTGTGAGACTTGCTAGTAATTGCTCCCTCTCTTCAGAGCTTATTACATCTCCTCCAACTTCATACTGTTTTGAGAGATATGCAACGCGGTTTAAAATAGTAAAAATTTTTGTAGTTGAATCATATCTTGGTAAAAGTGCTGATGCAAAAGCAGCTTTACCAAACTCTTTATTTACAAGGTACTCATTTGTTTGTTCTAGTCTTTGCTCATAAAGAATTTTTCTTTTTTTCTTATAAGTATCAAGTTTTTCATCACTTGATTTAATTATTGTAACTGTTTCACCATCTACTGTTCCATTTTTTAAGATAGAGCTAACTTTGGTCCCTTGTTCCCCTCTCGCACTAAATGTAACTTTATCTGCTTCTACTTGCAAGAAAGAGGTGTCTTTTGATACTATTGTATTACACTCTTCTAAAGTAATTTTATTCGTAGCCACTAAATCTGCGCACGTTGGCGTACCTTGTATATTTCCTTTTAAGTAAATTTTTACCGCTTCGCTGTATTTATTTAAAAGCAATCCATCTTGATCTGAAAAATCATCATCATAAACCACTAATTCACTTGGCTTAACTCCATTTTGGAATAAAGACCTCGTTCCATCACCACTTTCATTAAAATAAATTTGATTATATTTATGAGCTTCATTTGCTTTTTCAATAGTTTTTTGTGCTCTTTTCTCTGAAAATAAATCATTTACATCTTCTATACTTATTAAAGCATCCCCTATCAAAAAAACAACAAGACTTATAAGTAAAAATGGAAATGGCATTTTTCTTTCCTTACTTCTCAAACACAAATAAAATCATATTATCTGTATCGGTTCCACCCTCTGTATCAAAAGATGTTGCTTTGTCATTATAACTTTTTAAAATCGTGTCATAATTGTTTTTATAGTAAGACAAAAAGTCATATTCTAGCCCCTCAGATAAGGACAGAGGCAAGTCAGAACAATCGATAAAAACTTCGAAGCTTTTCGAGTTATTACTATCCTCTTGATAATACTTTCTGCAACCTTTACCCGTATTTCCCCATGTAACCATATACTCAAAATACGATTTAGTACCATCTTTTTCATCGGTTTCAGAAGAGCCTGTGTAAACCATATCGTGATTAGATAGTGTTGAGCAATTTGCTATTCTATAAGCGGTCATATCATTGTAGTAACCAAGCATAGAACAACTAGAATTTCTTTTGCTAACATACCCTATAAAAGGGTTAAATATACCTGTTTCTAACTCTTTTCCACTATCATCAAACATTTTTTCTACTGCATTTTCATAACGCATAGCATGTATTTTACCAACAGCGAAATAGGAAAGAATACCAATAATAACCAATACAAAAGTAAGCTCCACAAGAGTCATACCTTTTCTCATGATGCAGCCTTTTTGTTCATCTCTTCTGCGATAGCTTTAATTTTCTCTATTTGAGCTCCTAGCACACCCTCGTAAACCGCCTTACTTATTTTGCCATCTTTATATTTTTGTCTTGCCACATCTTCTGCGCTTCTATAAATAATAGCTCCACTAGCAATAAGTTTATCAAAGTCTTTAGAAGGGTTGCAATCTAGTGGCACTTTGCCAGGAATTAAATAGGCAAGCTCATATATAAGCTCTCTATCATGGCTACCTGTTCCAAAACAATTTTCGCATACAACTTCTTTACCATTCTCTGCTAATTTTCCTGTACCTTTGCATTTTGGACATAAGGCAGGTACGAGCCTATGGTGCAAAAGTGTTCTCAAAAGAGGAAGATAAGAGACTGGCTTTAATCCCGCATTATCTAAAACGGTAAAAATAGACCGAACATCATTTGTATGCACAGAGAAAGCCATTAAACGTCCTCTAGCTGCTCCATTTACTGCTGCTACTATTTCATCAGCACCTCTTACCTCTCCAACAATTAGTCCATCAACATACTGCTTTAACATAAAGTTAACCGCTTTAGTGATGGTTACTTTTTTCTCTTCTTTTGAGGCCCTTTTTGTGTCATCAGTAGCTATTTGTCTAAAGCCCTTATGTTGAAATTCAACTGAGCTATCAATTGTAACAATTTGTGCATCATGGTTATCATGTAGATCTGCAAAAATTGAAGAGAGAGCCGTAGACTTCCCTGAACTTGGAGGACCAGCAACAATGTTACAACCAACATGTAACTGCTCATCATTAATCATAGCAGAGTGGATGATTTTTAAATCTTCTGGATAATAGCCTATTTCATCAATTTTTCTTAGTGAGTCACCTGAATCTAAAAGACGGATATGAATACTTCTTGCAAAATCTTGGTGGCCATGTGCTCTGCTTGATATATACTGTCTTGCCATACTCACACGAAATGTTTTATCTCCAATAGGAATATCTGTGTAATCCTCCCCTGTTCTATCAAAAGAGCCTTTATGGATGGTTCCACTTACATCAAACTCTTGATTATTTGTATTTTCCCCTATGTCGATTAAAAGAGCTTGGATAATCAATTTTGCATCAGAGTTTGTAAAAGCATCTTTGCCTAAACATATTTTTTTACCATTTTTTACAGCCCACATTGACCATAGAGCATCATCATATTGATAAATTAATAAATCTGAATAGTTATGTGTTGCAATATAGGCATATAGATTGGCTGTTGAAATTTTGTTTGTTTTTCTGTCAATAATATCTAACTTATCTTGTGTGCCAAATTGCTTTTGGGCAACATCTGGACCAATGAAGACCATTTCATCATAATAAAATGGAGCAATCGCAGGAGTGGGGTAAAAAATGCCTATCATTTTTTTTCCTTTATTCCATGCTTTTTTGCCTGTTCCCAATACCATATAATGTCTTTTTAAAATCTTATACTTTTCTGCATTTCTCTCTTTGTTTTCCATTGCAACATTAGATGAGTCTAAATCATTCTCAGAATGCTTATCCCCTTTCCTTACATACAAAAAGGCATCTTCAATAGCTCTGGTGTCTTTTAAATCCCAATCACTTGTAATTGCAGAGTAAGTTTTGTAATAAATTCTAGAATTTGCCAAAAGTTCTACTTCACTACTAGCCTCATTAACAGCATTTTTTATCATCTCAAGTCTCTCTGGAGTCTTGTTGTTGATAACTTTAGCATACTCTTCCATCATCTTTCTGTGTTCAATGGAATTATCTAAAAAAGCAGCTATCCCAGCTATATTCCCTTTTTTATTTTTTTTGAAATAATTGTTTATTATCTGCTCTGTTTTCCCATGAATTTCTATCGAGCTCTTATTTTCAGAAGATGGTTGAGCTTTCTTCTCAGAACCCCATTGACTAATCACTCTTCCTGCGGCGTTAATTAATTTTATTAGACTATTTTTCATTATTCTTCTTTGCCTCTAGTTTGAAGTAGACCAAAACAGAAGAGTTATCAACCTCTCTTAGTTCTCCAACAATTTTTGGTAAAGTTTTAGACTCTTTTAAAAGAGAATGCAACAAATTATTTGCTGCCTTAAACCCATCTTTAAAGCCATAAATCCAATCAACTTGTTTATACTTAATGGTAACAAGTGCAAGATTGAAATATTTTGGGGATATTTCTACTTTTTCTACCGTAACGTAAAAAGGAGAAAAGCCATATTTTCTTTGTGTTTTATTTTTCAAATCTTCATCAATGAGTTTTTGAAAATCTTTCTTAAGCTCATCCATGTCATATTCATAGGAAAGTATCATTTTCAAATATGGCTCTGCTTCCTTGATATTTGCATCAAGAACGGTAAGACGTTGACTTAAAGATTTATGTGTATTTCTAGCCTCATTACCTCGCACATTTTTATAGTTGATAAAAAACTTTACAGAAAAAAACAGAACCATTAAAACAGATAAAAAGACCATCGCTATAATAGCAACTGCTTTTCTTCTGCTTTTCAAAGAGTTTATTGTCATTGGTAAACCTCTTTTTTTATTTTAAGTTTTTCTTGAGCATCTTTAAAAGTTTGCTCTTTCTTTCTTACATCTATTTCCTTAGTGGCAATCTGTTTGTTTAAATCAGAAACCTCTTTTCTCTCTTTTTCTAAAAAATAGCTAGGTACATGCAAACCCAATATAAAAACAGAAATAAGAGGTAAAATAAGGGGTATAAAATACTGATTTAACACATTCGATTGGTACTCTTTTTTTGTTTGAACAGGTATTGTTAAATCGAACAAGGTTTTAATGCTTTTCAAATCTAAGAAAGTTACCTCTTTGAAATTAAAAAATCTTGATTTCTGAGAACCAATAAAAATTATTTTTTCCGCATATCCAGAATAAACTGCTAAGATATCTTGTATTCTTGATTCAATCACATTTGGGCGTTCCCACTCAGGATCACTAGCCCTTGCTTGAAAATAGGCAGGAGGAATAAAGGTATCGTAAGGATTGTTAGTTTTTATAAAAAAATACTCGATTTTTGTATTATCTTCCACACCAAAAACTACCAATGAAATCTCATTCTTGTAAAGCTTTTTATATGTTCTCACTAAATCGTAAATAGAGTATTTTGCTTTTTCGCCATCAATAATTTGGATAATGTTTTCTTCTTTATCCTCTTTTACCATTTTCCCTATAAAGTCCTCTTTGGGAGAATCCATATAATTTCTATAACTCATTACTTCTGGCAATACAATATCATCAATAGATATTTCTACTTTTTTTAAAGTTGGGACCACAGACTCTAAAAAAGAGATAACTTGTGAAAATTTATAGCCTACTTGTAAAAAAGGTCTATATGCTTTTTTTGCTGTTTGCATTTTATTTACTCCCGATTTTTTCTGCTAAGTCTCTAATAGTGTCAAGATTGTTCATAAGCGTATAATAAAAAGTTAATATAAAGCCAAAAAATATACTATACCAATACCAAGAGAGAATATTTTTTAGCCCTATTCCAAACTTCTTTTTAAGTAGAAAATTTAACCTTGTATCAATTGTCTTATCGCAGTATTCTAACAACCAATCAATAGGAGTGATTGAATTGTTTTTAGACTCTTTTTTTGTGCTTCTAATATAAGAAGATGCCTCATAAAGAGTATCAGACTTTTCATGTGCTTCAAAAAAGCTTGTGATATCATAAGGGATATTAAACCTTCTAAAGAGCTTAGAAAAAGAAGTAAAAGTGTCATTTTTTCCAACCGCAAACATTTTTCTAATCCCTACAGGAGAGGCATAAACACTCAATGTTTTTGCCATGCTTACATCATTTAAACCTTTTTCTGAGTATATTTGAAGAGATTTTAAGATATTTGGAAAATCTTCATACGCTTTTAAAGGGAATAGCTCATAAAGTCTTTGCAGATCACTCTTCTCTAAATGCTTATAGTAAGCAATAAATGAAACATATGCTATCAATACAAAAAATCCAAAAGCAATTAAATACTCTGGATGGTTCATAAAAGCAAAAAAATCTAATTCTTTGGCACCATTTTTCTTTACTTTATTTGCCATATCAGACAAAAATAGTACAAATTTATAAGAAAAGAGTCCTGCTAAAATAGGAACTATTACCGTAACCAAAAAAGGAAGAGTAGTTGTACTTCGAAACGCCTCTTTAATTCTATTATTTCCCTCTCTAAGAGACAAAATGATATCAATAGCTTTTGCAAAATCATCGACTTCATCTAGTAACTTATACTCAGATTGTGTTATCAAGTTGTATTTATAAAATACTTGAGCAAGTGGCTCTAGCCTTCTAATATGAAGTGTTTTCATCTCACTTAAAAGATTTCTTCTAGCGCCGACTTCTGTTCCAATAAGTGCATCAAATATATTTTCTATGCTACGTCCACTACTTGCATAAGTAGCCATATTTGTTAGAATGAGACTTGACTCACTTTTGACGAACTTGTCATTACGAAAGAAACCAAAAAGCATTTATCTACCCTTTACCGCTAAAACTAAAAAGTCTTTATTCAAATCTTTAACATAGACAATATCATCTATGAAAACATCTTTTTTTACTATCATAGTTTCATTGTTAACTACTTTTCTTATATTTGTATTTTTTGTTTGTTGGTTTCTGATCAAATTCAGAACATTTTGAGAGAGTTTCTTTTCAGTATCAATCAACAATGCCAAATTATCAGAAGCAAGAGATTTTTGAAGATAAGCAATTGTATTGTCGATATCTTTTCTTTTTAGAAAGTTTTGCTGTAAAGACTCTGTAGCACTCTCAACAAGACCTATTTTAATAGAAGCTTCTTTGCTATCCCCAATTTCACTATAAGAAGAAACTCCATGAACAGTTTTTACTAAAGGGTATTTAATAGCTTCACCTTTTAACACAGTTACCAATTGGCTCAATTTTGCTTTATACGTTTGCGGATTGCTTTTTGCCATCTTTTCATAACTGTTAAACTCTTTTTCTGTATCGGTAGCTTGTTTTTCTAACTCCATAATAGGACTAACTTCTACAGCAGGAGCCACACCCTTTGTTGCAACGTTAGCACTTTTACCTTGTCTAATTTGGGCAATTTTATTCATCTCCTCATCAAAAGGGGAGTTTGCTGCAAATAGCGAAGAAATTAAAACAAAAAAAGTTAATAAGAATTTCATTGATTATCCCTTTAAAATAAGACGAGGTAAAACCTCGTCTTATATCTTTATCTAGTTAATTTTTGTAGCACAGATAAAGCCATCGTTATCTGGTACTGCTGCCGTTGCTGCTTCAGCCGTTGCTGCATCTGCATACTCTGCCACTACATCGCCATCAATTACTGCACCAGGGAAAGCACTAACTATAGCATTTGCAAATTCATTCTCTGCGGACTCCTTTGTATCAGCATCCCAATCCATTGAAGTTGCATCCATACAAAGATAGGCACGAATATCAGTATTTCCTACTGGTCCGTGAGGTCCTGTGTAATATTTCACATCTATTGCCTCTGGAGGGTATATGAAATCATTTGTTGTGTCATATGCAAGAGGTCTTACATATGTTTTTATAGTCTCTTCTGTCAAATTAGAGTATCTTTTATTTGATTGGAAATAGCCTTTATATTTTGAAAAACCCAAAGTTAATGTTGTCATTGGCTCTTTTACATAACTCTTGATTTCAGAATCTTTCATCATTGCAAGTCCACGTGTAATAGCAACAGCTAGAGCAATTCCTATAATTACAAAAACGAAGGTAGTTTCTATTAAAGTCATACCTTTTCTCATTTTTGGTTTTTTATCTTTTTTAAGCATTTTTCTCTCCTTGATTTTTTTCAATTTCTTTGCGTCTTAACTCGACAGAAGTCACAAGCGCCCGATGTTGCCTTTTCACTTCTATAACTTTTGAAAGAAAAGATTTCTCACCCTCTTCTCTTATATCATCAGCCTCTATAATAGCCTCTATATCATCAACAAGTTCCCAATCGTTACTTCTATTGATAAATTCAGCAACAACAATCTCATCTCTCTCTTGAAGAACCTTATCTTTTTTGTATTCAAAGAGATAAAAGGACAATTTGGAGAGAGCCAAAACCCTTTCATCCTCAGACTTAAACCTATTTTCGATTATCTCATTGGCTTTGAGTTTTTCTAAATCATGCTCTTCTGCATCAGAATAGATGGTCACAGCCAAAGCTTTCGTAACATGATCTATCTCAACTTTTTGTTTTTCACTTAAGCCTTGAGATTGTAGTTTTATACCTAGCCTCATAAGTAGTTTTTTCATTCTAACCCTAATTTCTGATTTTTACTTTTCCTAATAGGATAAGTTCTCTTTTAACATATTCATTGTTATTTGCACCACCTAACACAAAATCTGGAATAGGAACAATACCTTTATAGTTTTCTGCTTTACCTTTGATACTCAAAGAGTCAATAACAAAGACATCTCCATCTGTAGCTTTTATTTCACCTGCAAAGCTATCATCACTTATCTCAGGTTCTGCCCAAGTTTCAGTTCCAGAAACTTTTTCATTCAAATTCAAGAGGGCTGAAAAATAAATGTTTAGATTTAAAGATACTTTGCTTCCATCTATCATAGGTTTACCTTTAAACACAAAACCATCATACGCCTCTGCCATCTCTCTTTCAGTATTGTATGTAGGAGAGCCTGTTGGTGTAGTTCCTGTTTGAACTAATTTGGAATTTTTGGCATATGTTGTGATAGTCGCTTTTTTTCTAGAGTAAGGGATATGGTTGTGCATAGTAAAAACATATTTTTTTCTATTTACAATAGTTCCAAAATCATTTATTGCATCAACCAAAAAGGAAGAAGAACCATTGCCTCTAGTGTTTGTTACAGTAGCAATAGAGTTTGCACTAAAATCGGTTGCTATAGTTAATGCCGTATCTTTAATGACAGCATTTTTAATCAAATCTATATCAATTCCCACACCTACTTTTCTTTTAACTAAAACATCAATCACATCTAACTCAAATTCTGTCATTTTGCTATAAGTAGAGTTAAAGCGGTGTATCATCTCTTGAATCTGGTTCATTGTTTTTTTGCTTGCTTTTGCAGTAACTTCACCTGTAACCTTATCAATTCGTGCATAAGCATTTTTTTTGTCAAACTCTGAATTTTTTTCAATAACGTTATTTATATCCTCTTCTAACTCATCAAAGACTTTTATAGAAGCTTGAGTTGCGATATTAGAACCACCACTCTCTGTCATTGCAGTCTCACTAGAACCTATTGCCTTTGCTTCAAGAGAGCCTTGTATGTCAAGATTATTCATTGCCAATTTAAAGTATTTAACTTGATACTTTCCTATTTTAATGAGCTTGTTTTCATGGTCTATATCAATGTATAAGTTAAGAGCATTTGATATGTAGTTTAACACTTCCAGAGCATCGGAAGTTTCTGATGCGAATGATATGTGGCTTGCTTTTATAAACTCAATTTCACCACTATTTTCTTGTGTTTGTGTTGCGATTTTGATACCATCATCTTGCAGATAAACAACATTATATCCTGTAGCATGCGCAACCCTATCTAAAGTATCTGCAACCGAAGTATCTTTTGAAGCAAGTTCAACTTTTTGTTTTTTAAACATCTTGTTTGACTTATGAGAAACTTTAACAACCTTTGGACGAGCTTTATGAAACATGTTTTTTTCTATCGTAATTGTATAGTTGGTTCTATCTTCGATATATCTCTTTAAAATAAAGAAGTCCGTTACCTTGAAAATATTACTTGGAATTGTTGGGACATCTATATTCTCTGAATTTATATCAAGCACATAAATACGATTTGTGATATTCCCCAAGTCTTTTAACACTTCATTGAGCTTTTTTGGATGCGACAAGTTTACATAGGTTTGTTTCGCATAAGACTCATTTATCATGCTTCTTAGTGTTTTTTCATCCTCTTTAAAGGATAGTTGCTTGAGCTCACTATTGTAAGTGGTTTCAACTTTGTTTTGATGATAATTACAACCGCTAAAAAGTAGTGCTATACTAAAAGCGGAAAATAGAACTTTAATCATTTCCAATATCCTTCACAGCTTCTAAGAGCTCTGTTAAATTACTTTTATCAATCTTCATCTGCTTTATAAACTCAATATCTAAGTCTTTGTTTTTAGAAGCAAGCCTAATTATTTCATCCTTTAAATCTTTGAGATTTATCTTAGAGAAATGGTTAATACCAAATTCGACTGTTTCTTTAAGTGTTTTTTCTTTATAAATCTTCTTTTCTGCTTGTATGATAGTTGATTTAATCTCTATATTTTGCGCTGGCTGATTTTTAATAACTTTTTCTTCTTTTAAGGACTTTTCTTTTTTCTTTTTAAGCTCTTTTAACATTTCATCAGCTTTGTTTTTTTCCAAAATCTGAACTTCATACTTACCGCTTTTCTCTATCTCTTTGACCTTTTTAAGGGATAAATTGTCGTTTTCTGCAAATAAAATAACAGAAAATAAAAAAAACATCAAAACTTTTTTCATTATTGCTTCCTTTGTAAATCCATTTTAATAAATATATAATTAATTATTGCTTAATTTCCGCCTATGATAGCGTAGACTTCTGCCTTGGCTTTTGCTACATTAAAGAGCTCTGATGCTATCATTCTTTTATGCATCAGGGTCTTCAACAAATCCGCTTTTTCATCCGCCTTTCTTCTCCACTTTTGCATTATTTTTGACTCAAAATATTGTTGCCTTTTTATCTTATAAATAAAAGCTATTTTATTTGATACAGGATCGTTTGTTCCAGGAGACTTTTCTACTGTTGCAATACTCTCATTAAAAATATAATACATGTTTCCTAATTGCATAGGTAATTCAAATTCAATCTCTTCTTTAGCTTTTCCCTCAGCCCACTCTTGTGCTAACTCTCTGTATCCTTTTTTATCCCCAGCAGACTCACTTTTTTTATCTATATAATTGCTGATAAAAGTTATTTTTTCTTGTGTAGCTTGTTGAAAATCTGTTTCGCTAGGAGCTGACTTTGAAGCGATATTTGTAGAGTTAATAGACTTAAATTTTGACTCTGCAATATCTAAGTGCTGCGTAAAAGCGAGCTCTCTCTCAAGTCCATAATATTTACTTGCATGGTAGTGGGTATCATCATTGTACTCTTGTAAGCTTTCATAAGGAATTTTGACATCTTCTTTTTTAAGCTCTTTGTTTGGATCCACCTCTCCACTTAATTTAGTTAGAGAGTCTATATAGCTTTTAGCGATGTAACCTTTTTCATTTTTGTTAAGAGCATTTATTGCTTTACCTAATGTATTCTCTTTGTTTGCCGTTTTGAATTTATCAATTTGTGCAGCAGTCTCTTTTTCTGCTTTTTTTGCAACTTCTGAGTTAAAATTAGTATCTTTAGTTCCTGCTTGGTTTTTGCCTGTAAGTGTAATTTGTTTTGTAGCCTCTTCAAAAGATATCTTTTCTTTTATACTATTTGTATACTCTTCACACCAATCTTTAAATGGTAATTGAGTATTCCATCTCTCTTGCTGTGATAACTTTTTAAAAGGCCCAAGAGTGTTTGGCAATGCAGAACATGGATCAAGAGTAGTATTGCTAAAAAGCCCACAAAGATTTGGTGTTGTATCACTAGGTTGATAGTTTGGATTGTATTTGTAACACATTTTCATAGTACTTGTGGTCCATGAGTTATTTCCTGACCACCATGTTCCAAAATCACTTCCAAAAATAGCATCTGTAACGGCTGATGCACCACTACCTAAAATAGAGTCTTGAATACTGTTTGTGTACCCATCAATAATTCCACCAATGGAACCTGATTTAATAACTCCACTTAAACTACCAATGTTACTTGTGCTAAATGACTCACTCACTTTTACATTGCTTTTCATTGTCCCAAGAAAGTCCGCACAAAGTTGAACTTGAGTAAAAACCCCCAGCAAACAAAATGCTTTGATGAAATTTTTCATGCAAATCCTTATTTATCTAAAATATAGTAGATTTCCGCATCTACCATAGAGTTTCTAGGGATATAGTAGATATATCCTAAATCTTGATATATCTGATTTAATCCTGCGCTTAATCCTTTGCCAGCCATATCAAAGAGTAAAGTAATAGCATAATCAATCGCATCTGGCTTTGGTGTAGTTGTTGCAGTAACCGTAGTAGTATCATTTTGAGAGACTTCGCTTTGAGAAGCATTTTTCTTATCTAAGTACTCTTTAGATAAAACAGGTATTTGGCTAGCTGCTTCTTCGGCCATCGCTCTCGAAACTTTTTCCAAAGCTCTCTTGTCAGCGTATGTAGCCAAGTTACTACTTCCATTAACAGCATTGAAAAGTTTTGATTTAGGAAGAATTGGATACATTTTACCCATCTCATCTTCATACATGTAAGGAGTTGCCTCTAAAATCGCCTTTTCTCCATTAAGAGCTATTGTAAGTTCAGCGAATATCTGCATCTCTTTACCTGTTTTATCTCTACACAACATCTTCATATTTGTCTTTTCATTAATCTGATAATCTTTAAATGTTTTACATTGTGCTAAAAACAGAACCTCTTTTTGACTCACTTGAGAATCAATGCTTTGTTGAGCTTGGGCTTGCGCAATTTGAAGATTTTTTCTATACTCTTCTAAGTCTTTTTTATAAGTAGATGGCAAAGATAATAACGAAGTCCCTTCTGCCTGAGCAGTAGCTGTTTTTTTTGATTTACTTGATTTAATAACTTTTAAAATAGTTGCTTTTGTAGTATCAATCTCAACACTTTCTTGATAAGGAGTAGGAGTTGCTGTTGGTTTTTCTTGCATAACTCTTGGCATGGCCTCTTTAATAGAAGTACCACTTACTTTTAACTCATCACTTTTACCGTGTCTTATAAGATATTCACTCCCTGCAACCTCTTGTCTATCTAAACTAAAAGCTGATGAAATAAACACCAAAAGAAAAATCAATATCGCTCTTGCTTTCATTGAACGCTCTCTTTCTTAAGCTTAACTAGCTCTTCATGTAAAACTTTTAACTCTTTACTTTGTGCCAAAAGAGGGATGAGTATATTCTTCAACTTCTCTTCATCAAAGCTTTCTATAAACTCATCATCACTAGCTTTCAAGAGTACTTTTGTGCCTATTACAATGGTTTGATAATCTTCAATGATTTCAAACTCTTCTTCCTGCTGTTGAATTGTTTCTAGAACTTCTAAGAGTTTTTTTCTTGCTTCTTTTATCTTTTTTAATATGTTTGCTTTACTAAATGCCATCACAAGCCTTCTTCAAAAAAAAAGTCATATCCCAAATATGTTATAGGCTTATCAAAATTTTCATCTTGTTTTTTTAGTCCAAGCTTATTTGAAAAAAGAGAAACTATTTCATTCTCTTTTTTTTCCAATATTGGCACATTATCAAAACTCTCTACACTTGAGAGTGTTACAGGTTGAGTTGATGCTGCACATCCTATAAAAAGAAATGAAAAGCAGATGGTTAGTAAGATAGAACTTTTACTCATTTAAAAACCTCACGTTTGAAGTTTCTATAAAGAGGTTTTTTCTATATAACTTCACATATTGAGTCCCATCATTATCCTTTAGAACAGTTGAGTATTCATAAGTACTCCCATCTTTTTCAACAATTCTTACTACTTCAAATTTTTCAACATTATAAGAGCTTTGTGAAAGAATCTCTTCTTGTGTATTTAATTTAAACACAACAACATTATCTGCTATCAGCTCAAACTTACCAAGAGTAGGTACTTCTTTCTTTGGAAGAACATCTTTTCGAGGCTCCACTACTCTTGTTTGTTCTTGTTGTTGCAGTAACTCTTTTTTAAGAGCTTCATCTTTTATAACTTCATTTGTCGCTTTATCAACAAACAAAATAGCTACTTGCTGATTTTCATTTAACTCTTTTTTATGCTGATCCAACTTCTCTTTGTACTCTTTTTCAAATTGAGCTTTCATAATATCTGCTAAGTCTTTTATCTCCTCTGCAAAAATAGTTTTTGCAGCATAAAACACCCTATTCTCTTCGTTATCAAAAAGTTGCAATTTGTCTTTTACTTTTTTATCTTTGAATATTGTTTTATTTAACATGTCCAACTCTTGCTTTGCAGTTGGCAAAGAGTCGGAACTTGTAAAAATAATCCAACCTGATTTGGTGCGTATTGGAGAGTGGATAGAGCGAGTATAACCGAACATTAATATCAACAACTCATCCCACTTAGCTAGCTCGGCTTTTTTACCATCGAAGTAGAGAATATACCTCTTTGTTTTGATTGGAGCTTCTAGTAGCCCTTGTATATTTGCATCTGCTTTTGTTGCTTTAAAACAAGTGATAAAACCATTTTTCCAAGCATCCGCTTTGTCTTCGCCAAATTCATAAGCTTGCAAGCTTAATGCTAGAAGCATAAGAATGAGAGTAGTCTTTATAAAATTCATTTATCAGCCTTTAAACATATTGTGTATTTATTACAGAACTCTTCGGCATCTTTAGCAGAAGCAAACTCTGCTATAAGTGTTTGGTTCTCTCCTTCTATAATATTGCTGATAGCAATATTGGAGTTACGCAAAATAAGCCTATTGGTTTGTGTATTTTTTACGGGGATATTTTTAACCTCTTCTTTTGCACCTGGTGTATTTGGAAAAAAGGTTCGATTTACTTCTGGTATCTCTACACTTGCTGGAACAAAAGAGGTATTGACTTGCGAAAGAGTAGTAGTGTTTTGTTTTATATCATTTACATTAACGTACTCTTCGGGCAAACCTGGTATACCACCTTTTACAAGTTTTAAAACATCATCAACTGTAAAATTCTTACATACATGAGCTTTCCCTAAAAGCATTTTAACTTGGTCTTTGTTACTATAATCCATAAACAAAGGAGGCAAACACAATCCACCTGCTCCTTTTAACTCAGCAGAAGCTCTTAATGCCTCGACATAAGGAAGAATTTTTTCAAACTCTTTTTTGGCAGCTTCATAACCACTGTTATACCCTCTGTTAAAAAGTACCTCTTCTTTTTTGTTTTTAACCTTCTTTTGTTCAAACGCTATCTCCTCTGCTGATTTGATATAACTATCAGCTGAAGGGTTTATCTGCTCTTTTGTAGAACAACCTGAAAAAGAGATAATCAAAGCAATCAAAAATAAATAACTATTTTTCATGTTATTTTCCTATCCATATAGGTTTAAAATCTGCGGTTATAAAAAGAATTTTGCCACCACTTGTAGCTTTCTCAAACCTGAAACCATTGATAATATCCCCTTTTGTAAACTCTTTATTGTTTATTTTTATTTGTGTTGTTCCCAAAAGCTCAAATTGATTTTTTTCAAACTCTTCCAAAGTAAGTTCTTTTACAAAGTCATACTCTGGCTCTTTTTCTTCTACAATGGGTGTGCTTGATTGTGGTGGAGTAGGCTCATTTAAACTTTTTGCATACGGATCATCTATTTGGATGGCAGGTTCTTCTTTTTGTTCTGTAACAGGTTTTGGGACTTCCACAGCTTTTGGTTCTTCCACAGTAGTGGGTTCTGTTGATTTGCTAACCTCTTCTTTAGACATATACTGCGCTGGTTGTGGGGATTTTAATGACTCATCCATTGTTATATATGCAATAGAGACACCTGCGATCATTAGAGTAATGATTGCACCAAGAGTTATGAGAAATATTTTAAAGATAGACTTTTTCTTTGGAGGGGTTTCTTCTGTATATTCACTTGTTTTATCGCTTTCATAAGAGTTATCTGAAGCAGGGATATTTTGAGATTGTGTGAAAGATAGCTCTTCTTTCAATCGAGCAATTTCAGCATCTTTTTCCTCCACCATATTTTCCCATAAGCTAATGTCCTTTTTTAGCTTCATTATTATATTTTCAAGATGCCCATTTTTTTCCATAATTTGCAAGAGTGTTTCATCTTCTTCCTCTTCCTCGCTCTCACTAGATGGCTCAATAGCATTTTCAGTATTTTTAATACTGTCAATCTCTGAAGTTAATTCAATTACTTTTGCTTCGTAAGTTTTCTGTGCGGTATCTAGTTGTTCCTGAAGAGTGGCACTTTTACCCAAAGCTTCTGCTAAAGAGGTTTTTAATCCTTCTATTGTTTTTATCTCTTCTTCTGATAGTTCTTTATCTTCAACTTCTTCTTTGTGCACTAGTTGGTTCTGTATATAAATAGTAACTGCACTTTGATACTCTTGAATGAGATCTAAACATCTTTTTTTTATAATTAAATTTTGTTTTGAAACAAATTTGGTTTGTATGGCCATATCTACCAAGTGCCTCAAACTTTTTAATTTATAAAGTTTTTGGATAAATCCATCATCTTTTGAAAGTTCTTTATTCTCTTCAAGTTCAAAGATAATGTCATCTATTTGTGATTTTACTTCTTCAGAGACAGGAATATCAGAAATGTCTACATCTTGAAAAGATGTCTCTTGAAGATATCTGCTTATAGTTGATTTATCTTTGAGTTTACTCATGTGTACCTGAATTGCTTCATATGCTTTGAGTGGATCAATAGCATCTAAATCCAATAGTATCTGTTCTGACTCAACTTTTGTTTTTGCTATTTCTTCTTCAACTACTTCTATCTCTTTTAGAAAAGAGGCGCTGTTTGGACTAAGAGCCAGATTGAAAGTCCCTTCTTCTTTTTCTTTGATATCCGTTTGTGTTCCAAATTCTAAATCTTCATTGCTCATTTTACTTCTCCAGTTTTTACAAAGTAGTTGTATTTCTTACCATTAAAAATAAATCCACTATTAATAAATTTATCGTCTTTAAGTCTTAGTTCTGTTTTGAGTTCACTCACAATAGAAACTAAATAAACATCATAAACAACACCCATATATTCAACTTGTGAGTGAGGTAGTTCATATTCAAATGGTTTTAAATTAGAGAGAACTTCTATGTTTGATAGCTTTTTGGGTATATAGTATATTGCTTGCGTGTAAAGTTTTTCATCAATCAAGTCTTCACTATTTGGCTTTAAAATATATTTATCTAATTTGATTGAAATATAATTACCTTGCTTTTCGTTGTCCCCTATTATGTAAACAATATCCAAAAGACCTGACTCAAATTCATCATCTACATTAACAGTAACAATATTTTCACTAGCCGATGGTTGTGAGCTTGAATTACTTAAAATTGCTTTTGAAACAGTTGTACCATTTGGTAGAAATATTTTTAAAGGATACGCATGATGTATTTTAAGTGTATCAAATGGCTTTATAGGAGCGCTATATGGAGTCATAGAAAAATTGATATTATTCAATCTGTCAATTATCTTCTGGGCTTGGCTCTTTTCAAAGTGCACTTCATAAACTTCATTATAGTTTTTAGCAACTTCTAAAAAATTATAATCCTCTAATACATCTTGTGGAATTTTTTCACTACTAAAAACAAAAGAAGTTAATAATAAAAATATAGTAATAGTTTTTGTAAAATACAAGTAAACCCCTTTTATATATTTATTCGATAATAATAAATATATAATTAAAGTTTACTTAATATTAATCAATTTCAACGATTACTTTGTCTTTTTTGATAAAAGATTTTGCGCTAACAGGATAGTATAAAAAAGGGGTTTTTGTATCGTTAAAAAACGAAAAACCTACCTTGCCTGATTGGAGCACGCCTCTCGCTTCTAAATATTGAAAGGCTTTTAATTTAAGTTCTAAGTTATCAATTTTAGTTTTATACTTAGAGTCTATTTCCATAGTTTTATCTGTTATTGTAGTGGCAAAAGTATTGCTAAACTCTTTTGTGGCATAAGAATAAGCAAAAGCTCCGCCCAGAAAAAAAGATGTAATTGTGAGTGGAACCATCAATAAGAAGTTTACTTTAAATTGCATCTTCTCTAAAGAAGTATTTAAAGTGCTAATGTTTTTTAACAATTTTCCAACAAGTCCAACTTTAGAGTCATTGCCAACCATTTCTTCTATTGCTACATTTAACTTAATACTCGTGTCTTCAATGGATGAAACAACAGAGGATAGACTATCAACAGATGATTTTTTTATAAGATGTGTCAACTCTTTTTCTAAAGCTTCTACAATAGGTTTTGTGTTAATGCTCTCAGCAACATACTCAAAATGTTTTGTGATTTTTTCTGTTGCAAGCTTTAGTGAAGTTGCATATGAAGATTGTGCATTTAAAAGATCTTCTTTGATTGCTTCAAAATCTTTATTGATAGCTCTTTTAAATTGTGAAAGATCTTTTACAACTTCTTTATTTTGGTCGAAATAATTTTGTGTTTGAGAGATGGTATCAAAAATACTTTTTCTTGCAATATTGTATCTTTCAACAATCTCTTTCATTTCGATATTTTTATTATCTGTAACCTCGGTAACTTGTTGTATGTGGTTTAAAGTCACATTTACCAAAGTAACCAATTCTGTAGTTGCTTCATATATGCTGGTAAAGGTAGTTACCATTTGTTGTGCTGCATTATTACTAGGAGGTGTTGGAACGGATGGTTGTTCTACTTTTTTTGCGGGATTGCCTTGAGTAATGGCTTCTTTTTCTTGGACTTCTTTTGAAACTCCAGGAAGCTCTACATGTTCAAAATCGTTTTGTTCACCAAGATACTCTTCATTTCCATCTTCATCACCATATTCTCCCCAATCACTATTGCTTGGCAAAGCTTCTGGATTATCAAAATCTGGCATATCATCATCTAAAGTGGACACTTTAAACCTTTAAATTTTATTTATTTGACTATAAACCAATGGAAGTTTGTCCAGAAGAGAAAGCTTTTTCTGCTCTTCAACTTTCTTATCCAATAAGGTTTCTTTTGTTAACATAAGTACTTCTAATAACTCCGTAGCAAGTAAAGTGCTGACCATACCTTTTTCTTTTGATATTATTTTTTTTGTGAGGATATCTATATTCCCCTCTAAGGTATCTAGCCCATCTTTAACAATTTCTTTCACACTAATCCTTTTTGTTATCATTTTTTTCAATGGTTTTAGTATCGTCTTATAGTGCAATTTTTTTTAACTTTTTTTTGAATTAAAAAAAATAGTTTTATCTTTCGATTACAACCATCACGTATAAGTGATAATTTTTGGTCGAAATTATACCATCTTTTACAAACTAATCAATTTATTTTTTATTTGCCATGCTCTCTTTCAAATTCTGCTTTAGCTTCTTCCTCAAGCTCTAATCGTTTTTTTATTTCTAGTTTTTCGATGTCTCTAGCAATATTCCTCCAAAGAGGAAGCCCTAATTTTTTACGATTTTTCTGAATAGGAAGTTCAAAAAAGAAAAAGAGAACTAATGCCATTGGTGCAAAAGGTAGGCTTATCATATAAAAAATGGCAAAAATTGTTCCTTCAAAAGGAACATAAAGATTTTCTTGATCCATAATAATTACAAAGAGTAATAATGCTGTTACTGGAACATAGCAAATTAAATAAAAAAGTAATCTCACCCAAATTCCAGAAGCACTCACTCCTCTGCCTATTTTTATAGATTGCTCAAAATCTTCTGGTTTCATCGTTCTTTCCTTTTAATTATATAAAACTAATTTTATTTTAGTATCACTTAAAATTTACTTAATTAAATATAAATTTATTAAATTTTTGTTCCCCAATTTCCACCTTCATTTTTTATTGCATCTAACGAATTATCAAGAGCTTGGCTACCCTTTAGTTCAAAGAGTTCAAAAATTGAATTTGGTAAAGTTATAATAAATTTATATATTATAATAACAGCAAAAATGGCAATTCCTACTTCCATAACCCCATCATATAAATATATTTTAATTTTAGCAAGCCATTCACCGTTTCCAAGCGTTGACAATGCTCCTAATGACATGTTGGTTGCATTTTCCATGGCTGAACCTATTCTGGTTTGTTGCTCGCTATATTGAATTGCATTATTCTCAAGCATTCCTAAAATTATTTTTTTATTAAATATATCTCCTAATGACGCTATTATCTGATTTGCTGTGATTGCAAGCCAAATGGAAAGCGTAAATATTGGGAGTTCCAGCATTGTAGCAAAAATTTTTAGTGAAAATTCTATAATAGTGCGAATATTTTCTCTTGCAAACATTACTGGCATTAAAAATACCGATGCAAAGTGGAATGTAAAAATTTTTAAATATATAATTACAAATCTGACTAGTCCTATTAAAACGATTCCTATAATTGGACCTAGTGTTAAAAGGGTTTTACCAACTAGAAAAGCGACATATAGCCCAAGAGCACCACCTGCAATAGTTCCTGTTACGCCACCAACAACGCCTCCTACAGTTCCTGTAAACCAAGAAAAAGCACCCCCTCCACTAGCAGTTCCTCCTGCCCCACCTGCTAGTGCCCCTAATTTACCACTATTTTCGGTGACAACTTGAAATGTTGTGCCTCCTCCTGGAATCCAAAGATATGGTAAGGAGCTAATTATCATATGGGCTCCCCAAGAGTCCTTTTTAATATCTTTTTGGATTTCGTCTATTACTCTGGACTTTTTATCAATTAATGCTCCAATGTGTTCAGTTTGCATAATGGTGACAGGAAGCCCTAAAATAGAAAGTGGTCCTAGTTCTCTAAATAATTCATATTGAAATTTTATTAACTCTCTTATAACTTTAATTTTATTATTAGCTGTTTGCTCATTCATGTTAATACTCATTTGGAGTTTCTCATTATAATCATTGGCTTTTTGTTGGTATATAGTTATTTTTTGATATGATTTTCCACAAGCACTAATCATATACTCTGGATAAAATTCGCCATTTATAAGCTTTGTACCATAAGGATATGATTTTACAGCACCATTATTACTTGTTGGAAAATAATATATCGGACCATTGTTTACAACGAGGCTTCTCGCATATAGAAAATTTTCACTTGTTGGAAATTTTGTATTTTTACTTTCAGTATATACTTTTATATTTTCAGCATCATATATTTTTTCACACTGAGCATAGAACATTTCAGAAAACTTTTGCATTTTTTCATATTTTTTCTGCCCAGTATATGAAGAAATAATTGTATCTTTTGTGCTAACTCCTGATCTCGAAATCAAATTATCAAGCTCACTATCTATAATAGCCTCAGTTGAGTCATGAGCCCAATTCATAAACAAGTAATAACCATCCTTTTCAAATTTTTGATATCTAGTGTGCATTACATCATACTGCTGCTGAATACTATTGGCATCTTTTACAGTTACATCTGCTGTTGGGAAAAACATCAATACGCCAACTACCATACCTGCTAAATGAGGTATTTTCCTATCTGGCGAGTTAATACCTTCGATTTTATCAACAAGAGGTCTTGCAATAGCCCCGCCAATTCCCCAAATACCAAAGAAAACGACAAGTAACAGAAGATAACTCATACTTAAATCACTAAGCTTAGTGTATACATCTATTATTGTTTCTGCATGAGCTTCTATGTACTCTGCATTATTTGAAACTTCCCCTGTTTGAGTATCTGTTATTTGTGAATTATAACCCTCTTTGAGTTGAAGTTTGTTTGTTGTTTTTGTGGCTTCCACATCTATGATATCTGTGTCAGTTAATATAGCAGAGAGAAGAACATCTGGAATATTTAAATATTGGTTCCCAGAGTAGTTTGTTACTGATTGTTTTATATCTAATTTGTCTTTATATAAAACATTAAATCTATCAATACTTTGCTTGATTTGAGTACTCATTTTCTCTTTTGCTTCTACTTCATCTCTCTCGAAAGCTTTTTTCATATTTGGAAAAGAAACAGTAAAGTAGCCAAAAGGATTATATAAATCATTCACTTCACTAACAGCACACCTTATAGTTGCAGAGTTTAAATCATAATCCCATACTGAAACTGTATAATTTTCCCCAACCGTAGGACATTTGATATATTTGTCTATATATCCCCCTGCACCATATAAAAAAGCATTTACTACGGCATCGTTTACGGATTCATTGACCAACAACGAAGTATCTGTTAATATCCCTTTATCCACCAAAGTTTTCAAGGTTAGCTCATTTAAGTAATCGTTTCTATACTTTAAAGTATCTCCTGCGTTAAAATCTTTTAACACCTGCTCTTGAGAATACCTTCCTTGATAAGAAAAGGCAACACTTGCTAAGAGGATGAGAGAAAGCAGAATTTTATTCATCGTTCAGCCCTTTTAAAAAATACCCATAAACATAACTTGATAGTGTGATATCTGTGGGTTTGTTGTTTAAGATTCCTTTATAATCACTGTTTGAGAATGAGACAAGAATTCTATTTCTTCTAAAACTTTTATTTTGAAACGTAATGTTTTCTCCAGAGAGAAAAGAGAGCTCCAGCCCTTTTTTATATGTTTTATATATAAAAGTTGCTAGCTTTGTTTCTTTTGACTTATACTCATTTACCAAACTTAATTCCTCGTCAGTTAATGTAACAAGTTTTCTGATTGGCTTAATCGTTTTTTTTGACTTTTTTCTTGTATTAAAGAGAAATTTTTGCATTTTAAATATTTTTTTCATGTTTTGGTTAAACCCTATAATTTCTCTGTAGACAATGTCCGAACTCATAAAAACACCTTGGTAAATTTTAGTAGTTTTTCGATAGTAATAAATATATAATTAATATAAACTTAATATATTTGCACTAATTGTAATTTAGGCTTTATAAAATTTTCCATATCAATAAAAAAGTTATTGTTTTGTATATTTTGTTGTATTTTTGAGATTGAGTAAGGATAAATTTATTGCTTTAAAAGAAGAATTGTTTGCTTTGTTTCCGCAGGAAACAAAACTCATGTGTCTTAGATTTCAATAGAAACTTGGGTATTTTCTTTTGCCCTACTCTCTTTTGCTAATCTATCAACTATATCGTGAATATCTTTACTATAAACACTTACTTTCTTATCTCTAAATTGAAAGGTTCCATACTCTCCTAGCTTAGTGTCTTTTCCTGCACGCACAATATTAATACCTAATGTGTTGCAGCACGCTTCCAAGATTGTTTTATCCATTTTAGACAACTCTTCCATTAGTTTTCTAAATTCATTCTGACCTTGT
Source organism: Sulfurospirillum sp. UBA6810 (assembly GCA_002469305.1). Taxonomy (GTDB): domain Bacteria; phylum Campylobacterota; class Campylobacteria; order Campylobacterales; family Sulfurospirillaceae; genus UBA6810. The sequence goes on from DKEY01000016.1 coordinate 131,120, forward strand.
CTTGTATTTATATCCAGAGATTTTATTTCATTTAGAATTTCAACAATTGACTTAGAAGAAGTTTGAATACCATTTTGAAGTCTAGTTCTGATTTCTTTTGCTATGTTTTCTACTTGTTTTGATACATCTTCATTAGGTGTTTGAGCAGGGGCATAAAGAAGGTTTCCCTTTTCATCTATTACTCTAATGCCATATTTTTTTTCTTTAATCCTTTCTACCAATCCTTGTTTAAATTCATCTGATTTTGTATCAACTGAAATATAATCGGAACCCTTTAAAAAAAACATATCGGCACAATTTTTTCCACTTCTTTTATCATTGATACTTTTAACTACTGATACAGTTTTACCATAATCTCTTATTTCATCAAATTTAGAGCGTTCTTGATTTTTATATATAAACCCTGTTTTATTGTTCCCAGAGAGAGAAAAATTTTTAAGGGGCGAGTTTAGGAGTTGATAATCATATACGGTATTTATGCTATTGCCTTTTTGTAGGATATCCGAACAAACCCCCTCTATATAAAATCTCGTAAATTTTTTATTTAGTTCTTCGGAAACTGTATCTTTTCTTTTTTGTATATACTCTTCGTGAGAGGAGTTGCTATTTACCAAGGAATAAATTACATCGTTATAAAGGCTAAATTTTCCTGTTTCATTTGAGAGTGTAATATAAGAACCTTTTCTTTTATCTACCCCTCCCCTTTCAATCTTCAAACCTAGTAAATCTAATAGCTTTTCAAATTCTTCTTTATTTTTAATTTTTTGTATATAAAAGAGCTTTTCTAGTAGTTCTCTTGCTAGAGCTCTGTTTCTGTTTGTACTTAAATCCGTAAGTGATTTTGTTAAAGACTCTTGCATCTCTTTCAAATCATCATTTTCAGAAAAATCGAGCTCTTGAATACCAGTAAAATACCTATACAAGTTTTCATTATAAATTTCAATACTATGTCCTTGAACTGAAAAAGAGACATAGCCCTCTTCTATTACATAACTATCGAATTTAAACTTTTGCAAAAATTCTTCAATATCATATTTACTTCGACACACTTGAAGATATCTCTCTATATTTGAAGATAAAATATCAAAGCTTCGCTGATCTGCAAATGTAAAATTAAAGTTAAGGATTTTTGCTAATTCATTTGACACCAAATCAAAGTAATTATTTTTTACAAACTCTTTGCCTACAAATCTCTCAGTAATATCCTCCAAATGCTTTTGAGTTGTTTCATTAAAAATCTTTTCATACGCCTCTTTACTTTTTCTACTTTGTGAGTACTTTATGTTTGTAATTGATGTTTTTTCTAAAGCTTCTTTTATCTTGTCAAGATTATCATTAAACCATTTCTTGTCAAATAATTTTGATATATATCTATAGTTCCCCCCTGTAGTGTTTTCCTTTTCTTTTAACACCAAGTGCTTTTCTTTTAAAAATTTAGCTTTATCAAAGAGAGCTTTATCTATCTTGTCATAGGTTTGAATTTCTATGTTTCCTGCGGAAACAGAAAGTTTTTCAATAAACTCATCATAATTTTTACTGATTTTTATTGTATTTTCAATCTCTTCATAGAAGAAATCATCAAATACCTCATAATATGTTTCACCTTTTTTATGGACCCAATCTCTTTTTTTTTGCTCATTTGTCAAAGAGAGGAGGTTGATATTGTTAAAAGGACTTGCTAAAGAGTATTCATAGTTTATTTTCTCTTGTATTGCTTCAACTCTTGGAAAATCTGGATAGCCTCGATAGAGTCTCAAATTTTTATTGTTGAGCATAGAGTAGTTGATTACATAACAATGAATGTGAGGTTTTTTATCATCCCAATGGATTACGCTTAAAATTTCTAACTCTAGTGGATTATAATTTGCGAACATGAGCTCTTTAAATCTTTGATAATATTCATAGAGTTCGTTTTTGGTTAAATTTTCTTCTTTAAATGAAAGAACATAAGAATAATGACTAACTTTTCTGTTCATACTATGAGATAAAACTTCTGAAGAAATTTTATCAATTCTGAGAGGATCACCTTCAATAATAGTATAGGCCTTATCTTCTCTATCTGTAGAGTATTGTGCAAATCCTTTTTTTCCAGGTTTTATGCTTATTATCATTTTCTATCTTTTTATCTATTTTGTTTCCTGCGGAAACAAGAAACAAACATTACACTTTTTTAAGTTTGTTTCCTGCGGAAACTTTTCTAATTGAATTTTCCAAAAAAATAACTATTACAAAAAATACGATTGTAAAATATTTCATAACTTTTTCCATTTCGCTTAAAAGAAAATTTATATCTGATGTGCTTATGTTTGTAGACTCTGTTGGCAAAACATAGCCTTGCGGAGTTATTTCACTAAAGAGATAAAAAATATGAAAATAGTAAACAACTTGCATTGATATAAAATAAAGAGCACAATAAAATAATATTCGAACAAAGAAGTGATAGTTCCTTAATCTCCACCACTCTTTTTTATATTTTGCAGTAACAAGGCAAACTTCATTCTTGTTTTCAATAACTTTTTCTACATTAACATGTTTAAATAGAGTTAAATAAAGTAAAGGAAGTGAGCCGATAGCTAAAACTAAATAGCAAATTATAGTCTTTAACAAAATAACCAAATCTCTAACTATTGACTCCTCAAAAGAGAAGAGGGTATTAAAAATCAGATTTGCAAAAAATAGAGAAAATACTAAGAGGGAAAAATATCCACAGTAAAGTGCCCCTTTTAAAACAGGGCTTCTTTTTTCTAATAATTTAAAAAAACTTACTTTTTTACTCTGTTTGGAATCAATATTGCTATAGAAGAATATAGCAAGTTTTTGAAGTACGTTAAGGTCATAGTAGTTTATTTTCATTTTTATCCTTTGAAATTCAGAGAATAATAAATATATAATTAATTATAGCTTAAGTTTCAATAAGTTAAACTTCTGGCTGAAGTTTTAAATTTAAATAGTTTCAAAATGACTAAAGTTAGGTGTTTTGCAAAGGGTAAATTTCCCAAAACGAGGACTTTGTTTCCTATCGTGAGGACTTTACTTGTTAAAATATTTATTTTTTCCCAAATTGAGGACTTTATGGTTGTTTATTATTTAAAATTTAAAATCTTGTTAAATAGCCACTTATAGGTGGAAATATTAGCTTTTTTTCCCATCGTGAGGATAAAATTTCTTATATTGAGGACTATTTTCCCTCAGTATCCAAGTAATTTTTCCCATATTGAGGTATAATAAAGTCAATTTTTTCCCAAATTGAGGATGACTGAAATATGTTTTCCTATCGTGAGGACTTGATATGAACAATGCTAGTAGTAGTGCTTTAAAAAAAGCAAAACAACAACATTTTGATTTTCTTAGGAAAAATAACGCTATCACAGATGCTAAAAATGGGGAATTATCATTAGGAGCTATGAGATCACTCGATGTTATCTTGCAAAAATATCAAGAGAGTCAAGAAACTCAAATGCAGCTAGAGCTCTCTTATTTGAGAAAAAAACTAGGATTAGAAAATAATAACGATTATATTAAGCGCATTAAAACTTATCTACTAGAACTAAAACTTCCATTTGAGTTAAGAGACTTTAATGATATGAGAACAGGTAAGGCTGTAGAGTGGGCATTAACATCATTTTTAAATGATGTTAAATCATATAAAGAGTCTCAACATCTAGTTGAAATAAATATCTCTGAAGATTTTATAAATTATATGGTAGATAAAGCTGGTTATACTCAAATTGACCTTTCTTTATCTAAACAATTTAAAACAAAGTACGGATATAAAATATATGAAATGTATTTACGATACTATGCTCTTCCAAATAAAATAGAGGGTAATAGAGGAATTATTTATAAAAATATTAATGAACTCAATGATAAGTTTGGAACCACGCATAAACATGTTTCAAAAATGTTAGAGGGTATAAATAGAGGAATAAAAGAAATATACACTCTAACAAATTCACAAATAATATGCACCTACGATAAAATCGAAAAAAGATTTATATTCTCTTGGGAAAAAGGAGCTAAAAAAATACTCCAATGTAATAAATGTAAAATTCCAGAAGAGAGAATTGATGAGTTATGTGAATGGATAATTGAACATTCTCAAAAAGATATTGATGACGAATCTGCATACACGAGAAAAGTAAAAGATTTACTTCTTAAAGATTCATTTGTTGGCTGGGAAGAGTCTTATAGGGGTATGCTCTCTATAAGATATGGTTTTGAAACGGAAAAAATAGACTCATTAAAACAAGAAGATGGAACCTACTTAAACTTTTAACCCCTTTACTACTTTTAAATTTAAAAAAGATATTAAGAGTTAAAAGTAGTGCAAATCCCCTTTTTTAGGGAATAACAAAGAATTTATTTCCTATCGTGAGGATAAAATTTCTTATATTGAGGACTATTATTTCCTATCGTGAGGACTTTATTTCCTAAATTGAGGATAAATTTCCTATCGTGAGGACTTTGCCTCTAATTTCTTTTTTTTACGAGGAAAATGTATTCTTATACTACATTTTAGAGATTAAAGAGATTACTTAAGAGTTAAAAGTAGTGCAAATATTGAAAAAAACGTGGTTCATTAGACATTAATTTCCCAAAACGAGGACTTTTTTTCTTATATTGAGGACTATTATTTCCTATCGTGAGGACTTTATTTCCTAAATTGAGGACTCTTTTCTTGTATTGAGGATAAGTACCTTAAATAAAAAAATAAACTATAATTTTATTATATTCAGTTTTGTTTAAGTAGTATCGTTATAAACTTACAAATAATAAATAATTGCTTTTTATCGAAAGCACTTAATTTTAACTTAATAGGAGTTATTATGATTTTGAATACTCTTGATAAAATAGCCAGCTCTGTTGGTGTTCATAGAGATACAATGAAAAAGTATGCTAAGTATCTTCCTGTTTTTGGCCACAAAAGTAAAAGACAGAGTTACATTACTACTGATAAGCTTTTGGACTTTATAACAAAGAGAGTAAAAGAAGAGGGTGTTAAAAAGAGCTTACCTCTTTATTCTATAAAAGATGCTATAGAAATTTGCGGAGAAGAGCTATTTGCTTCTACTAACCTTTATGAAAAAAAGACTCAAAAGGCAATTACAGTTGCTTTCAATAACTTAAAGGGAGGTGTTGCTAAAACAACAACTGTTGCAAACCTCGGCGCTGTTCTTGCAAGCCTTAATCAGAAAGTGCTTTTAGTGGATATGGATATGCAAAACCAGCTCTCTACATACTTTGATAATAGTACAGGGATAGATTTAGCTGATGATGATGATACTAGAACTATTGAGGAACTCGAAAAAACATTTGCAGAGTATAGTGATGAAGATATTGATAGTATATGTAGTATGGTTGCGACAGAGAAGTTTGCAAAAAAATCTTTACTCAATGTAATAGAGGATTTTAAAGACACAAATGAAGTAAATCTTGATTTAGTAGATGAAATCATACATACTGCGGATGTTGGAAATGGATATACAGTTGATATCTTACCTTCGGAGTGGAAGTTAGGAAGAGGCTTTGAAGATATAAAAGGTTTGATGAATGTCGCTATTTTACTTAGAAAAATTTTAGCAAGAGCAAGAGAAAAATATGACTTTATCTTGATTGATACTTCTCCTGCAAATATATTTGCAATTCAGCTTTCATTTTTTGCAAGTGATTATATAACTTTAGTATCAACTCCAGATCAAAAAGCTTTTCAAAGTTTTTTCAACGTATTAAAAGAATTTGATATCACAAAAAAAGTTGCTAGTGAAATAAATATAAATATAAGGTTAGACTCTTTAATTCTTTCACGTACAAAAAGAACAAAATCTCAAGTCTTTTGGAGTTCTCTGTATGAATATACTAGAAAAAAGAGAAATTTGAATTTATATACAATGCCAGAAAAAGCAATATTATCTGATACGGATACAAAAAATATTGCACTTATCGCACACAACATAGATAAAGAGGGTGCATTTGATACTATTGATGGTCTTATAGCATACGCTATTGATTTGATAAATAGAGGAGAATAATTGTGGAAAACATAAATATTAAAGCAAGAATAGAAGAACTAGAAACAAAACTCAAAGAGAAAGGCAAACTATCGTTAAAAGAGAAAGGTGAGCTTAGTAGTTTAAAAAGTAAAAGTACAAAAAATTCTGTTTCCGCAGGAAACAACGAAAAATCTGAAGAAGAGAGTTCTATCTTGGCTCTTAAGAGTGGAAATAAAGTAAAATCGGTGATTTTGAATATTTATGATATAAAGCCTAACCCATATCAGCCAAGAAAGCATTTAACTCAAAAAGAGATAGATGATCAAGCGGAAACAATAAGAGCACTAGGTTTAATTGAGAAGATAATTGTTTGTAAAATTGGAGATGACTACTCTTTGCTTGCTGGACAAAAAAGATTAGAAGGTCTTAAAAAATTAAATAAAGAGGAAGAAGAGAGAGGCTTAGAAAAGTATGAGATGAAATGGCTCAGTATTGATGTTGATGTCAGAGAAGATATTGATGGTAATGATCCAATTTCTATTAGAAAAGTTTCTTTAGCTGAAAACTTAGGGCGTACTAACCCATTGGTTGTTGATACAGCTATAGCAATTTCAGAGTTATATTCTGATTTAAAAAAAGAAAATGAAAATATCACGCAAAGAGATTTTGCGGAGATAATAGGAAAAGAGTTAGGAATTGGCTCAACTGTTGGAACCATCAATAAATATTTAAAGATAGCTTCTCTGGAAAAAGAGATAATAAACGCTATTGTTGAAAAAAACATAAATAGTATATCTATCTTATATCAGATTGCAAAAAGTGAAAAAAGTACAGAAGAGAAATTGAAAGAGTTGCAATATGTAGAGGAGGGTAAGTCTTTAAAAGATTTTGAGGCTGAAAACAAGTCAGAAAAAGAGGGTTTTAGTGATGTTTCCGCAGGAAACAAGCAAGAACCTGAGGAAGAGGGTGAAGAGAGTGTTTCCGCAGGAAACAAGGAAATTTATATAGATGCAAAATTTTTATCAAAGCATTTATCTTCAATAAACAAGTGTTCTTCCCAAACTGAGGCTAGAGAAAAAGCCCAAGTTGTTGTTGATTATTTACTAAAGTTCATAGCAAATCAAGCCAAAGAAAGCTAACATCTAAAGGTTACAAGGGGAAAAATGAAAAATGTTAAGCAAAAAATGCAAGAAGTTATTTGTTGCGCGATAGATGCAGAAGAACTTGCAGAAGCAATAATGAAAATCGTTAAAGATGTTAAAGGAGATAACTCGTGGCTATCAATGATGACAGAGGCTTTTCTATTAAGTACTTTACCAGCTCTTGTTTTAATGAGAGATTTAAAGATAGTGATTAATCCAGCGGAACTTGCAAGCGTAAGCACATTTAAAGATTTAGAAGCAAAAGAGAAGTTTGAGTTTAACATTACTTCCTTGCTTAAATATCTCAATTTTCAAGCTGCTATTGATTTATACTATATGATGAATAGACTCTATAAAGATGATGAGTTTATCCGAGCAATCAAAACACATGATAGCTATTCGGCTTTAAAAGAAGATAGAGTTTCAGATGTAATAACTGGGAGATTGGGTAGAAATCTTGTGATACATGGTATTGATGTAGTAAATGAGACTAATATCAACTATGCAAAATTGCCACCAGATATTAAAAAGAACCATCCAAAGGCTACAGAGGATTTAATTAAAATATTGAAAGAAATTGAAGTGAGTCAGAAAGGATAAGATATGTATAAAACTTTAATAGGCTTTTTACTTGTAACTGTGGGAATTGCAGGAGATAAATATTCCGATAGTGAATTTATGGAAGAACTTAATATCCGAGCAGAGTCTACCATAAGTGTTGTTCAAATGGGTATCAATTTTGAGAATAAAGACTATAAAGAGCTTTGTCCTCAAATTGGGAAAAATAATATAATGGGCATAAGAGATAAGTTTACTCATGCCCAAGATGCAGTTGCATTAGAACTTATTGTAGATAAGTGTTTCAATCATTTTAATAAGCAATGATGATGAATACATTACATAACATAAATATTGAGCGTTCAGTTCTAAGCTCTATTCTTTTTAACCCTGTAGAGTATGAGGGTGTGTCTGAAGTATTGACTCCTGAAGATTTTTACCTTCCTGCTCATAAATACATATTTGAAGCCATGAGAGAATGTGAACGTGAAGACTTACCTATAGATGAAGAATTTATAAAGAAAAAGCTTGTTGCAAGTAAAAGATTTGACGAAGATGCAATGCTTGAAATTTTATCAACGAACCCACTCCCATCTACAAAAGCTTATATTGAAGAGATAAAAGAGAAGAAGATAAAAAGAGAACTTATAAAGTTGACAGGAAAGATAAAAGAGGTTGTTATAGAAAAAGATTTACCATCGAATGAAGTGGTTGATATAGTGCAACAATCAATTTATGAAATCAGTTCAGAGTCAAGCACAAATGATTTTATGTACTCTTCCGAAGCTGTAGATATTGCAGTCGGACATATAGCCAAATTAAAGCAACTAGGTGGTTTAAGCGTAGTGGGGCTAGATACAGGATATAAAAAATTAAACGAAACAACAACAGGCTTATGTAATGGAGATTTGATTATTCTTGCAGCAAGACCTGGAATGGGTAAAACAAGTCTTGCTTTAAATATCGCTTCTAAAAATCTTAGTGCAGGAAAGGGTGTAGTTATATATTCTTTAGAAATGCCTGTAGAACAACTAATAAATAGGATATTGAGCATAAGGACATCTATCTCTCTGTTAAAAATAAAGACAGGACAATTAGATGATGATGAGTGGAAAAGAGTACTTGCTGCATCTAATCAGCTTGGAAAAGAGAAGCTCTTTATCTACTTGAAAAAAGAGGCAAGTATTCAACAAATAAGGTCAAAGTTAAGAAAGTTAAAAACAAAACATCCTGAGATTGCATTATGTGTGATAGATTATTTACAGTTAATGACAAGTGCTACAAGCAAAGATAGACACCTTGAAGTTAGTGATATGTCACGAGGATTAAAGCTACTAGCAGGGGAGTTAAATATCCCAATCGTAGCCCTTTCTCAATTAAATAGAGCTTTAGAACTTAGAAAAGATAAAAGACCTATGCTAAGTGATTTAAGAGAATCTGGTTCCATCGAGCAAGATGCAGACATCATCATGTTTGTATATAGAGAAGATGTTTATAGACAAGAGGAAGAAAAAGAGAAAAAAGCAAAAGCAAGAAGTGAGGGAAAAGAGTATGTTCCCACATATATTGAGAAGCCTGAAGAAGAAGGGGAAATAATTGTAGGGAAAAACAGAAATGGCCCACTTGGCGCAGTCAAAGTGTTTTTTAGAAAAGTTTGTGCAAGCTTTATAGATGGTGGCATTCCTATAGAAATTCTATATAATGAGGAAAACATTAGTAGAGAGCAGGGAACAATCACTATACCATACAAAGATTAATCCTCAATTTGGGAAAAAGGAAAACAATGAATATAAAAAAATTACAAAAAGAGATTAGCATAGCTAAAAAAGGATGGAGAGATATACTTAAAAATGCGTTAATTGTGACAATGATAATCACAATGGGTAGTTTCTATTATTTAGAAATGGTTTCTTCTTATACAATACAAGGGTTAGAACTTTTTTGGATATTCTTCGGTGCTCTAGTAGTCTCTTTTATATACTACTACTCACGTTCGATGAAGGCATATACACTCATCGGCAAAATCTTGGAAGATGAGTACTTTCATGCAGGGCAACTTGAAGATTTGAAAACTATAGTTAATAGGGCAATTACAGAGTATGGATTCACAGACAATGAGTTTGATGTATTTGTCAAAGGAGAACTGAAAAAAGCCACCAAACAAAGAGAAGAAGATAAAGCAAAGAAAGAGAAAGAAAAGGATGCTGTCTTAGAAGAGGCAAGAAAGCATCTAAAATAAAATTAAGTTAAATTTAATTATATATTTATTACTATTGTTTAAAATTCAAAGAGGCTAAAATACTTATTAAAAGCCTCTTTTTTAAATATTATTTTAAAGTGATAGTATGAAAAACCCTATAAAGTTATCAAAATCTTTTCTTATTGAACCTCTCAAATTTTACTACAATATTTTAACAAGTATGTTTTCTCTCAATGTTAAAGGTATTGGCGATGATGATTTTGCTGTATTGATAAATGAAAAAATTGATACTCTTTATGCTGTTGAAATTGCAGGAGCAGGGGAGAGGACTGATTTTTTACCAAAGCATGTTATCAACGCATTAATTGCAGATCACGCACATGATGAACTTGGAGAATTTGTATGGACAATTCTCAAAGATGAGCCTTTAAAAAAGAATTTGATTTTTACTCAGAGTAAAAAAATAGCTACAACAATAGCTTCCGCCATTCAATCTAAAATTTTGACATTTGATGAAGTTATGCTTAGATTGTTGAGTTTGTATTTTAATAATGAATATGAGATTGATTGGATTAAACGAGAACTAAAAACAAAAATAGGGATAGATTTTGATAATGAATATGCTAACCCTATTAACACACTTAATGCTCTTATCCGAGAAAGAGCTATCAATAACTACTCTAAGATGAAATATTACCAAGCAGTTTCATACAAAAGTGGGCTTGATGAAGATACTGAAAAGTTTAATATCTCTGCTTTTTTTAAAATCAATTTCAAAGGAGCTCTTTTTACCAGAGTTATCTTTTGTAAAGAGACGATAAAGAGCGAATTGATAAATCAAAGGCTCAATACAACAGGGCAACTTACAAATAGGGATAAGAACTGGATAGATGCACTTAAAAGTAGTGTGGATGGTAAACCAAGGGTAATGTTAAACACAGTACTGCAAGTATTTGATACTCCAGATGATACTGATGTCTCTAAGGCAGTAGAAGCAATAGCTAATTGTACGTTTGATACCTCCACTAAATATTTACGAACATTTAACAGTAAAACCCCTATCTTAAAAAGAAACAAAGCTTTTAGTAAAGTTGTAGATAAAAGCTTTTTATACAACTATATCTCTTATAACTCTAAGTTAGACTCTGATAAGCCCCATTGGTGTGGTTTATCTCAAAGTGATACCTTTGTGAATTTTGGTTTTAAAAAAGCTACTGAACGTCACGAAATCCCAAAACAACATTTTACAATCCTAGGACCATCTGGTTGTGGTAAGACAAATGCTGCTAATAACGGGTTCGCTCAGTTTTTAGGATTTGATTATAAAACAGGGAAAATGCACTATCCAGATGATACAGAACATGTTATTTTTGATATAAAAGACAGCTTTAAAAATGTGGTTGAATTGATACATAAGTATTATCCAGAGTATGTTAGTATGAATGATTTTGATAAAAATACATTTAGATATAACATTCTTGATTGTGAAGTAAAAAATATCAAAGGTAGAAAACAAGTAGTAGAAACTGATTTAGATTTTGCTAGTACTTTAGTTTCGATGGTTCTTGCAAGTAACGGAGATGTAGCAGAGTCGTTAAATACGGCTGAGAGTGAAGAGTTTAAGCAAGCAATTAAAGCACTATATACAGGAAAAGGGTTTACAAGTTTAACACTCTCTACTATCAGAAGTGAGTATCCTGATGAGTATAAAAAAATACGAGCTTTAGGATATGATGAGTTTATCCCCCTCTCTTCTATTAAAGAAAAAGAGTTTGAGAATTTTAGAAAACCTCTTTTACATAATGCTATTAATATTCTCAAACAGCGTAAAATAAATTATTCTCTCTCAAAAGAGGGTAAAAGAGAGGAAACTATTAGCTCTTTAATTCATAAGCTCCAAACAATTGATGCAATGGAAATATTCTCTAACTACTCAAAGTTAAACTTTGAAGATAAAAAAATTATATATTTCAGAACTGACTCGATTGTTGGTGGCAATGATTATGGATACTTAGTGTTTGCGATGCAATCTATTTTAGCCAAAAAGAAAAAAGCGAGTCAAAATAAAAAAAAGCTGGAGAATAAAAAACCACCAGGGGTACAATATCGCCCCTTGATAATCTTTTGGTACGAAGAGGCAAGAAATACTTTTGAGAATAGGCTTTTTAGAGACAAGCAAGTTTTTGAAAGAATTATATACGAGTGGAGAGGTTATGACATGGTGTGCGGTGCCATTACGCAAGAGGCTGAACATATTCCTCCTAATATCATTAAAGGATTTGAAATAAAAATTCTTTTGGTTACAGGAGAAGATGAAGAAGAGAGACAAAAGTTTTTAGATTATGCTTCGGAGCATTTAGGTATTGGTGCACAAAGAAGAAAAATCCTAGAAGAACTACCAAAATATACTATGGCGGTAATGTATGGTGATGGTATGTTTACAATGAGATTTCAAAATGATCAAGAATTTAGAGAATTAATAAATACATAATTTTATAAGGAGAATTTTATGCTTGATTTGGAAAAAATCATAAGTATGCTTAATACACTCAAATTAAATAAGCAGAAACCGATGCACACGCATATACAAATAGAACTAGACTCATTAAAGTATCCTTGGCTTCAAGAGTACATGAAAACAAAAGACATTCAATCATATCCAGATATTGATATTGAAGATTTTAAGAAGTGGTTCGAAGATAAGTTAATAGAGCATGAAATAGAAAGCTTTATTACAGCAGGCAACGAAAAAATTTATTTACAAGAGGTATCAAGATGAGCAGAGGAAATCAAATAGCCATCTCTTTTTTAGCTACATATGTGATTATGCTATGTTTATATGTTGGCTTTTATGGATTTGAATTTTTTGGAAAAAGTGTAGCTTTGATGTTTAAGAGTAGTAGTGTAGATTTCTATAGTATGGGTATAAAAACTACACTATGGTGTCTATTCATTTCACTTGCAGGTATAGCTGGGGTTCTTTTGTTAAATAAACAAAATACTACAGGTCAAAATATCAAGGAGTAATGATGAGAGCCATATTCTTAATCCTTTGCTGTGCAAATTTTCTTTTTGCATGTTATGGTTGTATTGATGCCCCAGCAGCTAAAGCAGGAGCGCAGATAATTATGAGAGCTTACGATGCAGGGGATATGATTGTGGCCAAAGAGATAGATGGCCTAATTGATAAAGTCAAATCTTCAATGAAAATAGAAGTAGACAACCATAAGAAACTAGTGGAATCAAGAGGCTTTCAGATAGACAGTATAGCCGAACTAAAAAGTTTGAGCTTTTATAAAAACAAAGAGAATGAAATTATCGCTATGGATAATAACGAGAGTGAAAATGAAAAAAATTCTATTACTGATAATCGCAATAAGTATTAACGCACACGCTTATTGTTATTATGTTTCATGTGCGCCATCTGTTATGGCAGCTACCGTAATGGCTTCTGGAAATTTAGAAAAGAGTTATTTGAAAATCTTTTATAAATTGAATGAGTTAAAAGGCGAATATCAAAACTATGTTGAAGTGCTAAAAATAAATAACACAGGCTACGAAGAGAACAGAAAACTCAAAGCACAGTATTTGTTTTTATTGCAACAAATCAGCGCAAAACAAAATGAGATTATAGAGGTAAAAAGTAGATGAAATATCTTGTAATATTCTTTTTAACCATCTCTTATTCTTTAGGAGCTGTATGGTCAAATACTCAAATGAGTATAGCTACAGGAGCCATAAGTGCTGTAGTTGCTTCAAATATGGCGGTTTTTCAAAAGCAAATTAGTGAAATTAACAAACTTTACGGTTCACAAGCTCTCGCACCTGTTAGTAATAAAGATGAAATTCTTTTGGATATAGAGGGTCTGGAAGCAGCAATTATGATAGAGATGCGAAAGATCTCTGCGAACCAAAAGGAAATCAATGTATTATTCTCTAAATAAAGGGATATTATTTCTCACAATGCTTTCTTCGTTGCTTTTTGGACAAACAACATCTATTGATAGTTATTTGAATAACTTGAATGAGGCATTTAACAATAATTCCTTAGAAGCCGTGAAGAATATGAAATATACAGATGTTGATAAAGAGTTTGTAAATTATAGTCAAAACTTAGTCAATAATAGTGTGGATAACTTGTATAAAGAGTATGGTACTGAAATAGCAAATCAACTCAAAGACAATATTCAACCCTCTTTGGAAAACAATGTGTTTAATATGAAAGATTACATGTCAGACATTGATACTTCATTTTTGGATGGATATAAGGGTGAGGCACTTGATAAACTCTCTCAAATGAACATCAACTCTATCGACAAGCAAGCAATTATGGATACTATTCAAAATGGTACAAGTCTCTCATCCATCTCTAGTGCACTTGATGGTATGAATTTGTCAAATTTTTCTTCACAATTTGGTTTAGAACAATTAAGTGATGCTGCAAAATCGTTAAGCGACTCACTTAGAACTACAAAAAGTACTTTCGCGTGTGTATGTGCAAGTGCATTGACTCAAGCTTTCGATGAGTTTCAAAGTCACATAATAGATGATAATTTATCCCCTATATATGCTAATATAAACTCTTTGATAGCAACTGTTAAAAACAATACTAAAGTATTACAAGCAAAAACGCCTGTAGTAGTAAAAAGTAATGAGGCGTATATTGCAAAGATAATTGAGGCAAAAAAGTTTTTACAACAACTAGATGAGCAGTTAAAAGCGATAAAGGAAGATAGAGAATGAAAAAACTTTGTTTGTTTCTGCTTTTACCTTTAATGCTCTTTGCTAAAGAAGATGTTGCAGAACCTTTGAATTGGGATAGCATAAGCAGAAAAGCATCAGAAGCAAGTGAAAAAGCACTTACTAACATAGAAACAGATTTAACCAACAAAGCTACTAGTGAGATTGATAAAATTCAAAATCAAGTTACTCAAGTTGGTAATGATATTACCAATGTTTCAAACCAAATAGCGGATGCAATGGGCGCTCTTGATACATTTGATATCAATGATTTTACGCTGAGTGATATTTCAAACATAGATACCAGCTCTATAAAAAACTTGGGAGAGTTGGCTGGCATTGATGGTATGGAAAATTTAGACTACTTAGATAAATTGGGTTCCATAGATTTTGGGAATTTTAACTTAGGAAGTTTAGGTAATCTTAGTGATTTTGATTTTGACATGAGCGCATTTGATTTTGATATAAGTATGGAATCTATTACTGAGGCAATGGGTTTAGGAGGGCAAGCCAAAGGAAGTTTGCAAACACTTGTTGGCTTAGAGAGTCAAGTGGTTACACAAGACTCTGGACAAGTTATCAATAGCTCTATAGCTGTTATGATCTACAATGAAGAGCTCTTTTATTGGAAATATTTAAACCATCTACAACAACATTCTAATAGAGTTTTGTCAAAATAACTTAATTATTGCCGTAATTGTTCTAATCTTTATCTATCTTGTACCCTAATATTGCTGCTTTATCCCTAATCTCTTCATTTATGATGTGTAAAAGTGGGAACATTCCCTCTTCTTTCAAAAAGGTGTTAAGCTCAAGAATTTTATTTCTATCTGTATCACCTAAGCACAATGTAATTTTGTCGCACTTCTTGCAAAGTGCATAACCAAAATGCTGTAATCCAAAAAGCTTTTTCCCTATATCGCTAGGGATAATATCTGCAAGAGAGGTGCTACAACTATCACATTGTATGTTATCAGGAAGATGCTTTTTTGCATCTAATAGTGTTTGTAATGCTCTCTCATTTAAAGTACCTCTTTTTTTCGCTTGACCCACTCTATCCCCTTGTTACTTGGTATTTTTTAGTTTAATGTTTTCATTCTCCAGGTTTGATATTTTTTCTTAAAAATAATCAAAAACTTCATCTATAACTTTATTAGCCATTTTGGTTCTTATAACTTTTTCTTTTGCTGATGTTGAAGTTGATATTGTTGTTATATAGTATATATCTATATCCAATTTTGCTTCTTCGCGTGTCATTATTTATCCATTTCCTATTGCTGTACTTCGTGTAATTTCAAAAAGCTTAACTTTTTAGGGTTAAGCCTATTCAAATTATTTCTGTTTAGACTCAAAATCTAAAACTAAGCAATCCATGTCCCTACCATTCTCCTTGGCTAAGGAAAGCATTTCTTTAGTCGTTTTATCTTCACCTTTCCCATCAACCATAATAACTGCATTCCCAGATTCTATGTGAGCTTTAATTGTTTCAAATAAAGAAGCTGCCATTCCTTTTTTGTCTGTTCTTGGAGTAATTAAAGTAACTGTTGGCGAGTTTGAAGCCCTTACTCTATACTCTCTATTGCACTCTGGACAATAATATTCTTCTGATTCCTCGTGTCCAGCTTGTCTTGGCACATCAACTCTAAAAACTGCTCCACACGTATCACATGTTTGTCTATCCATCTGTTTTCCTTATTTTAATTTTTATCAAACCTACTACTTGGTTAAATTACTCATGTTGCATTTGCGTTATATGTGTTACATCTGCAATGAAATGTCCCTTAACATTGCCCATACACATATGTAAATACTCACTATAATATCCCGTAACTTCTTGTCCATCTAATGTTAATGCTTTAGCTATCATAATCGCTCTCCTATTACTTGACTTATATTGCTATCTTTTGCACTTCTTTGCTTGTACATAAAGCTGTTGAAATTGCCAAGGCGTTATCGCCAAAAACTATCCATTGCAAATCACCTTGCTCATCTCCAAGCTCTACTTTCCCAGCCTCACTTTTAGCAATAGCATTTTCTTTATCTTTCCATGATATGTTATACCCATATTTGGCTCTTATTTCCAAAGATGCTAGGGTATTGAACGGATACTATCTTTTTAAACTCTTCACTATTTAAAAGTGCTTTAGCTTCCATTTTTGAATAAATATCACTTGCTTCGCCAAGAGATAGAAGAAGATTATCGTTAGCCATAATTACTAAGTGTTGCATTTTTTTAACTTTATCGCTTGGCTCATAACTTGCTGGTGTCAATATGCTATCTTTTAAGCTTTTTGCTAAATCAATCATTTCTACTCCCTGTTACCATCTTGCTTTAACAAATGCTTTGTAGCATTTTTTGCAATAATTTTCATCTCCATTTTGCATCTTTTTCATAAATTCTGCAATCGGAAGAATGTTTTTACTATTGTCTTTTATTGAGTTATCGCAAGTAGCTTTAGTCTCTTTTGTTGCCATATGAAAAGTCTTACTCATGTGGAGTCCTTTTTCTCTATTTATACCGTTATTTTACTCTTATTTTCTCTATTTGTCAAGAACGATACTATATTTTAAAGTATTTTTTATCGTTCTTTTATAGAAATTCTACAATATCAAATTTATCGGTAGCCATAACAATTCCCACATCTGCATGAGAGAGCAATTCTTTTATCTTTGTAGATTTTTCATCGTACCCCATCATTTCTCTAATTTCTATCTCTTGGGCATTTTTGGTTCTTCTTAGAGCGACTGCATAGGTATTCCTCATAATATCAACTGTGATTTTAGGTTTAAATATCTTACTAAAATTTATAAACTTCCGTACAGTATCTAAAATATATTGTGTTTTTAGTATTTCCGCAGGCTTGTCACTATCATAAAAGAGATAATCATGCTCTTGGCTATTTCGTAATTCCAAGTATCTATTCAAATCTCTTATTATCAATTTTCTTGGAACAGGAATATCTCTTTTTTTAGGCTTGGCATCATTTTGATTTACATAAAAAACTATATATTTTCTATCGTACTTTTCTGCCTCTTGGATATTAGATAATTGCAACTCCACCAACTCTTTTGAAGACATTCCTGTATATATAAGAATTTTCATAATGAGAACTTCTTTAGCTCTTTGGAAGTCATAGTTTTTATCTTCAAACTTATCACATCTGTATAGATTAGATTTTAGTATTTCAAGCTCTTGGGCATCTAGCCATTGGGGAACTTTTTTAAATTGTTTTAGCCTTTGATTTTTGATAGTTTTCCCATCCATATCTTTTGTTATATTAAACAAATAAGGCTTTCCGTCTGCATAGTAGATATTGTTTTCTTCTATATAATCAAAGAGTTGTTTTACTGCACTTTTTGTATCTCTTTTTGTAGCCTTGCCTAGTCCGTCAAGCTCTCTGTTAATAAAATCATCATTAAAGATAGAGCTTGTTATATCCGTTATTTGCTCTAGCTTCATCTTGGGAACAAATGTTACAAATCTATCTATGCCTCTTGTGAGATTATAGAAAGAGCCGACATCTTTTTTTATACCTCTTGCGATATCTTTGATGCATTCATAATCTTCGCATTCTTTTATCTTTTTAAAATATAGTCCTATGTCAAAATCATCACGAATTTTGCTTTTGTCTAGTTTTGCTAATTTATTGACTAAAAAGTGTTTTATCCAAAAGAGTAAATCATCAGTAGCGTTTCCTGATAGTTCTAATCTATAAGTCATGGTGCTTTACCTGTCTAATCTTGTAAAATTTTTAACAACTCGGCATCGCCCAGTTGCTTAGCTTTTGGAATCAAAATATTTGAAAGAGCAGTGGGCTGGTATTCTTCCTTAATACCCTTTAAAACACCAACGATAAAAACTCTGTATTCGCTGCACATTCCAGGAATCACATCACCATATTTTTTTACTAAATAGTTTTCCCTGAAAGATTTTAGGCTATTGCCAAGCATTGCAACTCCAGCAGCTTCAGACCTGTCAAAAAAGCGATTTATCATATCGCACTCCATTTGCAAAAGCTCGTCCAATTTTTCTTTTGTTTTTTCATCTAGTATTTTCAAAACAATCCTTTTTTGGGAGAATAGGTCTTTTAAAATTTTGAATAATTTTATCCAATTTATGTTGAAGCCTTTCGTGCGACAAGCCAAATTTCATCAAAAACTCTTTGTTGATATCTATGGAACCATATTGCATATGCCCCTTGCTGTCTTTTGAGGCAACTCTTCGATGCAATATTAGATTGCATATATGATGCGCTTGAGGTTTTGTCATAATGCTTTCTAGCGCTTTGGTTCTTAATGTGCTAGTGGAAAGTTGGCTGGTGTTTCTAAAGATAGACAAAATGCTTCTGGCTTCATCCGCCCAGAGCATATCCACTTTTTTAACAGAAGGCACCATTTTTTTGGGTTTGATTTTAATTTCTAATGGTATGTTTTTGCCATAATAAACCATGAGCCCTATATTATCTAGCAAATGAGTGTGATTTTTCATAAAAGCACTTAGTTTTTTTACATGTAAAACGATAGTTACTTTTTCTGCGTATGTTTTATAATCTTTGATTTGATTTTCCAATCTAGCAAAAGAGTCTTTTTCTGATTTTATTTCAAAAACATGTATGCCATTTTTTGTAAAGACTGCCGTATCTGCTCTAGTTCTCAATGCAAGTGTTGTGTATTCGTCCATTGTGGGTTCATTTGGATAAATCTCTTCTATATATTTATCAAGTTCTATCCTAATTGCATTTTCACCATTCTTTTGACCAGCAAATTCTTTAATATCCCTTGTGTTGAATATTACAAATCTTCTTTCTCCTTTGAGTTCTTCTTTTGCCTCTCTGCCGCCTATTGTAGTAATTCTTGAGTTTGAATAGTGATAAGGCTCAAGCTTTCTGTGTTCCCCCTTATACATGTATCCAAACCAATCATTATCTTCTATATTGAAAATGCTCTCTAGTTCTTGTTTGCTGAAACCAATTACGTTATGCATAGTATTAATACTTTTGTAATCTGGTTTTTCTTTTGTGAAAAAAGTTTTTTCTCTTATTTTGTCATAGCTTCCAAATGTTTTGAAACAAAACTCTTCACCATGTTTCTCTAATTGCCACTCTTTATCTTTCCATTTGCGATTTTTAATCACTTCATTGGTCTTAAGATCAATATAAACATTCTCTCTTGCTATTTCATAACGAATGCTTTTGCCCTCTGTGGTAAGTTGAACTATTTGTGTTAAAGTTATTTTTGTTTGTACTTTATTGTGAGCTGCTGACATAATGTTTCCCTAAAATGGAATTTCTTTTGAAAAGTCTATATTTTTTTGCAAACTCCACGCCTTTTTAATTTTTTCCACAGAAGCCTCGATTAACATAAATTTAAAACCTTGTTCATCAAGAGAGGCAACATAGATGCCATTAGGCATATTTTCCTCCATGCAAGCATCCATTTTTAATCCAAACTGTGATTCAAGAAGCGATTCGATCAAAATTTCAATTAACCCCATGTCAGTATCGGATTCAACTTCTACAAGCAATAACATGTTTAGCATTTCATCTTGTTTTAAAATATCATGTATCTTCATCTCGCACCACCAAGGATACCTCGTCCATAATCTTTGATTTGGACGAAGAGAAATTGTTGTCCAATCTGTCTACGCTGTCTGTTTTGTATTTTTGAGTTGATACTCATAGCCATCTCCTTTTTGTATAGTTTTACAATATTTGTTTGAAATTCCTTGGATAACTCCATCTGATGTAGATATATTAAAATATCCACTACTTCTCACGGCAACCCTACCGAGATAATTTCCTTGTTTTAATCCACTGGTTACATTTGCTTTAACTATATCACCAGTAGTAAATCCATTAACAGACTTTGCTGTTGGCTTTGGACTTGTCCTTGGAAACCCGAACTTATCTACTCTAGTCATTTGACGTGAACCTCTTCCTTGAGCTTTAATCTCAAGAACTTCCTTAGTTGTAATAACATAATCACTTTTGCCACCAACACATAATGCATCATAATAATGCTCTTTAGGTAAGTTTCTCTCTTTGCGATTAAAGCTAGTTTCCCAACCTTCACCCGTTTCAACTTCCATAATTTTAGCAATCTCTTTGATAGTGTAATTTCTAGCACTTTGAATGATTGCAGCTTCCTTTGGAAGCTTTCTAGGTTCTATATGTGATAAATCTTTATTAATTATCTTTCCAAACTCTTTTAAAGATAACGTTCCTTTTTTGATATTACATTCTCTACAGGAAAGGGCAAGATTATGAATAGAATCTGTACCACCTTTGGATCTTGGAACAATATGTTCTATCTCTTCACCTTTGTTTCCACAATACGCACATTGACCATTATTTTTAGCAAAGATAAAATCTCTTAGTTTGTTTTGATACAGTGATCCTTGCTGGTATTGTGTTCCATAAAGTTTTTCACCATTTGCCATTGAGCTATTGTCAAATGATACACGCTCTATCGTAGCTTTATTTAAAGGGATAAAACGCTGATACTTCTTAACAAAATTTATGACGTTATCTGCTCTTGATTTAACACTAGGAGCTAGCCAATTTAAAGATCTTACTCTGTTGTTAAATCTAGGAGCTCTATATCTTGTGTTTCTAGCTCTTCGTCCTCTTCTTATAGCTCTTCTTGAGTCCAAAGCTTTTTTAATTGCTTTGCCTCGATGAACGAGTCCAAAGAAAAAAAGAGCTTTTTCTTTATCTACAATAGCAACTCCTGTTGTAGAAGCTCCTGGATCTAGTTTAATTTCAAAGCATTGAATGGTCTCTTTAAGCTCTTTAAGCCTAATGACAAAAGGATACAAAGAGACTACTATGGCTTTACCATTTTTAAGTAATACTCTAGCTCTAGCATTAGATGTCGGTGCTAGAGCTAGAGGTTTTTTATTTCTGGACAGTACAAATACCATCTAATGTTCCTTTCTTTTATTTTTAAATAAAAAAGCCTTTTAAGGCTAATCTCGCATTTCTGCGGTAACGGTCTTTCGACTCTCTCCTTGACAATGTTAAATTAGCTTACCTACTTAGTAGGACGTACTCAGGTTGACAGGGCTTTAACCCAACTTACAGAGCCTGCACAGAGCTTAAGACTGGAGAAGCATCTTAAGGTGTGATAACTAATCTAACGTAGTTGAACCTAACTTCTAAGACAAAAGTTAGATAAACTGAGTCTGGACAACCAAGCCCCTTCTATAGCCTATTAAGGTTTAGGTGGGGTAGTTGACCTCTCCATCCATCAGCTTCTTGTAAAAAGAAATCTGACCAAGAACAAGTGAAGATTTTTTCATTATCTTTAATTTTTAAAGGTTTTCTAAAAGTTGCGTTTGAGGATTTGTAAATTTCTGAGCCTTTTTGTCCAAATCTTTTTTTATCCCTAAACATGTAACAATTATCACAAGCAGGGGATATCTTTTTGCAGCCTTGCCAAGGGTTCCAAGAGTAATCAGTCCACGCAATATTAGTTTTATCCATTTCTATGCCTCTAAAAGAGTGCTTAAGCACTCTTTTTTTATTTGTTTAAGCATAAGATACATGCTTAGGGCTGTTTTTCTTTTTGCAAAAACAAAGTTGATAAAATACATGTTTACAGCTGGTATTTTGAAACTTGGATATCTCTTGACCACTTCTCTGGCTACAGCATAGCTTGAACCAAATTCATCTTCTAGCTCAAAATACAAATCTGCAATTTTCTTTTTTGTTAGAGAATTTGATTCGTGAGGTGATCTAAAATCTCCAATATTAACCCAAAGCCTATCATTGCTGTCTTTTTTAAATCTTCTATTCCATCCAGCTTTTTTATCAAAATAAAAACTCACATAAAGATTGTTTATATTTCTATTTAAAATTTTGCTTGCCAATTGTGCTGACACCCATTTTGTTTTTGTTGCCATTTTAATACCCTTGTAAAAATTATTGTTTGGATTTGCTACATCTATAAAATAACATATTCCTATAGCCTTACCCGAACAGTTCATTTTTAGACGTAAACCATAAGGAGGGCGTACTATTTGTTTTTGCCTGAGTAAATGCCCTCTTGTAGTTAAAATCAATTATCTCGACTACATCTGCCAAATCCATACCTATTGTCTGCGCCATTTCTAACTCATTTTTCTTGTCCATATTTTCAAAGATATAATCTATTGCTCTCTTTGTTACATGAAACCTCATGTCAAACATATGCATATGGTTATTTAAAGTCATTCCACATTTCTTACATGTAAAGAAATTATAATGAACTTCAATAGCTCTTTTTCTTCCAGTATGAGGATTAGGAGTGTCATTAAAAGACTCCACATAACCACAATCACTATATTTTTCTTTTGAGGCTGTACCTGTTGAGCCACAACACCCACACTCATAAGAGTGTACAGTAGGTTCAAAGATATAAACCTCACTATTGTTATACTCATTAGTCTTAATGGATTTAACAATTCCACCAAAGATGCCAAGATAAGTGTTTTTGATTTGTTTGTCTGCTATTTCAATAGCTTTTGCATAAGTGACTCCATTGTTTTTAACTCTCATCATAGAGGCAAATTTTTTAGGACTAACTGCTTGACTTCTAGCGAATTTGATTTCTCTTTCTGCTGGTGAGCCGTAGTGACAAGTATCACATCCGCTTCGCTCAACTGCCTTAACTAGCTTTCCGTTAATTATACGGTCATAATAGCACTCTGCAAACCTAAGATTAAATCTTCTTGCATAAGCCCAAATGTCTTCCTCGGTCCAGCCAGTTCTTAAAAATGGATAGACTTTTTTACTATCTTCTTTTCCATATAGAGCTAACTGCTGTCTTAGTCTGCTCTCGCCACTCATTAGAGCAATAAGAGGCTTAGGATTACCATTTGCCTTAGCCCATTTATCAAGCGGTTCTTTTTTTAGTTTTTGGCAACATTTACTACTAATATTAAACTCTTGTTCTGCTAAAAAATGCCAAGTATTAGGAAGCTTACTATTGCCTTTTTTATCTCCATAGCAACGAAGCATCCTAGTTCTGTAACCATTTGTATTTTTTAATTCAAAAGTCTTTTGGCTAACTTCTTTTGATACTAAAGGAAACCCTTCTTTTTTTATAACTTGTCTAAAGTTTTCATCAGGAAATACAATAATAGTATCTGGAAATTTTTTTACATGCTCAAGCACTTCTTTCATTTCGTTGGTAGTATTGCTGTAAACTACTCTTAAATGAGGGAAAAGTCTTAGTGCAATATGTTTTAAAACATCACTATCCTTGCCTCCACTCCAGGATACAAAGAGATTGCCACCATTTTTCATATACTCTTCAATGATGATATTCTCCGCTAGAGCTACTTTATCATTAAGAGACAAAATCGGGGTTATAGTATGGTATATTTGAGAATTAATTAAGTTATTTTTTGACATTCCTAATTGTATCTTTATTGTGTATTCTTGTCAAGAACGATACTTTCATTTGCTACTTTATTTTATATCGTTCTTATTTAGAATAAACCATGTAATAGTGGTTTTATTTTTGCTTGAAATAAATTGTTTGCCTTCAAATCGGAGTACAAAGGAATTTGTTTTTAATTTTATTTCATATTTGTTTTTTATTTGCCATTGCATATGTTGATATGATATTTTTGACTATGAAGATAAAACATGATAGAATTCTCAAAGGACAACAGCTCTCCTATCGCTCTCGCCATTTTTGGTTTGATAAATCTGTAGTAAAGTTTCCACATATTGGTACTTTGTAAATTGGTACAATAGTCACAGCACAATGAGAGCAATGCGTTAGTAAACTACTGGAATCAAAAGGTCTATAAAAAGACCACATACAACAAAGGACTACCACATGAACATCCCATCTACACTTACATTGGAAAATGTAAAAATCGAAGCAAAAGCATATCAAAAAAAGATGCAAACCTCTTACATGGTTGCATTAAACAAGATATCAGAACAATATGGTTTTAAAGACTATAGACTCCTAAAAAGCTATTTGGATAAAAATACAGATATGCACTCGTTGAAGCACTACCAAAAGGCTCACAAAATAATAGTGGAACATGCTTTTCTTAACAAAAAAGCTTATATGAACACCTTTTCGATAAGAGAGGCAAAACTGATAAGTTGCCTTACTCTTCTTATGCAAAAAAAAGGTGTAGCAATCGCAACAAATTTATTCACTAGCGAAGAAAACGAAGACGATGCATCTTGTTTAGAAGCAATTTGTGAAGATATAAACAAGCTAATTACTAGTGAAAAAATTAGCAATATATTTATTAAGCCTACCGATAGAGGGGAAACAGAATATATTGCTCAAATAGAAAATAATGAAATAATTATTTTTGAGACTATGCCATTCAAAAAGTTTAAAGAACTAATGCAAACTCCAAGTGTCTCAAAAGAAAAAGTTATTGCAAATATATTGGAATACGAAGGGGTAGAAAAGAAAAAGTCAGAGAAAGGGGGTGTTGTATCTATTGATGTTAAAAAATTTCTTGGAAGCATAGAGGAAAGGTACTCATAAATTGATTTGAGTAACTAAAAAATTTTTAGTTTTCAAACTTTTTCATAAATTTAGATTGAAGCCTAAAAAACTCTTGATATTCAGCTATTTCTTTCTTTAGCTCACGATTCTCATTTAAAGTGTTTAGAAGTAGTTTTTTATCATCAGGAATAGATTCAGCTCTTCGCCATGTTTTAATAGTTGATTCTTTGATGTTGGTCATCTTCGCAAACTCTGATTGATTTCCATCTGTAAAGATTTCTATGAGATTGTCTAGTAGTTCTATGTTAGTCATTATGATGTCTTAGATTCTTTTTGTCTGGCATAATTTGCTATCTCATCTTGACTGTTTTCAAACATAGTTAATGCAATTTCTTTAAATACTTTTTTATTTTCATCTGTAAAATCATCATATGGAATAATATTGTTCTTTCTGCAAAATTCATGAAAATTACTATAACAATAATCCCAAATAGTCATTGAGGGTATAAAATAATAATATTGCTCACCAATAGAGTGTAAATATTCTAAATAACTATAAAAGTTTTTTTCTGCCATCTCATCTTGCCTAGCTCTTTCATTAAGTTCTTCCTTGTATAGCCTGCCTGCTAAATCTGAAATTTCTTTAACTATTGGTTCGGAAGCTGAATTATGATTTTGCTCTATCATCAGGTCAAACATTTTTTGGTTATTCAAATTGTGATTTTTAGGGAGAGAGTAAAAACAAAAATAGTCATTAGCTCTTAAAAGATATTTATTATGGCTAGTCTTAGAACTATATATTTGAAAGTTGATATTTCTTTCTTTAATAAGCTTACTAAATATTCTAAATTCATCCTCAAAACACCCATATTGATAAAGCCAATAATCCCAATTTAATTCTAATTTCAATGATCTTTTGTGTGCTAATACAAAATCTTCTAATTCTTCTTTTTTAAAGCATTGGGGGATATTATCAGAAGGGGTAAAATTAGTTAGATGATGTTTTTCTTTTGATGTGTTGCTAGCCCATACAAAACCTCGATAAACACAAATATTATATTCTTTAAAAAAGTCTATACCTATCTCATGTTCATTTTTTTGGCAAAGTATATTATCTTGATTTACAAAATAGATTAAAGTTCCAGAATGCTCTACCCAACAAGCTTCCATTCCTAGTGGAGTATCATCATATTTTTCTTCTTTGCCTATATAGTATTTAGGTTCAAATTCTTCCGAAGCAAGATGTTCATATGGCTTTGAATACATGGAACAAATTAAATCAAATTCTTTATCATTTAGTCTTTGTAATTCATCTATACTTATTAGAAGATTATTCAATGCCTATCCTTTATGTTTAAAACTATTATTATAGCATATTAGTTTTAAACATAAAGGATAGTTTTATGAAATATGAGAATTTTACATGTGCCGTAATAGTTAGACCATGTGTTAATTTTAGATAAAAGCATTACAAATTCTTACATAAAATAATAAAAATATAATGCTATCGTTCTTGACAATAAAATAAAATACAAGTATAATTCAGTATCCCGTATTTAGAAAGTAGAAAGGGTTTTTATGAGTAAAGCAGAAATAACAAATATTAATAGGGAAATTAAAGAACAACCAATTTCTCAGCTAAAAATGTGTAAAGATAAAGCTTTAGAAATCTTGCAAATCACAGATGAAAAATTTTCATATCTATTAAAACTTTTTGATATTCCTCTTTACACGAGTGCATTTACAAAGTCGCAAGTGGATTTTTTTGCATTCTATCAACGACACATTAAAAACCAAACAATTCTTGCTTACTCAAAAGAAGATTTTACCCTGTATCCTCAAAGAGATAAAATTCCTTTGAGTGAAATAATAAAACTAAACAAAGAGTTAAAAAAAGCTGGTAAAGCTAAAGATGTGAATGGAAATAAAAAGGTTACTCCTAAAGAGCATCAAAGAGAGGGAATAGAAAACGTACTTTTAGAATTTGAGAAAAAAGAGCGAGCTCAAATAGTTGCTGCATGTGGTACAGGTAAAACTATTATGGCTAAAGAAATAGCGGATAAGATATCTTTACAAAAAGACAACTCCCTTACTTTAATATTTGTACCCTCTTTAGCCCTTGCTTCACAGTTTTATAAAGTATGGGTAAAACACTCTAAAGTCACAGATCACAAAAAGCCTTTCATTATATGTAGCGACAAAGAGACAGCTACGATAGAAGAAGCCTCTATAAATCTTTCGAACTTGAAGTTTATTGTTAATACATCAGAAGAGTTTATCAAGGGGTATTTGATAGATAAGACGATAAACCATAAATTACTATTTGTAACCTATCAGTCTACTCTTGTATTAGCAAATGCAATGAGAGCGCTTGATATGAGTGCAACTATTGGCATATTTGATGAAGCACATAAAACTTCTGGGGATAAAGATAAAGAGTTTGCACTAGCTCTATTTGATGAAAACATCAAAATAAAGAAACGTCTATTTATGACAGCTACTCAGAAACAATATCAAGATAAAAATAACTTCTTATCTATGGATGATGAAGATGTGTATGGAAAAGTGGCTTATCATCTACCTATGAGAAAAGCTATTTCAAAGGGAATTATAAAAGACTATAAAATAGTTTTAGGAGTGATTACTTCTAAGTTTGTAGAAGATGTTAAAAAACTTGAAGAGTCTAAATCATCTGATAGCTTGTATGTGGATGTTTTGGTAACTTCATATTTAAAAGTCCTCATTGAAAAAGGTATTAAAAAAAGTATTCTTTTCTCTTCGAGGATAGAGGACTCAAAATCAATAGTAAATAACAATATTATGCAAGAAGCATTAGGCTCTAAAATAGAACATATTGATGGCATGATGAATAATAAAGTAATTCAGAAATCAATCAATGAATTAATGCTTTCTGAAGAGAAACACATTTCTAACGCAAAATTATTTAGTGAAGGTATAGATATTCCTAGTGTTAGTATGGTTGGTTTTTTAAGTCCAACACGTTCTATTGTGGATATCGTACAACGCTTAGGTAGGATGCAGAGAAAAGAGCATGAGAATGATACAGAGCATGGGTATATTTTCTTACCTATATTTCTTGATGAAGCTTTGGTTAGCATAGGCAATATAACTACAAATTCTTATGATTGGGACTATATAGTAGAAGTTTTGAGTTACCTCAAAGAAGCGGATGAACAAATTAAAATACTGTTTAATGACATAAGTGGTTCTACACAAGAAAACAATAGCTTACAAAAGAGGACAAAAGAGAAAGAAATAGAGCTTATTGTTAAAGATAAGTTTGATATCTCATCAGTAGAAAATTTTCAATTTGATGTAGAGTTTGTAGAGAACATTATCAATAGCATAAAAATATCAACTATAGAATCCAATAAGTTCTCTTGGGATATGCAATTTGAAAAAGTTGTGAAGTATAAGCAAGAGCATGGAAAGTTCCCAACCAGATATCAAAATCCAACAGATTTAAAGGATGAAGAAAAAGAGGAGGCTTTATTAGCTCTTTGGTGCATGTATCAAAAAAGCCATTTTAGAAAAGGTGTTCTTTCTGATGTAAGAGCAAACAAATTAAAAGAAATTGGATTTTCATTTAATCCTGCTTTTGAGAAATGGATGGAAAATTTTAACAATTATGTAAAGTTCTTAGAGATACATGGCGGTCAGCCTCAAGCTAGAAGAAAGGGTAAGAGAACAGAAAAAAAAGAAGCATCTCTTTTGAAGTGGCAAAATGACCAAAAAAGAGCAAAAAACGATGGAAAATTGGCGCAATGGAAAATTGATTTGTTAATGCCCCATATAGAAGATTGGAATACAAGAGATACTTATTGGAATAACACATATAAGGAATTAATGAAGTTTGTTAATGATAATAAAGCACTTCCTTGTGATAAAAAAGAGAAACATGAGCAAAAGCTATATGCTTGGCTCAGAAGACAAAGAGATCATTTTACACAGAGCAAGCTTTCAAAAAAGAGAATTGCACTTCTGAATAAAACTGCTTTGCCTTGGAATGAAAATCAATTTAGTGTTCGGTTAGAAAAAAGCTTTTTTATGATAGAAGCATTTATCAAAGATAATCACCGTTTACCAAAATATATCAAAGATAATAAATCTAAAGAATATAAGGCATATAGAAAATATGAGTATATAAAGAAAAAGCAAGAGAATGGCGAGTTGAACCAAGATGATTTGGAAAGATTTACCAAAATCCTTCGTATAAGTAGCCAGTCATGAGTCAAAAAATTCAACTTTCTCTATTTGAAGATTTCGCTATGATTTATGCTAATAGAGGAGAAGTTACAAACGAGGTCTTGTATGAAAGAATTGCTGTACTAAACAATATAACCAAAGAAGAGCTAAATAAACTTGAACCGATAGGCAAAGATGAACGAAAGTATTCCAAGCTCAAAAGAAAACTCAGATGGTACCAACAAGAGTTAAAACACTTAGGGTTACTTGAGAGAGTAGATGGAAGAAGAGGTGTTTGGAAACTTACTGAAGAGGGGAAAGCGAAAGTACAATTACACAAAATCAATAGTTCGTTTCAAATGCTTGCTTTTTCCACAAAGCTAGGTATTGCATTATGGGGCGATGCTAGAAAGGTATTCTCAAAATCAACTGAGCCTATTCATCTAATGCTCTCATCCCCTCCATATCCT
The DNA here is from genome assembly GCA_002469305.1 of Sulfurospirillum sp. UBA6810. Lineage (GTDB taxonomy): Bacteria > Campylobacterota > Campylobacteria > Campylobacterales > Sulfurospirillaceae > UBA6810. Next base: position 160,893 of record DKEY01000016.1, read on the forward strand.
CTACAAGAACCTAGAGCATATGGTAATGTACAAGAAAAAGAGTATGTTGATTGGCTATGTTCTATGATAGAGCCTATAGTTAAAAATCTTGTCGAGGGCGGTAGTATCGTTTTAAATATAAGCAATGATATCTCTCTAAAAAAGAGTCCAGCCAAATCTATGTATAAAGAGCGTTTGGTCTTAGCCCTACATGATAGACTAGGCTTGTATAAAATGGATGAAATACCTTGGGTAAATACTTCTAAAATTCCAAGTAATGCATGGGCTACTCAAAAGAAAATTCAAATGCTTCCAGGGTGGGAACCAATTTTATGGTTTACTAATAATCCTGCATGTGTTAGATCCGATACAAGAAGAGTATTAAAACCACATAGTGCAACACATCTAAAATATGTCAGAAGTGGGGGTTCTAAGAAAGAGTATGTAAATGGTGATGGAAAGTACCACATAAGAAAAGGTGCTTTTTCTAACCAAACAGATGGCGCACTCCCTAGAAATGTTTTTGTAAGAGGACACAAGAGTTCATCTACAAATAGATATCACGAAATATGTAAAGAATTAAATATGCCTAGAAATGCTGCAACATTTCCATATGAATTAGCAGAACACTTTATTAGGTTCTTAACAAAAGAAGGTGAAATGGTTGCGGACATGTGTAGCGGCTCTTTTACCACTTCTTTAGCAGCTGATGGATTAAAGAGAAGATGGATTGGAACAGATGTGATTTGGGAGTATGTAAGGGGTGGCGGTGAACGCTTTAAAAATGTAGAGTTTAACCAAGAATTTTTAAAGGCTATATAGATGAAATTAGAAAATACTTTGATAGATATACAACGAGCTCTCAAAGGTAGACGATTTGATTTAGGTTGTGAAAAAAGACTACAAGCTGGCATCGAAGAAGCTTTTGCAGCTAACGAACTAGCTTTTAGAAGAGAGGTGTCTTTGGATGAAAAAAATATAGTTGACTTTATGATTAACTCACTAGCCATTGAAGTAAAAATATATACAAAAGCAAGTGCAATGAGTATTTATAGACAACTTGAGAGATATGCCAAAAACGATACAGTTGGAGCAATATTACTTATAACATCAAAAACTATGTCTTTGCCTCAATCTATAAATGGCAAACCAGCATATGTATTATCTTTAGGGAGAGCACAATTATGACACAAGCTATGCAATCATTTAAAAGAACGTATGGAAGACTCCGATATGAGATGGGGGAATGGATATTAGAAGAGATAGAGCCTCATGTATCTATTAGGCTAAAAAAAATTTTTCCTAAAATACCAATGTATGCGGTTCCCCCATATCACTTTAAATCAACTCCTGAGAATGATATGGAGCTAGATTGGTTTATACAAAGATATGCTTTGGAAATAACACAAAAAGACTTAAAGCTTTTATCAAAAGGAGCTAAAAGATTTGGTACTAATCAAAAAGAGTTAGAATCCATTTTACTACCAGAGTTTATGCCAAAAACAGTTGGTAGCATTTTCCCATACGAAAATAAACAACCAAGACACTACCAATGGCAAATGGCTGAGATAGTCACTAAAAAAGGTGTTTCCTTATGTGGAGATGTAATGGGACTTGGGAAAACAATAACAGGGATAGCAACTATTTCCCTTAACGTGCAGCATGGAGTTTCTGCTGTAGTTGTTCCTACTCATCTTGTGAAACAATGGAAAGAGAGAATAGAAGAGTTTACAAATTTAGAAGTACATGTAATCAAAAAAGGAACTCCCTACAATTTGCCTAAAGCAGATGTATATATATTTAGATATGGTATTTTAAGTGGCTGGACCAATATATTTACACAAGGCTTTTTCCACTTAGCTATTTTTGATGAAGTTCAAGAATTGCGAAGAGGGCTACAAAGTAACAAAGGGATGGCTTCTAAAGTTTTATGTCAATATACAAAAGTCAAGCTTGGAATGTCTGGTACACCTGTATATAATTATGGGGGCGAAATCTGGCAGATATATAATATCCTAGAAGAGAATATTATCGGTTCTGAAGATGAGTTCACAAGGGAGTGGTGTAGCTCTTTAGGAGAGGGTAAAAGTAAGGTTAATAACCCAGAAGCTTTAGGAAGATATTTAAGAGAACAGCATTTACTTATAAGACGTACCAAAAAAGATGTTGGTATTGAAATTGGGAAAGTGACTAGGATAGTTGAAACAGTCAATTACGATGAAGCAAGAGTTAGGAGTTTTGAAGAGATTGCAAAACAATTAGCAATTACAGCTTCAACTGGGAATTTCGTGCAACGAGGGCAAGCTTCAAGAGAACTAGATATGTTAGCTAGGCAAACAACAGGTATTGCAAAAGCTAAAAGTGTAGCTGAAATGACTAGGATGCTATTAGAGTCTGGAGAGAGTGTATTACTTAGTGGTTGGCACAGGGAAGTCTATAACATATGGCTTAGAGAGTTAAGTGATTTTAATCCACTTATGTATACAGGGAGTGAGACTTCATCCCAAAAAGATAAAGCAAAAAATGCATTCCTCAATGGGGATAGTAAATTGTTGATTATTTCAAATCGTTCAGGTGCAGGTCTTGATGGACTTCAATACAAATGCTCTACGTTAGTTATTGGGGAGCTTGATTGGAGCCCTAAAGTACATGAACAATTAGAACAGAGAATAGATAGGGATGGTCAAGAGGACTCAATTATGGTATTATATCCAGTTTCTGATGGAGGTAGTGATCCTGTAATTATGGACGTGTGTGGCCTAAAAAATTCACAAGCTGATGGCATTATGGATTTATATAACAACGATGTTTCTTATGGCTCAGATGAAGCAAGAGTTAAAAGATTAGTCGAACACTATCTCAAAAAAAGTGCTTAGAAATATAATGGAGTTTTTATGATAAAAAAATTTAAACTAATTCAATTTAATGAGATTAATAAAGATTTACTTGTATGGGTAAAACGCTTTTTAGTTTTGAAATTATCAGAGCTTGGTAAAAACAAGGTTGACAACTCTAAAATAGCCATTTTTACAAAATGTATAGAAGTGAGTACAGATGTTGAGGATATAAAATCAGTTGCAAAAGAGTTGAAAAAAGAGCTAGGAGGCTTTTATAATTTAACACAAGGACTGATAAGATTTATCTCTTTTATAGAAGCAAGTAAAATTAGCTCTTTAACGGATATTAATGGTAATCTCTTCAATGACAAGTTTATAAATGGTTACATAGCAAAGTTGAGCTTGAGTACCAAAAGAGATACCAAGAGTGCTGTTGGGCAGTTGTTTGAATATATTGATTTTAATAATATCCATGAAGGTAACGAACCCTATGATTTTGATATTACTAAAGATGTTGACGGGAAAGTTATTTTAAATAACAACATTAAACAGGTTAAAAAACCTTTAGTCGTATTAAACGATAAAGAGCTCTTTAAACTAAAAAAAGATTTGTTGAGATGTGATGATTTTGTGAAAGCTAATTTTGAGTTCCAAAAAGCTAAAGAAGTACTTATAATGAAGATACTTATTTATAGTGGCATTACATCTTCAGAACTTGTCAACTTGAAGCTAGAGGATATTAATCCAGAGGATAAATTTATTGTTTTAAATATTGACAATAGCGCCAATGCAAGTAGGAAGATACCCATAGCAAAGAAGTTTATAGAAAAAGACTTGCATAAGTATTTAGAAGTAAGAGAGGATATAAAAGAGCACGACTATCTCTTTTATGATAAAGCAAAGAAAGAGTCTCAACTGAGACAACAATATGTCCTTAATACTGTTAAAAAGTTTATACATTTTAGTCAAATTGATAAACCAAAAATTACAGTAGAAACAATACGAAACAGCTATGCAATTTCCTTGTTTAATGCAGGTAAATCAGTTGAATTTATCCAGCAACAACTAGGACATTCTAAATTAAAAACAACCAAACAGTTACTACCAAAAGCTGAATAATCCTCGCTTTTTCCCTTTTATTACATAAGCACTTTTTTAGTGCTTATGTATCTATTACAAGAGAAGCAGATATATAATATATCTTTTATATTGATATATCTTAGATATAAAAGATATATTTTCTCTCTAAAACTTTAAAAAAGATATATTAAATGGTATAATTCTTAATTCTTACCAGAGGTGTTAACATGAAAGAACAATATGGGGTTAAAATAGATACTGAATTAGTTGATGAGCTAGAAAAAATCAAGTTTGAAAATGGTTGTAAGAGTAGAGAAGAACTTTTGGGATTGCTCGCGGAAGTATATAAAAATCAAAAAAATCTTAAAGAAGATGAGCAGTTGGATCTCTCTCATTATGATGAATTAGAAGATGATGCGAAGCAGGCCATCAAAGATGGATTTGAGTTAATCATTACAACTGTAAAACAGTACAACAAAAAAACAAAACAAGCAGCTCATGAACTAGAACAAGAAAAAGAGTCTATTGCAGAAGATAGACTTGTTTTAGAAAACCAACTAAAAGATATCCAACTCGCTCATTCTGGAGAGATAAAAAAGATAAATGAAGAACATAAATTAGAGCTCAAAAACAAAGAGAACGATATTGTTACATTAAAGAGTGAGCTTCAAGATGTTTCAAAAGAAAAACAAACTCTTGAAACACGGCTTCAAACAGCATATAAAGAAACTGAAAATTTGAAAAGTATCGCTGAAAATACTCAAGCAACTATGAATACTAACCTGCAACTACAAAAAGAGATTAAAGACTTAAATGATCTACATGCAGAGAAACTTGATACTATAAAAATATCTCACTCAGAGCTGACCAATAGTTTAAATGCTCAAATTAAAGAGTTGCAAAATAAAAATATTTCACTCATCGAAGAAAACAGCAAGCTATCTTCAGATAATAGGTTTAATGAAAAAGAGCTATCTAGTCTCAAATCAGATATCATTCATCTCAAGAGTGAATATCAAAGCAACCTTGATTTAATTAGCAAGGGGTACAATGATGAAAAGCATCTTTTAAAAGAAGAGATTTTATCGCTTAAATCATATGAAAAAGAGAATATTGCTTTGCAAACTAAACTCACTATGGCATATGAAGAGATTGAAAGATTGAAAAAGAATAAATAATTTGAAAGTGTGCTAAAATCATTTAAAATAAAAAAAAGGGGGGGTATATGTTATGCCATGTTGATAATAGTGGAGTAGACAAAGTAAATTGTGTAAAAGCTTTTAAAGAGGCTTTTACTTTGGCACAAAAAAACAAGAGTGATATATTTATTTTTGTATCGAAGCTGGGGATAGAAGAAGAGGCTATAGCTCAATCTTTCAATAGAGCTATAGCAAAAGAACTCAGCAAAAAAAGAGTGATTTCATTTAATGATACGCCTATTAAAATACATTTGGTACACAAAGGGACTCTCTCAGCTATCACTAAAAATGGTATTATCCTTGGAATGTACCCACCTATAAAAGATTTTCAAGCTATTATCTCAGATGTGCGTTTTAAAGATAATGATAAAATATTCCTTTGCTGGAACAATGAAGCCGAGCTTGGAGATTATCTGTCACAAAACCCAACTTCAATACTTCTATAGTGGAGTTGGGAAACATCCTACCCGATAATCAGTAAAATAAATCATTTCCAATCTTCTTTTTTTATCTTATCTAGATCTACGTGCGTAATGGCAAATCTGCTTTGTATCATTTTATGAAATGTTACAAATACTAGACCGATATTTTTTCTTCTTAGGTAATCCAACAGTTCAGAAAACATTTTGTTATCTTCATGGAAAAAGTTTGCCTCATCAACTATAATTAGTTGAATTTTTGAGTTTTTTTCTATTGAGTTTTTTAGTTCTTGTATAAAGATATTACACTCTGGTAAATATCCTTTGTGAAGTTTCCCCCTATCAAAACCATAAAGAAGTGTATTATCATTAGCAATTCCACACTCTTTTATAATCATATTTAAAAAAGTAGTTTTTCCACTCCCAGGCTGTCCTGTTACATTAAAAAATAAAGACTTCTTATCTTCAAACGACTCATCTGTGTTTTGTGTAACTATAGGCATAATTGAGGGAACATACACACAAGGGAATGTTCCCCCTCTCGTTAACTTTAATATATCAAAATAGATAAATCCTCTATTTGTAGCTGCTTTACTTTTTAGGGCTTCAAATGAATTAAAGCCATACTGCCTTGATACAGCTCTTAAAGCACCTGCGTGTTTTATATGGGGATTGGCTTTCCTGTAAGCTTTTGCTTGTTGTTTAATACCTTCTATAGATATTTGCATGAGATTTCCTTTGTAAATTATACAATAGTATTAATTTTTTACTCTACACTTCACGCACATATAGATACTATCGTATTTTTATTACAAAGTACCGAAGCTATTAGTAGATTTGTCATATCCAAATGGATTGCGTGAGACAGGTGTTAAACTACTGACCTTTATGAAATTTTAGCGAATTCATTATTTAAAAGTCAATAAATAAAATAAAAATATAACGCTATCGTTCTTGACAATTAAAAATATAAGAGTAGAATACATATAGAAAACAAGAGACATGGTTACACAAGTCATGCAATAGGGAAAGGAATTTAGATGGAAAAAGATTATAGCGATAAGTTTTCTAGCCATAATGCAACGACAGGAAAAACTTCTAATGGTATGATGAATGGCTTAAAGGGCATTATGAAGAATCACATAGACAATGGCGATGGTGTTATGATGGCTGATAGCAAGAGTGACAGTCAGCTTAAAATAAACCCAATACACACAAAAGGTGGTTCTGGCAAAGATACTAAATCGTTTGATTTAGATAAGCCATATGAAACCAAGTAATAGGAGAGCGATTATGATAGCTAAAGCATTAACATTAGATGGACAAGAAGTTACGGGATATTATAGTGAGTATTTACATATGTGTATGGGCAATGTTAAGGGACATTTCATTGCAGATGTAACACATATAACGCAAATGCAACATGAGATAAATCCAAAAACACTAAAATATAAAATCGGTGACGAATGGTACTCAATGGAAGAACTAGAAGAAGCAATGAGTTTTATGCGCGATAGTATTGTATCAGATAGAGAACAAAAACAAGCACAGTAATAGGAGTAAATAAAATGATAGTTATTGATGGAAATACATATCTTGATGAAAAACAAGCAGATAAATTAAGAGTTGCGCTTGGGAGAGTAGAACAGGGCAAAAAAGTATTTGCCTCATGGGTTGTTAATAGTGTATTAAGTACGCAAAGTAAAGAGCAGATTGATAGTGCTTTGGATGGAACAAATTTTAAAGTAAATTGGTCTAAAATAAATATCAGATAAGCAAGTAATAGGAGATAAGATGCTAAAGGTTCACCCAAATTTTAATTGTTCATATTGCTTAGGCACTGGTGGTTGGAGTGAAAATGGGCAAGAAGTTACATGTTATTGTGTGCTCAATCAGTTAGCAAGAGAAGATACAAAGTATGAGATTGTTGGACATGCTGAAAAAACGATGGAACAATCCGACCTTGCTTCTTTGATAAAAATGACTTTAGAGTCAGTTAATGATGAACATATAAATCTCAAAAACTCTCAAAAACATGAGATAATTCAAGAAGCCATTTTACATGGCTATGGCTTGAATGTCTCAATTACAACTATAGAAAAAATAACCGCAACAGGAGAATGAAGCAATGGACTTAAAAGAAGAACTACTCAATAGTATAAAAGGACTAAAACAACAAAGTGAAATTGCACTTGCTAGTCAAGGCGATAATAAGAAGATTGATAAAGCAAAATTAAATAAAGCTCAATCAATAATTAGTCCTGATATTTTAAAATCTAATATTATAAAAGACTACATGAAATTCAAGGGAATACAATCATTAATTGAAATAGATGAGGATGGACTAAGAAAATGGATAATCAAAGAATTTAACTTTGACTATTCAGAGATTGTAAATTTGGTGTCAGTTAATGAAGATGAAAAAATACACTTAGGTTCTTCGCTCCAAAAATTAAAAGACAATAGCAATCAATTAGAATATGTTGAGACAAGCAACTTTACACTTTGCAACAAAAAAGTTAAAGGCTATGGTGCTTCAAATTTAGTTGTGAGTGTTGATATGCCTGAAAGCATGAAAATATTTTTTGAAGAAGTGAAAGAAGATTTTGGTAATGTATGTGAGGATTGTATGAATAATGCTTTTGGAGAATTTTGGGAAAAAGCTCTTGATGGGCAAGTACAGAAATAGGATTAAATAATGAATAAGAGACAAAAAAAGAAGCAATCAAGTAAACTTTTTAATCACATAAAGAAAGCACTTAAAGGAAGCGGTAGAAGCAAAGAGTTTTTGGTGTTGAATTTTTCACAAACTAGTGCAAAGATTTTCAATCAAGAACATGCTGATATTGATATGACAAAAGTATATGAAAATAAAGATATGATGTTGGCGATTGCAGAGGACGTTAAAATCAAATATCCTCATTTGAATAAACAACTAACCAAACAATAGGAAGATAGTCATGGCTACAGAGCAACAAGAAAAAGATGCTATTCGCATATCTAATAGAATTCAAAAAGCACTAAACGATGCACAAAAGTTAGATTTAGTAGTGATGGCCGTAGGCGATGGTAAAACTTTATCTGTTTATACTAAAGAAGATTATGATAGTGCGAGTGATGTCGATGTTGCTTATGGAATCAGTGATGCTAATGGTAATCGAGTCGAACCATTGGCCACAATAGACAGTTCAGCAATGAAGTACTAATTTAAGTCCCATAACAGGAGAATAAGATGCCGAAGAGTATATTAGGTTTAGCAACACTAGTTTTGTTAAGCAATACAGCAAGTGCTATGTGTGTGATGGTTGGAGATTTTTTCATTACAAACAACAAGACATCACTAGAAAATCTACATGTAAAACATGAAAAATATCAAGATGCTTATAGTGTACCTTTAGATGAAAAAGGGAAAGAGAAGATAGAAGATTTTTGTAAAAAAATTTCTTGCACTAAGACTATAAAAAAGATGCGTGGTTGTTCGGATATAACTTTATATACAATCAAGCAATAGGAGAGTTAAAATGGAATTTTTAAATTTTATGCAAACATTGTGTCTTGTGCTAATTACATTAACTCTTGGGGTTATAGCTGATAGACTAGGAAGAATAGAAAAAAAGTTCTTCACAGAAAAAAAGCAAAAAGAAAGCACAATAGATACGGATATATAATCCGTAATAGAAAAGGAATAAAATGGAAAATTTTATGATTTTGGTAATAGGAGTAATCTCTCTTTTTGTTGTATATAAAATTGGATACAAAAAAGGAAAAGAAGAATATTCACCTTTTGGGTTTGGTGATAGAGAGTTGGGAGTGTTTTTTCAGAGTGGCAAAACGCATGATGAGACAGTTGAAAAAATAACAAACATTCTTTTAGAGTCAAAGGTAAAGTTGGAAGAAAAAGATGAGCTTTTAAATAGAATGAATTGGTTGTTTTATTGGTTTTGTGACACACTTCATAATACAGGACATAATCATTTGGGAAAAAAAGAATTATCAAAAGACGATACTAAAGATTTGAAGCTTCTTGTTGGTAATGCAAGAACAATGCTTTCGTGGTCTAGGAATGTTATTCATTCTGAATACATGAAAGATAATGATAGATATTTGGCTTTTTTAACTTTCTTGGAGATAGTCGAAGAAAGAGTAACTAGTATTTCAGAGCAAGATTTTCATAAAGAACTAGAGGGGTTTGATAAAAAGTTTTTTGATAGAGACTGGAAGCCTCAATTGTCTAAACCAACAATAGTAAAATTAAAAATAAAGCCATTGGAGTTTATAGAAAGTACAGATAAGGTATAAGGAGGGAATACAATATGTGTAATGAAAATGCAAAACTACTAACAAAAGCTGTAAAGATAACATCAAAAAAACTACAAGAACGAAGTGACGAGTGGAGTATTCGCTCATCATATGGACGCACATTTCAGTTTAGAACTTTTCATTATATTCTTGATTTGAAAGCTCCAGAAAATACAGTTACGGCACAATGTGTTAATGGGATATGGTGTTGGATTGTTAAAGTGGACAAGCTAGATATTGTTACTGGTAAATTTTATAGAGTCGACTATGGTTCTGGTTATGAAGATAACTTTATTATTGGGAGGCTTAAAAAAATCGATGGAGAACATTTTTATTGGGAAATTCCAAGGTTAAAAAAATGGAGACAATATGAAGAACTTGAGAATGGTATTTGGAGCTGGACAACTACTAGTTATAGAATGATCCGCTTGGCTTCAAAAGAGGATATAGCGATGTTTGAAGATTTAAAGCATAGAGAAGCTGTTGCATAACAAGAAAAGTAATAAATTTTCAGAATTCTAAAAAGGAGATAAAATATGAATAAAAGACAAAGAAAAAAACAAATTAGTAAATTTCATAAACAAATCAGAAAGATGTATAAAAGAAGTGGCAGAAACAAAGAATTTATGGTCTTAAATTTTTCTCCCAAAGGAGAATCAAAAGCTATTAATGTATTCGAGCAATATAAAAAAGTCTTTGGGCAAGAACCAGTTGATTTTAGTATATCTAATCAGCAAGGTAATGAGAAGAAAATAAGCAAATTGCTTGAGGCGCTAGAACTCAAAAGACAAGAAATACTTAAAATACCTTTTAGTAAAGAGTTATATCAAAAGTATCATCAGGATGTTTTTGGTGATTTTGAAAAAGAAAGAGAAAGGGGAATTGAATTATTAGCAGAGAATGGGGCTATAGAAGACATACTGAGAATATATAGAGAGACAAAGGATGTGATTAGTGGCATAGAAGAACTTATATCAAGTTATGAAATAAATGAAGATGCGGATGAAAAACAAAAGCTTTATCCAAAAACTTATATTGCAAATCTGAAAAAATATGCTGCATTGTTCACAGTAGAAACACAAGCAATGTCTTAAAAATTAAAGGGTAAGTGATGGCAAAAGAAAGAAAAACAAATGTTGTTGAGGGAGTTTTTTTTACTCTTTATTTATTAATTACATTAGCACGACTTCTAAGTAATGACTACTAAAATGAATACTATCCATCCCTCCATTATACACTATTTTTTAATATTCACTACTGTTGAATATTAAAAAGGAGTTCAAATGAATATTGAAGATGAATTTGAAATTTCAAAAGTAGACTCTTGGTTTTTAATTGGATTCGTAGTCGTTGGAGGTATTACTTCTGTAGTATTTTTATATTTACTAATTTTTATATTCGAGAAACCAGAAGGAGGTGGAAAGAGTGTTCGATTTTTTAACAAAGTGATTCCTTCTAAGCCTTTTGTTTTTATTGATGGGATGGGTAATTTAGAGGGAAAGAATGAAAATCCAGGACAACTTATTTCTGAAAACCCTCTTGAAAAAGAGATTAAAGATATTCTTGTCTTAATTGGTGCAAAAATATATCCGAAGTTAGAGGGGATTAACACGCTCACATATTCTTTACTCAATAAAAAAAATTCTCGTTCTCATACTGATTATACTTTTGCGACACAACATATGAATGTGTATAATGTTTCAAGTAAAACAAAAGAAGAACTTCTTGCAACCTCTTTGCACTCATTATCACACCATTTGGAATATTTACAATATTCAAACGCAAGTCATGGCAAAAGATTTTATAAAATATTCTATAGAGTCATATGTGAAGCCATGGAACTCGGTGTGCTTGATTATGAAAAAGCAAAAGCTCAAAAGTTCATAGACTCAGCAGATATACAGCTATTGGAAAAGTATTTTGGGCAAGCTAAAGTTCTAACAAAAAAAGAAAAAGAGCAATATAATGAATATAAGTAAACAAGTTAAATTAACAGCGGAACAAGAAAATGTGCTAAATGCTATAAAAGATATCAGAAAACAAATACTTTGTATTAAAATACCAAGCAGATATCTCAATGGAAATACGAAGCAAAAAACAATAATAACACACAAAAAGCATTGGAAAAAATAAAGATGAAAAAAAACATTTTAATTGCAGTTGCTTTATTAAGCATGTTTCTTTTAGGGGGAGTCTTTGGTATAGGAATAACTTCTTATGGCTATTTTCAAGGAGTTAAACATGGTGTTTTCTCTCAAGATATTTTCATGTCAGATGATAAAGGTTCTTTTTTTATTGAAGAGATGATTGGTAATTTGGACGTATCATTAAAAAACACAATAGTATCAACAAAACAGCCAGAAGATACAAGCGCTATTTGGCTAATTCCAATGACTGTTAATGCACGGGGCAATAGCTTTTTAATAATGAAACATTTTTCTAACCACGATGGATGGTTTGATGTTGGTTCAGTTTTACTATATAAACAGAAACATTTTTATTTGGATAGTGCGTATGATCCAGCAAAAAAGACAATGGCAATTCAAGTCATTAATTTAGATAAAGAACCCACGAAAGGGCAAGCTCCTTATGGTCTTTATTACAAGGTGCCTTTGAAACTTACAGAGCAAGATGAATTGAATAGGTTCTACAGCTTTGCAGATACAATTCAAGAAATTGGCAATTTGAATATTCTTATGAAACGAACAATATTTGTGAGTAATAAGCTAAAAAATCGAGAAACATTGAAAATATTTTGGGAAGACGATTTTTTAAGTTTTCTTGACAAACACTTGTAAGAGCAAATGTAGTTAATATTAATTAAGGTTTAATTAATTATATATTTATTAATATCGAAACTTTACAGTATAACTAAAGTATAGGAGATATTAATATGTTGTTTTCCTCGAAAAATTTAAAAATCTCAACAAAGTTGTTTTTTATTTCAATAGCTTCTGTTGTAGGTATTTGTACTTTGTCTTGGATAAGTATAAACTCTAGTTTAACAGGGAGTGAGGCATTAGAAAAAATCTACCGACAAAATGTTATCCCCTCAAATACCATTATGACTACCAAGAACCAATTTGATACAATTTTAAAAGACTTGATTTTTGTTACTAGCGAATTTTTACCTACAGGGCAAGCAAAAAATAGAATAGTTTCAACTGAAAAAATTTTGGATAAATTTTTTAAAGACTCTTTAGGAAAAGAGTTCTATCAAGAACCATACTTAAAAGACAAACTCCAAAGTGCATATGAAAAATATCAAAAAAATATCAAGCCAAATTTTCCACTAATTCAAGCAACTTATGCCAAAGACATTACACAAGAAATTGGAACGCTGGCAATAGACTTGGAAGAGAGCTCTAAAGAAATCTCTTCTATCTTTGAAGATATGTCTCAATTTACAGATGATAGGGTTAAAAAGATTAGCTTGGAAATAGGGGATAGTTTGTCAGATAATCTCAAACTAAACATTTTTGTATCTATTTTGGTTCTGTCTTCAACTTGTTTAGTTCTATGGCTCATCAGCAGATACATTGTAAGAAGTATAAACTTTATTGACAAAGAAGTTTCAACCAACTCAAACAACTTGGACCTAAAGAGCGAAATTGTTTTTAATAAAAAAGATGAGTTTGGGCAGATATGCTTTAATATCAATGGTTTCATCAGAACCATACAAAAAGCCATCATAAAAGCGAAAGAGACTGTATTAGAAACACTTAAGGTAAATAAAGAAGTTTGTGACTCTTCTGCTGAAATCATATCTTTTGCAACAAAGCAAGATGAGATATCAAATCAAGTTACTGTATATACTCGTGAAATATTGAATGAGTTGAGAAAGCAAAAAGATATAACACAGGAAACATCCGATTACATGAAAGAAGATTTCAAGATGCTTACAACGATGATTGAGAACTTACAAAATATTGTCTCAAGCATTGAAAAGATAAGTGTAGACGAGGAAAATATTTCACAAGAAGTGGGACAATTAAAAGAGCAAACTGTTCAAATTCGCACCATCTTAGAAATTATAAGCGATATTGCAGATCAAACAAATCTTTTGGCTTTAAATGCAGCTATAGAAGCAGCACGTG